>JAZJXN010000057.1:2385-11299 GCA_040390885.1 Pseudomonadota bacterium | reverse complement strand
GTCTCCGCTCAGGCTTGAATAAAGACCCGGACGGGATTGAGCCTTCCCGCACGCATCTCGGCGAGGGCCACCAGCCTGTCTCCCTCCATCGCCGAAACCAGTCTCGATCCGCCGGTGAGGCGGGCCTTGAGCGTTTCGACCTGTCGGGGAACGAGAACGATGGGTCTTCCCTGCGCCAGCCGGAAGGCGTCCTCCGCGGTCACGGCCAGCGCCGGGATGTCGTCCAGCGCGGTCTCGACCGGGAGCAATACCTCCGGAAGCGCGGCCTTATGGCCTAAATCCTCAAGGATTTCCAGCGTTATCGCGCGATCCTCGCTGAACGGCCCGACCCGGGTCCGGCGCAAGGCGCTGACATGGGCGCAGGCGCCGAGCGCATCGGCCAGATCACGGACGATCGAGCGGACGTAGGTCCCCTTGCCGCACTCGATCTCGATCTCGACATGGTCGACATCCGGGGCGGCGCTGACGCGGGCCGAGTGGATCACGACCGCGCGGGCCTTCAGCTCCGGGATCTCGCCCGCCCGGGCCAGGTCGTAGGCGCGTTCGCCGTCGACCTTGATGGCCGAATAGATCGGCGGGATCTGCTGGATCTCGCCGATGAAGGCGGGGAGGGCGGCCTCGACCTGCTCGCGGGTCGGGCGCACGTCAGAGCTGGCGGTGGTCTCGCCCTCGCGGTCGAGGGTGGTGGTGGTGCGGCCCCACTCGATCATGAAGCGGTAGGCCTTGTCGGCGTCCATCATGAACGGGACCGTCTTGGTCGCCTCGCCGAGCGCGATCGGCAGGATGCCGGTGGCCAGCGGGTCCAGCGTCCCGGCGTGGCCGGCCTTCTGGGCGTTGAACAGGCGGCGGACCTTGCCGACCGCCTGGGTCGAGCCGAGGTCGTAGGCCTTGTCGAGGCAGATCCAGCCGGAGACGGCGTCGCCCTTCTTGCGGCGGGCCATCCTAGGCGTCGTCGTCCGAGGCGGCGGGCGAAGGGATGTCGTCCGGGTGCAGGTCGGCCTGGACGCGCGGGTTGTCGAACAGGGCGCCGATGCGGGCGGCGTGGTTGAAGCTGTCGTCGTGGAAGAACTTCAGGTCCGGGGTGAAGCGCATGTCGATGTGCCGGCCGAGGCGCCCGCGCAGGAACTTGCTGGCCTTGTTCAGGGCCGTGACCATCTCCGCCGTGGCCGCGCCGGTGACGCCGGCGCCGAGCGGCTCGACGAAACAGATGGCGTGCTTGAGGTCGGGGCTCATCCGCACTTCGGAGACGGTGACCGACACCCCGGCGAGGGCGGGATCGTCCATCTCCTCCTCGCGCATGATCTCGACGAGGGCGTGGCGGATCAGCTCGCCGGCGCGCAGCTGGCGCTGGGTCGGGCCGGACGGGGCCTGGTGGCGGGACTTGCCGTGCTTGGGGCTGGCGCGTGACATGGCTTTGAACCTCGTGGCCGGCGGCGGGGATCGAACCCGGGGCGGGCGGAAAACAAGGGCGGGTGTCTAGGCGCGTGAGGGCCGGTTGTCCAGTTTCGGCCTCCCTCCCAAAATGCGAGTAGCCTGCCGCACCGTCTCCCTGCCAGTATCGTTGCCAATCAAAACGAAGGGGCGGCGACAGGATGACCGAGACGAGCGCGCCGCCGCCACCGCATCCGCTGCTCATCGCCCCGGTCGCGCCGACGCTCATCAAGCTGGCGGCGCCGAACCTGATCGGGATGATGGCCTCGACCGCCGTGGCCATCGCGGAGACCGCCTATATCGGCCGGCTCGGGGCCGAGCCGCTGGCCGCCGCGGCGCTGGTGCTGCCGCTGATCATGCTGATGGGGATGATGAGCGCCGGCTCGATGGGCGGCGGGGTCTCGGCCGCGATCAGCCGCGCGCTCGGCGCCGCCGACCAGGCCCGCGCCGACGCCCTGGCCCGCCATGCGCTGGTCATCGGCCTCGGCCTCGGCCTGTTCTTCACCCTGCTGCTGACCCTGTTCGGCGAGCATGTCTTCCACCTGCTCGGCGGGCGAGGCGAGACCCTGCGCCAGGCGGTGCTCTACGCCCATATCGTGTTCAGCTTCGCGCTCGCCATCTGGCTCAGCAACATGCTGGCCTCGGTGCTGCGCGGCTCGGGCGACATGGTCGGGCCGTCGGTGGCGCTGCTGGCCGGATCGGCGCTGCAGGTGCTGCTGGGCGGGGCGCTGTGCTTTGGCTGGGGGCCGCTGCCCCGGCTCGGGATCGTGGGCGTGGGCCTCGGCCAGGCCATCTCCGGCGTGACCGTGACCCTGATCCTGATCTTCCTGATGCGACGGCCGCGGACGCGGGTGCGGCTGACCATGATCGGGCCGCTCAGACGCGAGCTGTTCGCCGACATCCTCAAGGTCGGCGGCCCGGCGCTCCTGTCGCCGATCCAGACCGTCGGCACCATCCTGGTGATTACCGCCATCGCCGCGCGGTTCGGAGTCGAGACCCTGGCCGGCTACGGCATCGGATCGCGGCTCGAGTTCCTGCTGGTGCCGATCGCCTTCTCGGTCGGGGTCGCGTCGCTGCCGATGGTCGGGCTGGCGATCGGAGCCGGCGACGTGCCGCGCGCGCGCAAGGTCGCCTGGACCGCCGGCGCGCTGGGCGCGGTCGGCCTCGGGCTGGTCGGGGTGCTGCTCAGCCTCGCGCCGGAGCTGTGGGTGTCGATCTTCACCCGCGATCCCGGGGTGATGGCGGCGGCGTCGCTCTACCTGCGCTTCGCCGGCCCGGCGTTCGTGTTCTTCGGCCTGAGCCTGACGCTTTATTTCGCGTCACAGGGCGCGGGGAAGATCGGCGGCCCGCTGCTGGCCGGCACCGTGCGGCTGGCGGTAGTGGCGATCGGCGGCTGGCTGCTGATCCGAGCCGACGCCCCGTCCTGGGCCCTGTTCGCGCTGGTCGCGTTCGGCATGGTGGTGATGGGCACGGTGACGGCCGGCTTCGTGGCCCTGACGCCGTGGGGGCCGCGTCTACCGAAGTCCCCCAAATAGTTGTCATCCCGGACACCGAAGGCGATCCGGGACCCAGTGGCCGACGCACATAAGTCTGGGCCCCGGCTCTACGCGCTTCGGCCGGGATGACAGCCTTATGCGGGCTTCAGGCGTTCGTTGAAGAAGCCGATCGTCCGCGCCTTCGCCTCCTGCGTCGGGCCGCTGTTGGCGAGGTGGATGGTCAGCACCGAGTGGCTCGGGACGCCGGTGCCGGGCTGGCCGTCTTCCTGTTTGAGCTGCCAGGCCTCGAAGCGGTCGCCGAGTTCTTCCTTCAGCATCTCGAAGCGGCCGGGCGGCACGAAGCGGTCGCCGTGGAAGGACAGGCCCAAGACGCTGAGATCCTCGTCCGCGAGCCGACGCTTCACGCATGCGAACTCCGCCGCCGAGCAGTCGATGGCGCGGCCCGCGCCGCGGCCGATCGGCATCGACGGCTGGCTCAGCACCGGCGCGATCACCGAGGGCTCGGTCATCATCGCCAGGGCGAAGCCGCCGGTGAAGCACATGCCCAGCGCCCCGACGCCCGGCCCGCCGCAGTCGGCGTGGACCTTCCGCGCCAGCGCCCGCAGCCAGTCGACGATGCGTGACGACTTCCCGTTGGCCCAGACGTTGAATTCGCGGCGGATACAGATGTTCAGCAGCATCTCCCGCGCCACATAGCCGTTGGAGACCGGGCGGCCGGGCTCGCCGAACAGACTGGGCAAATAGACCGTGAACCCCGCCGCCGCGACATGGTCGGCGTAGCGCACCACCAGCGGATGCAGGCCCGGGACCTCATGCATGATGATCACGCCGGGACCCGTGCCGCGCCGGTAGACCGGCCGCGTCCAGGGCCCGTCGGTGAAGTCGAAGCGCTCGTAGGCGGCGAGGATGTCGGCGTGCTGCTGCATGCGCCGAGGTTAAGGCACAGGCGCGAATAGGGAATAGCGCGTCGCGCGCGCCTGCGCGCTAGTTGCCGAGCGTCTTGATGTAGTCCGGGCGGTTCACCCGGGCGGTGATGTCGCTGCTGTTGGTGTTGGGCATGCGCCATTCGCCGTGCCAGGCGAAGTCCATGGTGGCACAGAGGCGAGGCTCGCCGCCGGGCTCGGCCCCGAAGGCGTGGACGCGCAGGTCGCGGCCGTGGGCGAACGGCCCGACGGCGAGCCAGCCCGACTTCGCGCCCGGGCAGAAGGCCTGGATCATGACCTTGCCCTCGGCGGCGGCAGGGTCGATTTCGTAGAGGGTTCCCGAGCCGCGGTCCTCGCCCATCAGGACGTCGAGCTTACGCACGGTGCCACCGTCGTTGAGCGGCCGCGGGATGACCCCGACCGGCACCGCCGTGGCCCGCACCGCGAGGATGCGGGTGCGCATCATCGACTTGGTGAAGACGAAGGTCAGGCCGGCGCCGGTCAGGCGCTTGGCGTCCGGCGAGGCGGAATCGTAGGTGACCATGCGCTTGGTCGCGGCCTGGGCCGCGGGCGTGGCGGCGGCCAGAGCCAGGGTGAGGGCGGCGGCGCCGAGGGCGACGGAACGGGCGGGCGGGAACATGCTGAAAGCCTACTTCTTCTTGCGGGATTTGCCGCGCAGGTCGGCGAGGTCGCCCTCGAACCCGGACAGCTTCCAGACGCCGTCCTGCTGTGTGAACACCAGCAGGCACGGGCCGTCCTTCTTCTTTGTGGCGCAGACGCGGCCGTCCGGCATCGCCTTCAGCGCCCCGCCGATGGCGAGGCGGCTGGGAAGCGGCTGGTCCGGCGTATAGCCATACTGGCGGGCGGCGGCGCGGAACACGTCCGGCCGGATCAGCGCCTCCCCGGCGAGGTCGGCCAGGCTGGGGGCGAGCAGGGCGGCGGCGGCGCGCCAGCCGTCGTCGATATCGGCGCGCTCGGTCTCCTGCGTCATGCGGGACTCGATCGACCGCTTCAGCGCCTTGCGGTCGACGTGGGCGTCGAAGGCGGCCTTGTCGTTATCGCGGATGGCGACCAGCAGGTCGTGCACATCGCCCGCCGCGTCCAGGCGGGCGGCGGTCGCGCAGCCGGCGAGGGTCAGGGCGAGGACGGCGAGGGTGGCGATCTTGCGGATCATGTCGGCCTCAATCGCGTCGATCGGCGGCGGAAATGCGGCGATCTCAGCTGCAGGTGGTTTCCGGCCGACCGGCCGCGGCGTCGAAGCGGAAGCGCACCTCGGCCGTCTCGCCGTCGGCGCCGCTCGGGTAGATGACGCGGTCGGCGTAGCCGAGCGCGAGCTTGCCGAAGCCCTGGCGGCCGGGTTCCTCGTAGAGCACCACGCAGTCGGTGAGCGCGCCGAGAACCGGCTTGCAGGAAAGGACGGCGGTGCCGGGCTGGCTGCGGAACGAGGCGCGCTGCAGCCGAGGGACGATGGCCGGGCGCAGGGCCAGCTGGGTTCCGCGCGCGGTCACAACCACGCCTTGCTGGGCGAGGTCCATCGCGCACCAGGCCTGCGTCGAGGCGACGGTCCGAGGCCCGGCGCCCGCACAGCCGGCGAGCGTCGCCGTGAGCAGGACGATGAGGAGCGGGGTCTTCATGCCAAAGCCTCCTGCCGGGGCTTCAGGATCCAGGCCGCGATCAGCGCGACCGGCAGGCCGAACAGGAAGGCGTGGACCAGCAGGCTCTCGGCCAGCGCCTGCGGCGGCATCGCGCCGCGCGGCGCGGCCGAAAGCGGCGTGACGATGAAGCGCATGACGGTGAACATGGCCAGCCCGAACAGGGTCCCGTTGATCCAGGGGCGCTGGATGTCCCGCGCCGAACTGGCTGTGACATAGACCAGAGCGGCGCCGATCGAAATCGCCAAGTCCGAGAAAAAGCCGAGCAGCACCATCGGCAACCCGCCGGCCATCGCCGCGTCGCGACCGATCCAGCCCGCCGCCACCGACTTGCAGATCACGTCGAACGGGGCGTTGAACTGCGTCGTCGCGGCCAGCAGGTCGAGCGGCCCCGCGACGCCGCCGCCGATGACGGCAGAGAGGATGTGTTTCTTGCCAACCGTCACTGCCCCACCCCCGTATGCCCGGCGAAGGCCGGGACCCAGATGAAACCCTGAGCCTCTAAGGCGGAAACTGAACCCAGAGCGCAAGGAGGGCAACCGGTTTGAAAACAGGCCAAGGGTTGAGTTCGGCGGGTCGATGCCGTTCTGCGCCGGGATATTGAGTTGCGCTCGGCCGCAAAGAAAAAGGCGCGGAACTCGCGTTCCGCGCCTCGATCTGATGGTGTTGAACCGCCGCCTTACAGGCTGCGCTTCACTTCCTCGACCGTGAAGCACTCGATGGTGTCCCCGGCGCGGATGTCCTGGAAGCCGGAGAAGTGCATGCCGCACTCCTGGCCCGCGTTGACCTCCGGCACTTCGTCCTTGAAGCGCTTGAGCGTCTGCAGGGTGCCCAGTTCGAGGACCACAACGTTGTCGCGGACGATCCGGACCTTGGCGCCGCGGCGAACCACGCCCTCGGTGACGCGCGAGCCGGCGATCTTGCCGATCTTGCTGATGTCGAAGACCTGGAGGACTTCGGCGTTGCCGAGGAAGGTTTCGCGCTGGATCGGCGCCAGCATGCCCGAGAGCACGCCTTTGATGTCGTCCAGCAGGTCGTAGATGATCGAGTAGTAGCGGATCTCGACGCCTTCGCGTTCCGCCAGCGCCCGCGCCTGGGCCGAGGCCCGGACGTTGAAGCCGATGAGCGGCGCGCCGGCGCCCTTGGCCAGCATGACGTCGCTTTCGCTGATCGCGCCGGCGCCCGACAGGATGATCCGCGCGCGGACCTCGTCGGTGCCGATCTTGTCCAGTGAGCCGACGATGGCTTCGACCGAGCCCTGCACGTCGCCCTTGATGACCAGCGGCAGCTCGCTGACCTTCTTGGAGGTCAGCTTGGCCATCATGTCGGTCAGGGAGACGCCGGCGGCGGCGCCGCCGATGGCCGCCTTGTCGCGCTTCACGCGCTGACGGTAGTCGGTCAGTTCGCGGGCGCGGGCGTCGTTCTCGACCACGGCGATGGCGTCGCCGGGCGAGGGGGCGCCGTCGAGGCCGAGGATCTCGACCGGGGTCGAGGGACCGGCTTCGGTCAGCTGTTCGTCACGCTCGTTGAGCAGGGCGCGGACGCGGCCGAAGTGGGCCCCGGCCACGACGATGTCGCCGCGCTTCAGGGTGCCGCGCTTGACCAGGACGGTGGCGACGGCGCCGCGGCCCTTGTCCAGCTTGGCCTCGATGACCACGCCCTCGGCCGTCCGGTCGGGGTTGGCCTTGAGGTCGAGCAGTTCGGCCTGGAGCAGGATGCGTTCGATCAGCTCGTCGAGGCCGACGCGGGTCTTGGCCGAAACCTCGACCGTCTGGACGTCGCCGCCCAGGCTTTCCGCGACCAGCTCGTGCTGGAGCATCTCGTTGATGACGCGGGTGGGGTCGGCCCCATCCTTGTCGATCTTGTTGATGGCCACGATGATCGGGACCCCGGCCGCCTTGGCGTGCTGGATGGCCTCGATCGTCTGCGGCTTGACGCCGTCGTCGGCCGCCACGACCAGCACCACGATGTCGGTGATGTTGGCGCCGCGGGCGCGCATCGAGCTGAACGCGGCGTGGCCCGGGGTGTCGAGGAAGGTGACCCGGTCGCCGTTCTCCAGGCGAACCTGATAGGCGCCGATGTGCTGGGTGATGCCGCCGGCTTCGCCACCGACGACGTCGGTGGAGCGCAGGGCGTCGAGCAGCGAGGTCTTGCCGTGGTCGACGTGGCCCATGATGGTCACGACCGGCGGACGCGTCTCGAGGTCGCCCTCGTCGCCTTCGTCGGTCGACAGGAAGCCCTCTTCGACGTCGGCTTCCGACACGCGGCGGACGGTGTGGCCGAATTCGGTGGCCACCAGCTCGGCGGTGTCGTTGTCGATGATGTCGTTGATCTTCAGCATCACGCCCTGACGCATCAGGAACTTGATGATGTCGACGCCACGCACGGCCATCCGGTTGGACAGCTCCTGCACGGTGATGACGTCGGGAATGACGACTTCGCGGGCGGTGCGGGCCTGTTCGGCCCCGCCGCCACGGCGCTTTTCCTTCTCGCGTTCACGGGCCCGGCGAACCGAGGCCAGCGAGCGCATGCGCTCGGCGGCGCCCTCGTCGTCACCGGCCAGGACCTGGATGGTCAGGCGGCCTTCGCGACGCTTGGGCTCGCCCTTGGTGCGCGACACGGCCTTGCCGGGCGCGGCGCCCTTGCGGCGATCGTCGTCATCCTCGGGACGGCGGTCGACAATGCCGCCGCCGGGGCGGGGCGCCGAACGGGTGGCGCGTTGAATCTCGGGCGTGGCCGGGGCCGCGGCGGGGGCGCCGGGACGGGCGCCGCGCGGCGCGCCGGGGCGCTCCCCGGGACGAACGACGGGCTTGGGCGCGAGGGCCGAGTAGCGGACGGTCTCGCCGGCGCGGGCTTGGGGCCGGTCACCCTGCGGACGGTCGCCCTGCGGACGATCGCCGGCCGGGCGGTTGCCCTGATAGCCGCCGGCGCCTTCGGGACGCGGCGCGCGCTGGTTGTAGGGGCCGTCCTGGCGCGGCGTGCGCTGGTTGTACGGACCGGTGTTGGCGGGCGGACGATAGGTGGTGTGGCTGGCCCGGTCGTCGCGGCGTTCGCGCGACGGCTCGTAGCTGCGGGTCTGGTTGGGCTGCGGAGCCGGAGCCGCGGCGCGGGGCGCTTCCGGAGCCGGCGCGGGCGCAGGCGTCGGAGCGGGTGCGGGTGCGGCGGCCTGGGCGGGCGGAGCCGGGGTCGGCGCGGGCGCCTGGGCGACGTTCACGCCCGACGAAAGCCACGAGCAGCACCGGCATCGCCCCGACCAACCATACGAGGCGACGAATGGCCAGAACCAGTCGCCAGAGCGAACCGCCCTGCGCGTCTGTTTTCAATTCGGTCGTGTTCATGGGCGGTCGCTCAGCTCATCGTTAGGAGACAGGCAGTTCGGGCACGCATCGTCCGGCACTTTTACGACCGGCAC
>JAZJXN010000057.1:0-2375 GCA_040390885.1 Pseudomonadota bacterium | reverse complement strand
GCGGGGGCGGCCGGAGCCGGCGTCGGGGTCGGGGCGGCGGCGACAGGCGCGGCCGGAGCCTGGACCTGCGGCGCCGGAGCGGCCGGCTGGGCGGCGGCGCGGGCCGCAGCCTGCTCCGCGGCCAGCTTGCGCGCGGCTTCGGCGGCCTGGGCGGCCTGACGCTCCTGAGCTTCCCGCGCCGCGTCGATGGCGCGCTGGCGGGCGCGCATCTCTTCAGCGGACAGGTTGCCGGACGGATCGACCGGTCCCGACGAGGCGGGGCGCGGCGAGGCCGGGCGGGCCGGCTCGTAGGTCGAGCGCTTCTCGTGAGCGGACGGACCGGCGAGGTTGGTCGCACCGCCCGGGACATGCGTCCGCACGCGCTTGGTCTCGACCACCACTGTCTTCGATCGGCCGTGGCTGAAGCTCTGCTTCACCACGCCCGCGCTCACCGAACCCGCGCGCGGCTTCAGGGTGAGGGAGGGCCTGGGGGGCGTACGGCCGTTGTCGTTCTCGTCGCTCATGCGTCTCGCTTAACTCACAGCCGGCGGATCCGGCTTCAAACGTCTAGATTCAAACCGTAACGGGACCGCGGCGGCTACGCCGGGTCCTTCACGTCTTCCTCGCGCCAACTCTCAGGGAGGAGCGGACGGAAGCCCGATAGCCGCTGGGCGTCCGACGACCAGCTTTTCGAGGCTCGTCCCGCAAGGAAGGCGGTGTGTATCACATTCTCGCCCCCCAAGGCCAAACCCAATTCCTCCGAGGAGAAAACGGCGAACAGGCGGGGCGGCGAGGGAGAGGTCCGGGTGGCGGAGAGCAGCTTTCGCCGTCCGTCCGCGGCGCCGTCGGTCGCTTCGATCAGCCAGGCGGCCTTGCCGCTGCGGATGCTCGAAAGGACCTTTTCGAATCCCGAAATAATGTCTCCGGCCCGTCGCGCAAGGCCCAGGCCGTCGAGAACCCGCTTCGCCAGCATGGCGTCGACGGTGTCGGCGAGGGTCGCAGGGGCGATCAGCCGGGTCTTGGCGGCCCGGGAAAACAGCCCCTTCCGGGCGGCCGTGTCGACGCTGGCGCGGTCGGCGGCGACCCAGATGCCCCGGCCGGGCAGCTTGCGCGCCACGTCGGGCGTGACGACGCCGTCCGGGCCGGCGACGAACCGGACCAGCTGCTCTTCTTCCATCACGGCGCCGGAGACGATGTCCCGGCGTTCGCGAGAGGCTTGCCCGTGGGTCCGCGGGGTTCGGGTCGGAGGGGCGCTCATGTCGAGTTCGCCCTCACGCGGAAGACGCCGTTAGGCGTCTTCCGCCTCCCCTTCAGCCACGGCCAGGTCGTAGTCCTCGGGGTTCTCGACGCCTGCTTCGGCCTCGTCGCCCTCGATGAACTCTTCCTCGATGTACTCGGGCTCAGGCGGGGCCTCGACCCAGCCCATGACCACCCGGGCGCGCATGATCAGCGCTTCGGCGTCGTCCGGCGACAGGTTGAAGGCCTCGAGGATGCCCGGTTCGCGCACGCGCTCGCCGTCCTTGCTCTCGAACCAGCCACGCAGGTCGTCGGGGATCAGGCCGGCGAGGTCCTCGACCGACTTCACTTCGCCTTCGCCCAGCGCCACGGCGATCGGCAGGGTCACGCCCTCGATCTCCATCACGGCGTCCTCGACGCCGAGTTCGACGCGGCGGGCGTCCTGGGCGGCGGCTTCCTTCTCGAGGAACTCGCGGGCCCGGGTCTGCAGCTCGTCGGCGGTGTCCTCATCGAAGCCTTCGATGGCCGCGACTTCGTGCGACTCGACGTAGGCGACGTCCTCGACCGAGACGAAGCCTTCGGTGGCCAGCAGCTGGGCGATGACCTCGTCGACGTCCAGGGCTTCCTGGAAGAGGGCGGTGGTCTCGGCGAACTGCTTCTGACGGCGCTCGCTCTCCTGGCTTTCCGTCATGATGTCGATCTGCCAGCCGGTCAGCTGCGAGGCGAGGCGGACGTTCTGGCCGCGGCGGCCGATGGCCAGCGACAGCTGCTCGTCGGGCACCACCACTTCGACGCGCTCGTCCTCCTCGTCCATCACCACCTTGGTGACTTCGGCGGGGGCCAGGGCGTTGACGATGAAGGTGGCCTCGTCGGGCGACCACTGGATGATGTCGATCTTCTCGCCTTGGAGTTCGGCCACGACGGCCTGGACCCGCGAGCCGCGCATGCCGACGCAGGCGCCGACCGGATCGATCGAGCCGTCGTTGGAGAGGACGGCCATCTTGGCGCGCGAGCCGCTATCGCGGGCGCAGGCGCGGATCTCGATGACGCCGTCGTAGACCTCGGGCACTTCCTGGGCGAACAGCTTGGCCATGAAGCCCGGGTGGGCGCGGCTGAGCATGATCTGCGGGCCCTTGGTCTCGCGCCGCACGTCGTAGATG
>JAZJXN010000056.1:0-6334 GCA_040390885.1 Pseudomonadota bacterium | reverse complement strand
CGACGTCTCCCGCGAGGGCGTGCAGCGCGACCTGCTGCCGCTGATCGAGGGCACCACGGTCTCGACAAAGTACGGGCCGGTGAAGACCGACCATGTGCTGTTCATCGCCTCGGGCGCCTTCCATGTCGCCAAGCCGTCGGACCTGCTGCCCGAACTGCAGGGCCGGCTGCCGATCCGCGTCGAGCTGAAGGCGCTGACCCGCGACGACATGCGCCGGATCCTGACCGAGCCGGAAGCCAACCTGCTGCGCCAGCACCAGGCCCTGCTGGCGACGGAAGAGGTCACCCTCACCTTCACCGAAGACGCCATCGACGCCCTCGCCGACGCCGCCGTGGCGGTGAACGGCTCGGTCGAGAACATCGGCGCCCGCCGGCTGCAGACGGTGCTGGAGAAGGTGGTCGAGGAGATCAGCTTCACCGCCTCGGACAAGGGCGGCCAGACCGTCGTCATCGACGCCGCCTATGTCCAGGCGCGGATCGGGGCTCTGGCGGCGGACACGGATCTGAGCCGATTCATCTTGTGATCGCGGCGCGGGGGCAACGACCGGACTAGGCGAAGGCCTTCGTTGGCATCATGCTGACGGCGACGGAGGCCACACGATGAATGTCGAACTCGCCGACGAGCGGATCCTGATCCTCGCCGACCGCTTCTCGATGGAGCATGCCGAGGGGCGCGCCTGGACCAAACGCATCGACGCGTTCGGAACCCTCGCCAAGATGACCGGCTTCCTCAAGCAGCCGAAGGACGAAGAGTTCGAGATCGTCTACCGCGAGCGCCGGCTGCAACCGTTCTGGCGCATCGCCTGCACCTGCATCCAAGCCTATGAGCGCAAGCGCGAGTACAGCGTCAACGTCGCGCCCGAGGTCCAGTCCGTGGTGCTGGGCGGCGAGACCCGCGCGGTCACCGGGGCCAAGTTCCAGGTCTCTGGCCTCGAACATTGTCGCGAGGAGAACCGCAAGGAGGTGTTCTTCGACGGCCTGACCAAGCTCCAGGCGCTGGGCCTGTCGGACTATCTGCGCCACCCCGCGGCCGAAGCCTCGGCCGACATGCTTGCCGTTCTGGCCAACGAGGGCACCATCGTGGTGCCGTCCGAAGCCAAGGCCTCCACCCTCGTGCGCGAGGTGGTGTCCAGCGCCATCGGCCGCATCGACGCCGACACCGTGCTCGAGGAGACCATCCGGCTCGAGGCCATCGAACTCTATTATCGTCCGGTCTACGCCTTCCGCTTCAAGTGGCAGGGAAAGGAGGCGGTGGTCGAGTTCGACGCCCTCAACGGCGAGGCCCGCACCGGCGGCTCCACCTTCGAACAACACCTTGGCAAGTTGCTGGAACCGCAGTTCCTGCTCGACGTCGGCGCCGAGGCGGCCAACCTCTTCATCCCCGGCGCGAACCTGGCCAAGTTCGCGATCGTGAAGGGCATCGAGCTGGCGAAGCGGTAGGGCCGCGGCCGCTATCTAAGATGCTTCCCTCTGGGGGAGCTGTCGCCCCGGAGGGCTGACTGAGGGGGTCTGTTCCGCGCGAAGCGCCTCATGAACCCGACCCCCTCCGCCTCGCCTTTGGCGAGCCACCTGCCCCAGAAGGGAGGATCAGGCGCGCCGCGCCACGGCCTCCATCCCCAGCATCGCCGCCTTGCGGGCGAGGCCCCAATGGTAGCCGGTCAGACGGCCGTCGCGGGCGATGACCCGGTGGCAGGGGATCAGAAGGCTGACCGGGTTGGCGCCGATGGCCGCGCCGGTGGCCTGGAAGGCCTTGGGCTTGCCCGCCCAGCCGGCGACCTCGCCGTAGGTGGCGGTCTCGCCGGCGGGGATACGCAGCAGCGCCTTCCAGACCTGGACGTGGAAGGGCGAGCCGATCAGCACCAGCGGCACTGGCCCCCCCTTGCCCGAAAACGCCTGCAGCGCCATCGCCGCGGCAGCCTCGTCATCGCGGCGCCAGGTCGCGGCCGGGAAGCGGCGGTGCATGTCGGCGAAGGCCGCGTCGTCCTCGCCCGGCTCAGCGAATCCAAGGCCCGCGAGGCCGCGCGGCGCGATGGCGAACAGCCCGCGGCCGAACGGCGTCGGGGCGAATCCCCACCGCAGGACCAGGCCCTCGCCGCGCCGGCGCGCCTCGCCGGGCGTCACCGCTTCCTGGGCGATGAACAGGTCGTGCAGCCGCGAGGGGCCGGAGAGACCGGTGTCCAGCGCCGCGTCGAGCACGCTGGCGCCGTCTTCCAGCAGCGTCCGCGCCTCGGCGTGGGCGATGGCGGCGACGAAGGTCTTGGGGCTGACTCCGGCCCAGCGCGTGAAGACGCGCTGAAAATGGAACGGCGACAGGCCGACCGCGTCGGCCGCTTCGTCCAGAGACGGATGCTCCCGCCAGTTGTCCGCCAGCCACGCCAGAGCCTTGGCCATGCGGTCGTAGTCGAGGGCGCGCTCCTCGAGATGGACGATGTCGGCGGTCATCGGGGTCTCGGTCATGTCGTAAGCCATGACCGCACGCTAGGCCCGGCCCGGACCCGTCTCCACCCGGTTCTTGCGGTCATCCGGGATAGCGTTCCGACCGCGCCTTGCGGATGGCGGTCTCCAGCGCGCGGCCGAGATCGGCGCGTTCCTCGGGGCTCAGCGCCCGGCCGACGAGGTAACGGCGGCGGTTCATACGCAGCCGCACCTTGGTGTCGTCCTGGCCATAGGACTCGACGTCCAGGCCGGTGAAGGCGGTCGGCGAGGTCCAGACGGTCTTCGCCCGACCATCCGCCTCCAGCGAGATCTCGACCGTCTCCGCGGTGACCCGCACCCGCTCCTGGCGCTCGGCGGCGCGGAAGCTGGCGCGAAACGCCAGCCAGACCAGCAGCACGTCGAGGCCAAGGAAGATCGGCGCCGGCCAGGCGCCGATGACGAAGAAGAAGAGGCCGAAGATCAGGCTGGCGGCGATCATAACCCCCATCACCACCTTGAGCCCCAGGGGCGTCATCGACGCGTTCTGGCGGATCACCGCGTCCATGTAGAGCTGACCGATCATGCCGCGAAAATAGGCCTCCGGCCCCGGCTTGGCGAGCCGCTCGGCTCAGGCCATGGTCGCGACGATGAAGACGACCGCGCGCAGGAAGCCCATCCGCAAGAAACGCCTGAGCCCCAGCGAGCGCGCGCGCGTCGACGAGCTGTTCCTTCGCTTCTCGACCCTGTCGGACAATCCCAAGACCGAGCTGAACTTCTCCAACCCGTTCACCCTGGTGGTCGCGGTAGCGCTGTCGGCCCAGGCCACCGACGTTGGCGTCAACAAGGCGACGGCCAGGCTGTTCCCGGTCGCGGACAACCCGGCCGACATGGCCGCGCTCGGGGTCGACGGGCTGATCCCCTACATCAACTCGATCGGCCTGTTCCGGAACAAGGCCAAGAACGTCATCGCCCTGTCCAACATCATCCTCGAGAAGCACGGCGGCGAGGCGCCGCTGAACCGCGCCGATCTTGAGGCCCTGCCCGGCGTCGGCCGCAAGACCGCCAGCGTGGTGCTGAACGAACTGGATATCGAGCCCGCCATCGCCGTGGACACCCACGTCTTCCGCGTCGCGCACAGGCTCAAGCTCTCCGACGGCAAGACGCCGGACAAGGTCGAGCAGGATCTGATGGCGATCGTGCCGCAGCCCTACCTGACCCGCGCCCACCATTGGCTGATCCTGCATGGCCGCTACGTCTGCGTGGCGCGCAAGCCGAAGTGCCTGGAGTGCCGCGTCAACGACCTCTGCCCGTCGCGGGAGCTGTTCGTGGGTGGCTAGGGAAAGGCGCCTCTGGTGTCTGTTCCTAGTCTTCGAGCGCGCGCGCCACCGCCGCCGCGAACGCCGCGCCGCCGTCCGGTGCGTGCTCCAGGAACAGGTCGGGCTCGATCGCCTCCAGCTCCATCAGGCGGAGCGAACCGTCCAGGTGCCGGATCAGGTCGATACGGGCATAGGTCAGCGGCTGGTCGACGGCGGCGAACACGGTGCGGGCGACGTCCAGGGCCTCGTCCGTCGGCGTGATCGGACCGATCCTGGAGCCAAACTGCGGCTGGACGCGGAAGTCGCCGGCCTTGGCGACCTTGCCGATGGCGTGGCTGAAGACTCCGTCGAAGAACAGCAGCGAGATTTCGCCCTCCCCCGACACCGACGGCAGGAAGGGCTGGATCATCGCCGGCCCCGTGGGGCCGCCCGCCAGCACCGCGCCGGGCGCCAGGCGGACGGTCTCGTGCGAGCCGCCGGAGATCTGCGGCTTGACGACCAGCTCGCCGCCGCCGAGCAGCTCGCGGGCGCCCTCGACCACCGTCGCCGTGGCGCGCTCGACGAAGATCGTCGGCACCACCGGGACGTCGGCGTCCTCGAGGTCGTTGAGATAGGTCTTGCGGGTGTTCCAGCGCAGCAGGGCGGCCGGGTTGAAGGTCTTCACGCCGGACGCGTCCAGCGCGGTCAGCATCGCCAGCCAGTCAGGCGCGTCGATGTGATAGCCCCAGGCCAGCAGCGGCATGACCGCATCGACATCAGCCGTGGCGGCCTCGCGCCAGTCCAGCGGAACGAGGTCCAGACCCTGCGGTGACAGGGCGCGGACATAGCGGTCGAAGGCCGCGGTCCAGGCGCGGCCGTAATAGCCGTCCGTGCGCGGGGTGAGGATGGCGAGGCGGGTCATGACCCGCCCCGTAGTTCACCCTGGATCGGGCGTCAAAGGCGTCAGATGCCCTGGACGAGCACGACCCGGTAGTCGGAGCCCTTGAAGCGGTGCTCGCGGGCGGCGGTGTAGGCGGGGCTGTTGTACCAGGCCTTGGCCTCTTCCATCGTCGGGAAGGACACCACGACGACGCCCTCGACGTCCGGGCCTTCGAGCACTTCGTGCTTGCCGTAGACGACGTGCGGCGTGGCGGCGTGACCGGCCATCGAGGCGCCGGCGAGACCGCCGTAGATCTTCATTTCCTCGGGGTCTTTGGTCGTGTCGCGCTGGAAGATCAGGTAGGCAGCCATTGGGGTTTCCTCTTTTTGTTGGGTCTTGCTTGCCGATGTTCTCGGCAACCCGCCCCAACGTCAGTCAAACGCCGTTCTTCAGCCGTCTCGACCCAAGCCCCGCGTTGCCCCGCGCGGCCTTGTCCTGTAACCAGCGCGGCGACCTTCCAGCCGAACCGATCGGACCTGCATGACCGCCCAGTACGACGTCGCCGCCATCGGCAACGCCATCGTCGATGTGATCGCGCCCAGCGACGACGCCTTCCTCGCCGCCGAACAGCTGGTGAAGGGCTCGATGCAGCTGGTCGACGAGGCCCAGGCGATCGCGCTCTACGGCCGGATGGCCGCGGGCATGGAAACCTCGGGCGGTTCCGCCGGCAACACCGTCGCCGGCGTCGCCAGCTTCGGCGGCCGTTCGGCCTATCTGGGCAAGGTCGCCAAAGACCAGCTCGGCGATGTCTTCGCCCACGACATGAAGGCGATCGGCGTCGCCTTCCACACCACGCCCCTGACCGGCGGTCCGGCCACGGCGCGCAGCATGATCAACGTCACGCCTGACGGCCAGCGCACCATGTGCACCTACCTCGGCGCCTCGGTGGAGCTGACCCCGGACGACGTGAAGCCCGAGATCGTCGAGGGCTCGACCATCGTCTATCTCGAAGGCTACCTGTTCGACCCGAGCGAAGCCCGCCGCGCCTTCGCCAAGGCCGCCGGCCTGGCCCACGCCGCCGGCCGCCAGATCGCCCTGACCCTGTCCGACTCTTTCGTCGTCGAGCGCCATCGCGACGCCCTGCTCGGCTTCATCGACGGCCAGTGCGACATCGTCCTGGCCAACGAGGACGAGGTGAAGGCGCTGTTCCAGACCGACGACTTCGACGCCGCCGCCGCCCAACTGGGCGCGCGCACCCGGATCTGCGCCATCACCCGCAGCGAGAAGGGCTCGCTGATCCTGGCCGGCCAGGAGTCGGCGATCGTCCCGGCCTATCCGGTGGAAAAAGTCGTGGACACGACCGGCGCCGGCGACCAATACGCAGCGGGTTTCCTGCTGGGGATCGCGCGCGGCCTGCCGCTCAGCGTCGCCGGCAAGCTCGGCTCGCTGGCCGCGGCCGAGGTGATCGGCCACTACGGCCCCCGGCCTTCGGTCTCGCTCGAGTCCCTGGCCAAGGCGGAAGGACTGCTCTGATGGCCCGCACGGCCGAAGTCACGCGCGAGACGAAGGAGACGCAGATCCGCGTCTGGATCGATCTCGACGGCACCGGGGAGTCGACCATCTCCACCGGCATCGGCTTCTTCGACCACATGCTGGAAGGCTTTGCCCGCCACGGCGGCTTCGACCTCAAGGTCGAGACCAAGGGCGACCTGCACATCGACATGCACCACACGGTCGAGGACACC
>JAZJXN010000055.1:4235-4545 GCA_040390885.1 Pseudomonadota bacterium | reverse complement strand
CAGCCTGTCGACGATCGTGCTCATGGTCTGGACGGCGGTGGTGGCGGTCGGCGCGCTGAGCTGATGCTCAATGCGTGGTTCGAGACGCCGGCCCGAGGGCCGGCTCCTCACCATGACTAATTTTGTGGAAGGCCACCCACCTCAGTCATCCTGAGGCGCGGCGAAGCCGCGTCTCGAAGGACACAACGCCTATTCCTCCGACCAGCTCTTCACCAGCTGGTGGGCGATGGCCATCGCCGGCGGGGCGAAGCAGCCGTCGAAGCCGCCGGCGATCAGCTGGCGGGCTTCGTCGCGGGTGAACCAGCGCACT
>JAZJXN010000055.1:2698-4225 GCA_040390885.1 Pseudomonadota bacterium | reverse complement strand
CTTCCTCGAGCTCGGTCTGGTCAGGCCGCGCGTCCTCGCTGTCGACCTCGGCGATCAGGCCGATCATCAGCGAGCTCGGATAGGGCCAGGGCTGGGTCGAGTGATAGCGGACGCTGGTCGCGTTGAGCCCCGCCTCCTCGAACACCTCGCGGGCGCAGGCCTCCTCGATGCTCTCGCCGGGCTCGAGGAAGCCGGCGAGGGCCGAGAACATGCCCTTGGGCCAGATCGCCTGGCGGCCCATCAGGCATTTGTCGCCCTTGACCGGCAGCATGATCACCACCGGGTCGGTGCGCGGGAAGTGCTCGGTGCGGCAGGCCGGGCAGGTGCGCTTCCAGCCGCCTTCGCTGACCTGGCTGGGCTCGCCGCAGCTGGCGCAGAAGCGGTGCTTGCGCCGCCATTCGAACATGCCCTTGGCCGTGGCCGCGATCGCCGCCTCGGCCGGCGTCAGCAGCAGCGCCACCTGGCGCAGGTCGGCGAACTTGCCGAGGCCGTTCAGCGGCCCGTCGGTCGGATCGGGCGCGCCCTCCATGTCGACGGCGAAGACCGCGGTCTCTTTCCAGAGCCCCAGGAACAGCAGCCGTTCCCAGCCCCCGGCGAGCTCATTGGCCATGCCGCCCGGCACATAGGCCAGCTGGACCTTGCCGTCGGCGCTCTTCTCGGTGAGCGGCGAGCCGTTCCAGAGCGGAATGCACAGGGTATCGGGGGCGTTTTGCAGCCCCTCGAGCCAGGCGACGTCCCCGCGCCGTTCGCTGGCGCGGTTCAGGGGGTTGCCGGAGAAGACGTTGGCGATCTGGGAAAGAGGCATGGGCGACTTGGTGGCGCAAACGGGCGTTTCCGGCAAGCCCGCCTCCCTCCCCTTTATGGGGAGGGACAGACGGCGAAGCCGTCAGGGTGGGGCTCCGCGTCCGCCGTACCCCACCCGGTCGCTTCGCGACCACCCTCCCCATAAAGGGGAGGGAGTTGCACTCGGCGCTCCGATCCACGATATAGGCCTGGGAACCGGTGTGGGCGGACGCCTCGCCAATCTGGTCAGGGCCGAGAGGCAGCAGCCACAACGAGATTTGCTCCGGGTCGCGCCGGTTCCACCTCACGACAATTTACCCGGTCATCCCCGCCCACGGGTCGCGCGAAGCGCGCGCCAGCGGATAAACTCAGCCGGGGCCCCAGGCTTTTTGTCCGGGCCGCGCGGCGCTAAACGTAAAAACTCCTGGGTCCCCGCCTTCGCGGGGATGAGCGGGTGTGAGACACCTAGGGTCTGATGGCCGATTCCGACGCCCCCCTCGAACCGCCCCCTTGGGACGAAGACGACGCTCCGCCCGAGCGCGACCCCGATACGGCGGACATCTTCGGCGATCCCGCCCCCGCGTCCGCGCCGGCCCCGGCGCCGCAGCCGCCCGAAGGCCAGGCCGAGGGTCAGGCCCCGGGCGACGGCGAGGCCTACACCGTCCTCGCCCGGAAATACCGGCCGCGCACCTTCGAGGACCTGATCGGCCAGGAGGCCATGGTCAGGACCCTGACCAACGCCTT
>JAZJXN010000055.1:0-2598 GCA_040390885.1 Pseudomonadota bacterium | reverse complement strand
GAAGAGCCGCCGCCGCACGCCAAGTTCATCTTCGCCACCACCGAGATCCGCAAGGTGCCGGTGACCATCCTCAGCCGCTGCCAGCGCTTCGACCTGCGCCGCGTCGAGCCGGAGGTGCTGGTCAAGCATCTGGGCGGCATCGCCGAGAAGGAAGGCGTCCGCGTCGACGCCGAGGGCCTGGCCCTGATCGCGCGCTCGGCCGAGGGCTCGGTGCGCGACGGCCTGTCGCTGCTCGACCAGGCCATTGTCCAGGGCGACCGCGGCGAGACCGTCGGCGCCGCCGTGGTCCGCGACATGCTCGGCCTCGCCGACCGCATCAAGACCATCGAGCTGTTCGAGCACCTGATGCGCGGCGACACCGGCGCGGCGCTGCTCGGCTTCCGCGCCCTGTGGGGCTTCGGCGCCGACGCGGCCCAGGTGATGCTCGACCTGCTCGAGCACTGCCATGGCGCCTCGGTGGCCAAGGCGCTTGGTCCCGACGCCCTGCACCTGCCGAAGGACCAGGCCTCGAAGCTGGCCGGCATCGGCGCCACCGCCTCGGCCGGAACCCTGTCGCGGGTCTGGCAGATGCTGATGAAGGCCTATGAGGAGGTGCGGCGCGCGCCCGACCCGTCGGCCGCGACCGAAATGGCGCTGATCCGCCTGTGCTACGCCGCCGACCTGCCCGGGCCGGAGGAGGCGCTGAAGGCCCTGCGCGACGGCGAACCGATCCCCGGCGGGACCGGCGGCGGCAGTAGTGGGTCTGGGCCCTCCGGCGGTGGCGGCGCCCAGGCCAGCGGCGGCGGCGGCGTGTTCGCGGCCCAGCCGCTGATGGCCGCCGCCCCGCAGCCGGCGCCCCAGGCGACCACCGCCCTGGCCACGTTCGACGACGTGCTCAAGCTGATCCAGACCAAGCGCGACATCGGCCTGCTGATGGACGTCCAGCGCTTCGTGCGGCCGATCAGCTTCCGCCCAGGGGCCATCGAGTTCGAGCCCGCCCCGCGCGCGCCCGCAGACCTGACCCGGCGCCTGGCGCTCAAGCTCAAGGAATGGACCGGACAGACCTGGCTGGTCGCCACCTCCGGCGGCGGCGGCGCCGAGAGCGCCTGGGAACGCGAGAAGCGCGAGCAGAAGGAAGCCCGCGACACCATCCTCGCCGACCCGTTCGTGATGTCGGTGATGGAGGCGTTTCCGGGGGCCGAACTGCTGGGCGTGAAGCAGCTTGTGGTTCCGCAGGGTGAAGCGGGTACGGAAGTTCCCGAAGAGCCGGACGAGGACTAGTTATCCGCTCATCCCCGCGAAAGCGGGGACCCAAGCGGGCTTTCCGCGAACCCGGCCTCAACTTGGATCCCCGCTTTCGCGGGGACAATCGGGTTTGGGAGGACCGGAAACATGACCACCGCCAACGGCCGCAAGGCGATCTTCATCACCGGCGCCGCGAGCGGCATGGGCCTCGAGACGGCTCGACTGTTCTCGAAGGAAGGCTGGTTCGTCGGCGGGGTCGACGTCAACGACGCCGGGCTCGACGCGCTGCGCAACGAACTGGGCGCCGACAACTGCCTGATCAGCCGCCTCGACGTCACCGACCGCGAAGCCTACCGCGCCACGCTGGACGCCTTCGCCAAGGCCACCGACGGCAAGCTCGACATCATCTTCAACAACGCCGGCATCGGCCGGGGCGGTCCGTTCGCGGACATGTCCTGGGAAGACTGCATGGCGGTCATCAACATCAACCTGGTCGCGGTGCTGAGCGGCATCCACCTGGCCATCCCGCTGCTCAAGGCGACGCCGAACTCGCTGTGCTTCTCGACCTCGTCGAGCAGCGCCATTTTCGGGATCGCCAACATCGCCGTCTATTCGGCGACCAAGCACGCGGTGAAGGGCTTCACCGAGGCGCTGTCGGTTGAGCTCAAGCCGTTCGGCGTGCGGGTCGCCGACACCCTGCCGGGGATGATCGACACCCCGATCCTGCCCGACGAAGCCAAGGCCAACGCGCCCACCGAAGGCATGTGGCGCCTGACCCCGCCCCGCGAAGTCGCCGAGGCCGTCTGGTCCGCCTACCACACCGACAAGATCCACTGGTACGTGCCGACAGAGCTGGAAGCCTACGACCAGCTGCAGACCGCGCAGCCGGAGATGATCCGCGACCAGATGGTCCAGATGGGCATGTTCAGTCGCGAGCAGCCGTAGGGCCGTTGCGTGGTTCGACACGCGCCTGCGGCGCTGCTCACCATGACGTCTACACTGCACGTCATCCTGAGCAGCGCCCGAAGGGTGCGTGTCGAAGGACGCACCCTTCCCCCGCCGCATCAGCCTGCTAAGACAGGCTCATGGCCGCCACCGCCGGACCCGAGATCGAACGACTGATCGCCCTGCTGGGCAAGCTGCCGGGGCTGGGGCCCCGGTCGGCGCGGCGGGCCGCGCTGGCGCTGCTCAAGCGGCGGGAACAGCTGCTCGAGCCCCTCACCGACGCTATGGTCGAGGCGCGGGCCAAGGTGCGCACCTGCAGCACCTGCGGCTCGCTGGATACGTCGGATCCCTGCGCCATCTGCGCCGACCAGAGCCGCGACGGCGGCCTGCTGTGCGTGGTTGAGGAAGTCGGGTCGGTCTGGGCCCTGG
>JAZJXN010000054.1:5313-14072 GCA_040390885.1 Pseudomonadota bacterium | reverse complement strand
GATCATTCGAAACGGCGTCATCGTCGACGGCACCGGCGCGGCCAGCTTCACTGGCGACGTGGCCATCGACGGCGGCGTGATCGTCGCGGTCGGCGAGGTCAGCGGCTCGGCGAAGCGGACGATCGACGCCGGCGGCGCGCTGGTCACGCCGGGGTTCGTCGACATTCACACCCACTATGACGGTCAGGTCTCCTGGGACCAGGTTCTGGCGCCCTCGTCGATCAACGGCGTCACCTCGGCGGCGATGGGCAACTGCGGTGTCGGCTTTGCGCCCGCCCACGTCGACAAGCACGACTGGCTGATCCAGCTGCTCGAAGGCGTCGAGGATATTCCCGGCACGGCGCTGGCCGAAGGCCTGACCTGGGACTGGGAAAGCTTCCCCGACTATCTCGACGCCATCGGTCGTCGCTCCTACGCCATCGACCTCGGCGCCCACATGCCGCACGCCGCGCTGCGCACCTACGTCATGGGCGAGCGCGGGGCCGACCACCTGGAAACGCCGACCGACGCCGAGATCGAGCGGATGGCGCGGCTCACCGGGGAGTCACTCGAGGCCGGGGCGCTGGGCTTCTCCACCTCGCGGACCCACGCCCACCGCAGCCGCGACGGCGCCAACATCGGCACCCTGACGGCTGGTGAGCCTGAGCTGCTGGCCATCGCCGCGTCGCTGCGCAAGGCCGGCAAGGGCGTTATCCAGCTGATCTCCGACGCCTACCTGACCGCCGACGACGACTTCGCCCAGGCCGAGCTGTCGCTGATCCGCCGGATCGCGCAGACCAGCGGCCGCAAGCTGTCCTTCACCGTGCAGCAGTCCGACGACTCGCCGGATCGCTGGAAGCATATCTACGCCGAGCTCGAGGCGATGACCGCCGAGGGGCTGGACGTGAAGGCGCAGGTCGCGCCGCGCGCCATTGGCGCGATCCTGTCGTTCTCCTCGACCACCAACCCGTTCCTGGCCACGCCGACCTATCGGCGCATCGCGGCCGAGTCCCCGACGATCGAGGCGCGGCTGGCGAAGCTGGCCGATCCCGAGGTGCGGGCCGCGATCCTGCGTGAGCACGCGGGGGTTCGTTACGAGGACGGCTTCATCGCCATTCTGACGCGCGGCTTCACCCGCATGTTCCGGATGAACGACCCGGTCGACTACGAGCCCGACGCCAGCCAGTCGATCGGCGCCCAGGCCGAGGCGGCCGGCGCCGAGGTCGCGGCCTTCACCTATGACGTGATGATGGAGGAGGGCGGTCGCCGGCTGCTGTACATGCCGCTGATCAACTACGCGCACGGCAACCTCGACGCGGTGCACGGGATGATGACCGGCGCCCACACGCTCTACGGCCTGTCGGATGGTGGGGCGCACTGCGGCACCATCTGCGACGGCAGCTTCCCGACCACCACCATCGCGCTCTGGTCAAAGGGCAACAAATCGGGCCGGAGCATCCCGCTCGAGTCGCTGGTCCACGGCTACACCCAGCGCAACGCCCAGCAGGTCGGCTGGCTCGATCGCGGTGTCATCGCGCCGGGCTATCTCGCCGACCTGAACGTCATCGACCAGGGCAAGCTGGCGCTGGGGCCGCCCGCGATCGTCCAGGACCTTCCCGCCGGCGGGACGCGGCTGCTGCAGCAGGCGCGCGGCTACCTGTGGACGGTGAAGTCCGGGATCCCGACGTTCGAGAACGGCGCATGGACAGGCGAAACGCCGGGCGGACTGCTGCGCGGGGATCGGCCGCGGCCGCAGTAGTCGACGTGGGGCGGGCCGTCCTTCCTAGGCGACGAACGGGAAGGACGTGACGCTCTTGACCGACTCCTCGACGAGGGCGGTGCGATTGACCGGCGCGGCGGCGCGCTGCGGGCAGAGCCGTCGCTCGCAGATACGGCAGGCCGGGCCGACCTCGACCACGGCGGGCGCGGCCATGTCGAGGCCCCGGGAATAGACCAGCTTGCTGGCGTGCTTGAGCTCGCAGCCGAGGCCGATAACCAGCTCGTCCTCCAGGCCGCCGAGCAGGCCGGCGACCCGGCGCACCGTCCGGGCAAGGGTGAAGTAGCGCTCTCCGTCCGGCGTCTCGATGACCTGGGTGACGATACGCCCCGGCGTCTTGAAGCTGTCGTGGACGTTCCAGCGCGGGCAGGTGCCGCCGAAGCGCGAGAACGGGAACGGGCCGCTTGAGTAGCGCTTGGAGATGTTGCCGGCGGCGTCGAGCCTCAACATGAAGAAGGAGATGCCACGTGCGCCGGCGCGGGCGAGGGTGGTCATCCGTTGCGCCGCCTGCTCGAAGGAGACCCCGAAGCGCGAGCGGACCCGCTCGATGTCGTAGCCGGTCTCTTCCATCGCCGCGAGGAACTTGCCGTAGGGCATCATCACCGCCCCGGCCAGGTAGTTGCCGAGGAACACCTTCAACAGCTGGCGGGTGGCGCGGTCGGGCGGCGCGAAACGCTCGGTCAGGTCGCTGATCGCCTCGCCGTGGGTCAGCAGACCCAGCTGGTAGGTCATCGCGAAGGTGCGGCTGGCCGGGGCCAGGGTCTCGGCGATGAGCAGCTGCTTTCGATGCTGGTCGTAGCGCCGCAGGGCGCCGGCCATGATCTCCACGGGCATCACCCGGGTGCGGACGGCGAAGCGATCCTGCAGGTGCTGGCGGACAACCGGGTTCAGGTCTCTCGGGTCGGCGCCAAGCTGTTTCACCAGGCCTTCGGCGAGCTCTTCCAGCTCCGCGAAGTGGTTGCGCTGCGTGCTGACCAGGTCGCGCACCCAGTCCGTCGGCGTGGTCACCGCCGCCGGCGCTGCGCCGTCGCGCCCCTCGAAGGCGCCCAGGTCGATCAGGTTTCCGCGGTCGAGATAGGCGCGGTAAAGCCGCACAAAGGCTTCGGCCAGGCTGGGGGAGAGCTCGGCGACCTCGGCGGTCTCGTGGCGGCTGATGGCGAGATCGGCGAACAGGCGATCGCTCAACACCTCCTCGAGCCCCGCACCGCCGCCCGGCTCGTCGGCCGACAGGGTGCGCAGGTCGAGGTCGTAGGCCTCGGCCAGCCGCAGCAACACCTGCGCCGTGACCGGCCGCTGGTTGCGTTCGAGAAGGTTCAGATAGCTGGCGGAGACCTTGAGCTGCTCCGCCATCACGCTCTGGGTCACGCCCAGATCGCGTCGCAGCCGCTTGAGCCGGCCCCCGAGGAATAGCTTTTTGTCTGTGGTCGCCATTCGGTCATGTTGTCACATATTTACAGATCTTACAAAGTGAGTTTGTGACAAGTTGCCTTCATTAGATTGGCCTCGGTTCCGCTGCCGACGTTAGGTCCACGCAACGATCCATCACGTGCTTTCCGGGACCTGACCAATGACGCTGCGCAAGACCTATGCGGAACATCGCGACATCCTTCTCCGCCGCTACCCCGACGGCCTGGCGCCGGGCGGAATCGAGATCGACGCCATCATCCAGCTGAAGCTGCAGAACACCTACAGCACGCATCTCGACATCGCCCGGGACATGGCCGGCGTCATGCGCGCCGACATGGCGGCCTATGACCTCGACAGCAGCAAGTTCACCCAGTCGCTGGGCTGCTGGTCGGGCTTCCACGCCCAGCAGATGATCAAGTCGGTCAAGCGTCTGCGCGGCACCACGAAGGGCGCCTACGTCTATCTGTCCGGCTGGATGGTCGCCGGCCTGCGCAACCGCTGGGGCCATCTGCCCGACCAGTCGATGCACGAGAAGACCGCCGTCGTCGATCTGATCGAGGAGATCTACGTTTCCCTGCGCCAGGCCGACGAGGTCGCGCTGAACGACCTGTTCAAGGTCCTGACCGAGGCCCGCAAGGCCGGTGACGAGGTCGGCGAGCGCGCCGCCATCAAGGCTATCGACGAGTTCGAGACCCACGTCGTGCCGATCATCGCCGACATCGACGCCGGCTTCGGCAACGAGAACGCGACCTATCTGCTGGCCAAGGAAATGATCAAGGCCGGCGCCTGCTGCCTGCAGATCGAGAACCAGGTCTCCGACGCCAAGCAATGCGGCCACCAGGACGGCAAGGTCACGGTGCCCCGGGAAGACTTCATCGAGAAGCTGCGCGCCTGCCGCCTGGCCTTCGAGGAGCTGGGCGTGGACGAGGGCGTCATCGTCGCCCGCACCGACAGCCTCGGCGCCGGCCTGACCCAGAAGATCCCGGTCAGCCAGTCGCCGGGCGATCTCGCCTCCGACTACATCAAGTGGCTGACGACGGAAGCCATCACGCCGGAGAACCCGATCCAGGACGGTGAAGTCGCCCTGTATCGTGATGGCGGCTTCGTGAAGCCGGTGCGCATGCCCAACGGCCTGTTCGCCTTCCAGGAGAACACCGGCCGCCAGCGCGTGATCGAGGACTGCATCTCGTCCCTGACCCAGGGCGGCGCCGACCTGCTGTGGATCGAGACCGACACCCCCAACGTCGACGAGATCGCCTCGATGGTGGCCGAGGTCCGCAAGGTCGTCCCCAACGCCAAGCTGACCTACAACAACTCGCCGTCCTTCAACTGGACCCTGAACCTGCGCCGCCAGATCCGCGACCAGTGGATCGCCGAGGGCAAGATCACGGCCGAGACCTATCCGGACGGCGCCGGCCTGATGTCCAAGGACCTCGACACGACGGAACTCGGCGTGGAATCCGACGCCCGCCTGGCCGCCTTCCAGGTCGACATCTCGGCCCGCGCCGGGGTGTTCCACAACCTGATCACCCTGCCGACCTTCCACCTCACGGCGAAGAGCATGGACGAACTGTCCCGCGGCTACTTCGGCGAGGACCGCATGAAGGCCTACGTCAATTCGGTGCAGCGCGAGGAAATCCGCCGTGGCGTCTCGGCGGTGAAGCACCAGCACGAAGTCGGCTCCGACCTCGGCGACACCTTCAAGGAAATGGTCGCCGGCGAGCGAGCCCTGAAGGCCGGCGGTCACGGCAACACCATGAACCAGTTCGCCGCCGAGTAGGCAGCGCAGCAAGCAGAGCGAGGAACACCCTATGTCCAAGCCGCAATTCACCCCCACCGTCATGCCCGACACCGAAGGGCGCGACCGGGCGATCCAGCGTCTCGCGGAAGCCTCTCACCGCCTGAACGAGGCAGTGCAAAAGGCGATCGCCGCCGGCTACTCCGTCGAACTGGTGCGCGCATCCCGCCACCACGACGGCGCTGGCAACTGGGGAGATCAGATTATTCCGACGGTTCGCGATCCGAAACTGACCGACACCGTCGGCGCCTGATCCTATAAGATCGCCAAACGGTCCCGGCGCGCCTTGTCGCGCCGGGACGACTTCCGACCAGACCAGCTCAGTTTCCGCGTCCAGGACCCTCCAATGCCTCTCGACACCGCCGTTTCCGACATCGTCCTGACCGGCCCCGTCGAGGGTCGCGCGAGTGAAATCCTGACGCCGGAGGCCCTGGCCTTCGTGGCCGACTTGCACCGTCGCTTCGATGGACGCCGGCGCGAGCTGCTGGCCGCCCGCGAGGCGCGGCAGGCGCGCTTCGACGCCGGCGAACTGCCGGACTTCCTGCCGGAGACGGCGAGTGTCCGCGCCGGTGACTGGAAGGTCGCCGCGATCCCGGCCGATCTTCAGGACCGCCGGGTCGAGATCACCGGTCCGGTCGATCGCAAGATGATCATCAACGCCCTCAACAGCGGGGCGAAGGTGTTCATGGCGGACTTCGAGGACGCCACCTCGCCGACCTGGGCCAATGTGGTCGAGGGCCAGGTGAACCTGAAGGACCGCTGGAACGCCGACCTCAGCCACGTCGATCCGACCTCGGGCAAGTCCTACAAGCTGGGAGACAACCCGGCGGTGCTGCTCGTTCGGCCCCGTGGCTGGCACCTGCCCGAGCGCCACCTGGAGGTGGATGGAGAGATCGTCGCCGGCGGTCTGTTCGACTTCGGCCTGTACGTCTTCCACAACGCGAAGGCGGCGATGGCGAAGGGCTCGGGCGCCTACTTCTATCTGCCCAAGCTCGAGAGCCACCTCGAAGCCCGTCTCTGGAACGACGTCTTCGTCGCCGCCCAGGATGCCCTCGGCCTGCCGGTCGGAACGTTCAAGGCCACGGTGCTGATCGAGACCATCCCGGCCGCCTTCGAGATGGACGAGATCCTCTATGAACTGCGGGACCACATCGTCGGCCTCAACTGCGGCCGCTGGGACTACATCTTCTCCTTCATCAAGCGGCTGGGCCGCCACGAACGGTTCCTGACCCCGAACCGCGCGTCGATGGTCATGGGCCAGGCCTTCCTCGGAGCCTATTCTCTGAAGCTGATCCAGACCTGCCACCGTCGCTGCGCCTTCGCCATGGGCGGCATGGCCGCGCAGATCCCGATCAAGAACGATCCCGAAGCCAACGCCGCGGCCTTCGCCAAGGTGAAGGCGGACAAGGAGCGCGAGGCCGGCGACGGCCACGACGGCACCTGGGTCGCCCACCCGGATCTGGTGCCGGTGGCCATGGAGGTCTTCGATCGCCTGATGCCGACACCCAACCAGCTGGACCGCCTGCGCGAAGACGTCGATGTCGGCCAGCAGGACATGCTGCGGCTGCACGACGGCGTGCGCACCGAGGACGGCGTGCGCGAGAACATCCGCGTCGGCGTGCGCTACACCCAGGCCTGGCTTGAGGGCCGGGGCGCGGTGCCGCTCTACAACCTCATGGAAGACGCCGCGACGGCCGAGATCAGCCGTACGCAGCTGTGGCAATGGACCCGTCTCGGCGCGAGCCTCGAGGATGGCCGGTCCATGAGCGAGGCGCTCTTCGCCGCGCTGTTCGAGGATGAGATGGACGGGCTCCGCCGCGACTTCCCGTCGCCGCGCCTGGAGGAGGCCAGCCGGCTGTTCCGTCAGCTGGTGCTCGCGGACAGGCTTGAAGAGTTCCTGACCTCGCCCGCCTACGAAGTGCTGGGCGCGTAGCGGGCGGGACCAGGCGTCAGCTGACTGGGGCAGCGCGGCACCGCGCGCCGTTTCTACACCGGGCAGGGCGGCGATCACGCCGACAGCCAGACCCTCGCGTTCAAGTCAGCCCGCCGATGTGACGGGCAGGGACGGCTCGACGTGGCGGTCGCGCCCGCGCCGCGGCTTGCGCCGTCGGTCGACCGCGCCCGATCGCCACGTCTGTCCGGCGGCGGCTAGTTGCCGCTTGGCTTGGTAGCCCGGCCGGTCGCCGAGAGCGGCGTGAAGCGGGCGCGGTTCTCGGGCGTGTCCGGAATCGGCCCGTTGGTGACGACGACCACGTTGGTGTTGGCGCTCGCGTTCGTCCCCTGGGCAGGGGCCGACGGCGCGGACGTGTCGCCCGAGGGCGCCTGGGTCGACGACTGCTGCGAAGCATTCGGGTCGGAAGGGCTGCTCTGGGCGTAGCTGGCGCCCGCGAGCAAGGCGGCCGCCACGGAGGCGGCTGAAAGAAGGGCGAGTTTCATGAGTTCGGTTCCATCGCTTTTGTGAATGGCGTTGGGCGAAGTCACGCCCGCCGCTCTGGACGCCATCACGTCAGCACCTCCTCCGCATCGATACGATCCGGTGCTCACCCCAGGCAGCGGCGGAATTTATCCGTAGGGGAGGGACGCGCCTCGGGGCGACCGGTCAGGTGAAGGCCTGATTGTCCGCCGGTTGCGGCCGCGATAGCGCTGGACGTCTCGTGGACGATCCCGGGATGCGCGGAACCTCCGGCTCGGACGCCGCTGACGCTCGGGCTTTTCCCGCGTGGCCGACAAGGAGACGCGCCCTTGAGAGATTTCCCTAGGTCCGGCGAGAGCGCGGCCTGGGCCTTGGCCGGGACTGCGGCCGCCGTCCTGTTGCTGCACCTGTTCCGCTCGATCCTGTGGCCCTTTGCTCTTGCCCTGGTGATCGTGATCCTGATCCAGGCGTTGGTGCGCGTCGTCGTTACCGTATGGCCCTGGGCGGACCGGCGGGCGGTGATGCTCAGCGCGGGGCTGGCGGCGCTCGGGGGACTGGTCGTGGTGGTGCTGTTCGTGCTCCCTGGTCTGGCGGAGTTCGGGGGCGACCTGCCGACGCTGGTGGGGAGGATTGACGGCGTCCTCGGCCAGGTCAGCGCCAAGCTCTCGCTTGAAGACCCGGTGACGCTGCAGGCCCTCGTCGGGTCGGTCGACGCGCGCACCATCGCGACCTGGACGCTGGCCGGGGGTCGCAGCCTCGTCTCCGGGCTCGTGCTCACTGGGCTGTTCGTGATCTTCCTGCTCCTTACCTGGGCGACGATCGCGCGCCGGATCCGGCTCGCCTCGGCGGGGCGCGGACGAGGACGTTCGCGTCTCCTCGTCGAGCGCTCCATTCGCGGCGTCGAGACCTACCTGTGGATCCAGACCGTGACCGGCATGATGATCTCCGGCGCGTCGGCGCTCATCATGTTCGTCGCCGGACTCGAGCATTGGGCCGTCTGGGCGGCCGCCTTGTTCATGCTGGCCTACATTCCGTTCCTGGGAGTGGCGGTCGGCAGCATCGCCCCCAGCCTGTTCGCCCTGCTGCAGTTCCCGTCGATCTGGCCCAGTCTGCTGATATTCCTTGGCATCCAGACGGTCGCGTTCGTGGTCGGCAATCTCGTCACGCCCCGGCTACAGGCAAAGGCGCAGAACATCGACCCCTGCGCCGGCCTGCTCGCGGTTGGCGGCTGGAGCCTGGTCTGGGGCCTGCCCGGGGCCTTTCTGGCCATCCCGCTGACGCTGGTGCTGATGTATCAGCTGGCTGGGACCCGAAGCCTGCGCTGGATCGCGGTGCTTGGCCAGTTCGCGGCGCTTATTGTGTCGCACAAGAAGCCCGAGCCGTAT
>JAZJXN010000054.1:0-5303 GCA_040390885.1 Pseudomonadota bacterium | reverse complement strand
GAAGAGGTCATGTACTCGATGGTGACTTGTGGGCGTAGCGCCTCGGGCAGCCCGCCTTCGTATCGCTCCTGACGGGGCGCCCAGATGCGAAATCGAGGACGTCGCGCCGTTCCTACGGCTCTGCCGCGCGCTGCCTTCGACGGCCGTTCTAGGTCCCGGCCCGACCTAGGGATCAGGCCTACGGTATCGGCGTGAAGAGCGTCAGGTCTCCGCCGGATGTTCACCTTGGCGGCCCCGTTCAACCATGACGACAGGCATGGGAGGATCTGGCTGTGCAGAAGATGTCGCTGCCGACGCTGACGGCAATGGTCGTCGGCTCGATGATAGGCGCGGGCATATTCTCGCTGCCACGGACCTTCGGGGCCGCCACCGGACCCGTCGGCGCGCTGATCGCCTGGGCCATCGCCGGGGGCGGCATGTACATGCTGGCGCGGGTCTTCCAGGCCCTGGCCGAACGCAAGCCCGACCTCGACGCGGGTGTGTTCGCCTATGCCAAGGCCGGCTTCGGGGCCTATCCGGGTTTCCTGTCCGCCTTCGGCTACTGGATCGGCAGCTGCATCGGCAATGTCTCCTACTGGGTGCTGATCAAGGCCACACTCGGGACCTTCTTCCCGGTCTTCGGCGACGGCAACACGGTCACCGCGATCATTGTCGCGTCCGTGGGCATCTGGCTTTTCCACTTCATGATCCTGCGCGGCGTCAAGAACGCCGCCTTCGTCAACACCGTGGTCACGGTCGCCAAGATCGTCCCGATCGTCGTGTTCATCGTGCTGATGGCGTTCGCCATCAAGGCCGGCATGTTCCGGGAGAACTTCTGGGGCGGCGTCGGCATGCCGCAGGCGAGCCTGTTTGATCAGGTGCGGGCCACCATGCTGGTCACCGTCTTTGTGTTCCTCGGCATCGAAGGCGCCAGCGTCTATTCGCGCTACGCCAAGGAGCGCAAGCACGTCGGCCAGGCGACCATCATCGGCTTTGTCGGCGTGACCTCGCTGATGGTCCTGGTGACGCTTCTCCCCTACGCGGTGATGGCGCGGGCCGAGATCGCCGACATGCGCCAGCCCTCCATGGCGGCCGTGCTCGAGGCGGTCGTCGGACCCTGGGGCGCGATCTTCGTCAGCGTAGGTCTGGTGGTTTCCGTTCTCGGGGCCTACCTCGCCTGGTCCCTCATTGCCGCCGAGGTGCTCTTCGTCGCGGCCAAGAAGGGTGACATGCCGAAGGTGTTCTCGACCGAGAACAAGAACCAGTCGCCGGCGGCGGCCCTGTGGCTCACCAACATCGTGGTGCAGCTGTTCGTCATCTCGACCTACTGGTCGCGCGACGCCTTCACCCTGATGCTCAGCCTGACCAGCGCCATGTCGCTGATCCCCTACCTGTTCGTGGCGGCGTTCGGGGTCCGGCTGGCCCAGCGGCGTGACACCTACGATGTGCGTCCGGAAGAGCGGACCCGCGACCTCACCTTCGCCGTCATCGCGACCGCCTACACGGCCTTCATGGTGCTGGCCGGAGGCCTGAAGTTCCTGCTGCTCTCGGCGCTGCTCTATGCGCCCGGGACCATCCTCTACATCTGGGCGCGGCGCGAACAGGCCACGCGCGTGTTCACGCGCCGGGTCGACCTGGCGCTCTTCTCCATCATCGTCATCGGAGCGGTCTTCGCCGTGTACGGCCTGGCCTCCGGCTTCATCACCATCTGACCTCTGGAGGCATCAAATGACCACCGCGAGCGAGTACGGCGTCCACTCAGAAGTGGGACAACTGCGAAAGGTCATGGTGTGCGCGCCCGGCCGCGCCCATGCCCGGCTGACGCCCAGCAACTGCGATGACCTGCTGTTCGACGACGTGCTCTGGGTCGACGCCGCCAAACGCGATCACTTCGACTTCATGCAGAAGATGCGCGACCGCGGGATCGACGTGGTCGAGATGCACAACCTCCTCGCCACGACGGTCGGCATTCCCGAGGCCCGCAAGTGGATCCTCGACAACCAGGTGGTCGCCAACCAGATCGGCATGGAGCTCCTCAGCGAGGTGCGCGCCTATCTCGACGAACTGCCCGATCGCGAGCTGTCCGAGATCCTGATCGGCGGCCTGTCGACGGACGAGCTGCCCGGCCAGTTCGGCGGCTCTACGCTGGCGCTGATCCGCGAAGCAGCCGGCGTGGCCGAGTACCTCCTGCCGCCGTTGCCGAACACGCTCTACACCCGCGACACCACCTGCTGGATCTACGGCGGGGTGACGCTGAACTCGCTGTACTGGCGGGCGCGTCACGAGGAGACGATCCTCACCACCGCGATCTACAAGTTCCATCCTGACTTCGCCGGCAAGGTTAAGGTCTGGTGGGGCGATCCGACCGAGGACTGGGGCCAGGCGACGATCGAGGGCGGCGACGTGATGCCGATCGGCAAGGGCAATGTGCTCATCGGCATGAGTGAACGCACGTCCCGCCAGGCCATCGGTCAGGTGGCGGCCAAGCTGTTCGAGGCCGGGGCCGCGACCCGCGTGATCGTCGCCGCCATGCCCAAGCTGCGCGCCGCGATGCACCTGGACACGGTGTTCACCTTCGCCGACCGCGACGTCTGCCTGCTCTATCCGGACATCGTCGACAACATCCACGCCTATTCCTACCGTCCGGGGGACAAGGCCGGCACGCTGGATCTGCGCAAGGACGAGGGAACCTTCGTCGAGACCGTCGGCGAGGCCCTGGGCGTCAAGATGCGGGTCGTCGAGACGGGCGGCACCGCCTACATGCGCGAGCGCACGCAGTGGGACAGCGGCGCCAACCTGGTCTGCGCCTCGCCGGGGGTCGTCTACGCCTACGACCGCAACACCTACACCAACACCCTGCTGCGCAAGGAGGGGATCGAGGTGATCACCATTCCCGGCGGCGAGCTTGGTCGTGGGCGTGGCGGCGGTCACTGCATGACCTGCCCGATCCAGCGCGACGCCGTGGATTTCTAGGACCAGGACCGATGACCTTCGCCCAACTCGCAGGGGGCGCCGCCGTCCTGGTCGCTCTCTGCAGCGGCGTCGCCCAGGCGCAAGGGTACGACCCTGCCGCCCGTTACGACATCGACGACGTGATGGGGCGTCATCCGCACGACGTCTCGGAACTGCCGACGCGGGAAGAAGCGCGCGGACGGCCCGTGACCTTCGATCTGTCAATGTCCGGGACCTACAGTTCCAATGCCGGATCCGTCCGGACCGACCCGATCGACGCCGGCTACCTGACGCCGGCCTTTGGGATCAACGTCACCCCGGTGGCGGTCGGGGGCGGCTGGGACATCGGCGGTGGCGCTCTGATCGACGCCGACTACTACACGAGCGACGATGACGCCTTTGGCGAGGGACGCCTCGAAGGCTTCGCCTTCGCCAGCCGCACCTTGGGGCCCGGCGTCTTCACCGCCGAAGTCATCCTGATCGGGATCTTCTCGAACGACTTTAACGACCACGATCTGGATCTGCGTATCGCGGACCTGACCTACAGCGTCGAAATGGGCCCGCTGGATGCCGAGGTGTCGGCCGAGTATCAGGGTTCGGACATCGCCGAGCTGCGCCGTGCGCGCCTGACCGCGATGGTGGGCCACACCTGGGACACGCCAGTTCTGGGCCATGAGATCACCCTCGAGGGGGACGTGGCCTTCTCGGACTTCAACGACGGACTCAACACCAACCGCAACGACGCAACGGCGGCGGTGGTGCTGGTCGCCGAAAAGGACCTGGGTCACGGCTGGTCGCTCGAATGGGAGGCGGCCCTCGTGCACCGCTTCTCCAATCGAGAGCAGTCGCGCTTCGACGCCTTTGACCTGGGCGTCACTGTCGCCGCGGCCTTCTGACCCGCGGCGACCCTGGAAGGATCGCAAATGGCTGTCGCCACGTCGGCAGAAGACAAGCTCTCCCTGAGGGCGCTCACGGCGCTGGTGCTCGGGTCGATGATCGGCTCGGGCATGTTCGCCCTGCCGGCGACCTTCGCCCGCGCGACGGGGGGGCTGGGCGCGATGATCGCCTGGGGCATCGCCGGCGGCGGCATGCTGATGCTGGCGCTGGTATTCCAGACCCTGGCGCGGCGCCGGCCCGATCTAGACGCCGGCATCTTCGCCTATGCCAAGGCCGGCTTCGGCCAGTACCTCGGATTCATCTCCGCCGCGGGGTACTGGATCGGAGCGTGCTTCGCCGATACCGCCTGCCTGATCCTGATCAAGTCGACCCTGGGTCTGTACTTTCCCGCGTTCGGCGACGGCACCACCGCAATCGCGATCCTCGGCGCCTCTGCGCTGGTCTGGGGCGTGCATCTTCTCGTCCTGCGCGGCGTGAAGAACGCCGCCGCGCTCAACGCCGTGGCGACCTACGCCAAGATCATCCCGATCGGGCTGTTCCTGGTGGTCATGGTCGCCGGCTTCCGAGCCGACATCTTCGCGCTGAACTTGTGGGGTGGCGAGGCCCCCACCTTCAGCAACGTGGCGGGGCAGGTGCGCGCCACCATGCTGGTCACCGTCTTCGTCTTCGTCGGCGTCGAGGGCGCCAGCGTGTATTCGCGATACGCCAAGCGTCCGGAGGACGTCGGCATTGCGACGGTGCTCGGATTCCTGGGCGTCCTGTCGCTGCTGGTGCTGGTCACCATGCTGTCCTACGGCGTCATGTTGCGCCCGGATCTGGCCGCGCTGTCGACGCCGTCGATGGCCGGGGTCATGTCGCATGTGCTCGGGCCCTGGGGCGGGCTGCTGGTGAGCATCGGGCTGCTGATCTCGGTGCTGGGCAACTACCTGTCCTGGTCGCTGCTCTCGGCAGAGGTTGTGCACGTCGCGGCCCGTGACGGCAGCATGCCGGCCTTCCTGGCGAAGGCCAACGCGGCCGGCGCGCCGGCCGCGGCCCTATGGCTGAGCAACATCGTCATCCAGGCCTTCCTGATCATTTCCTGGTTCGCCGAGGAAGCGTTCGTCATGGCGCTCAAGATGACCAGCGCCATGGTCCTGATCCCCTACCTGCTGGTGGCAGGGTACGGAGTGGTGCTGGCCTGGACGGGGCAGACCTATTCCGAGAATTCCAAGAGCCGAACCGGCGACCTGGTCTGTGGCGGGCTGGCGGTCGCCTATGTCTGCCTGATGATCGTCGCCGGCGGGTTGAAGTTCGTGCTGCTCTCGGCGCTGCTCTACGTCCCTGCCACGGTCTTCTTCGTGCAGGCGATGCGCGAGCAGAAGCGGCGCGCCTTCACCGTTCAGGAGGCGACGGTGCTGGCGGTGTTCGCCGCTGGGGCGGCGTTCGGAGCCTACGGATTGGCGACGGGCGGCATCTCGATCTGACAGGCGGCCTGG
>JAZJXN010000053.1:15409-17944 GCA_040390885.1 Pseudomonadota bacterium | reverse complement strand
GCCTTCCGCCGGCTCGGCTTCGAGGACATCCGCTATGTGCCCGAGCCCGTGGCGGCGGCCTTCTTCTTCGCGCGGCGGCTGGAGGGGGACGCGACCGTGCTGGTCGCCGACTTCGGCGGCGGCACCAGCGACTTCTCGCTGGTCCGGTTCACCCACGAGAACGGCCACATCCGATCGAGAGCCTTGGCCAACGCCGGCGTCGGCGTCGCCGGCGACGCCTTCGACTACCGGATCATCGACCACCTGGTCTCGCCCAGGCTGGGCAAGGGCAGCAGCTACAAGGCGTTCGACAATATCCTGCCGATCCCGAACCGCTACTTCACCGCCTTCGCGCGCTGGGAGCAGCTGGCCCTGCTGCGGGCGTCAAAGGACATGCGGGATATCCGCAAGCTGGTCCGTACGGCCACCGAGCCGGAGAAGATCGAGCGGCTGGTCGAGCTGCTCGACGACAACCACGGCTACCGCCTCTACCAGTCGGTCTCGCGGCTGAAGGAAGGTCTGTCGGGCAGCGAAGAGGCCGAGTTCAGCTTCCGCGGCGGGGACGTGGTCATCGAGGGACCGGTCAAGCGCGAGTCCTTCGAGCGCTGGATCGCGCCGGAGCTGAAGGCCATCGAGGGCGCCGTCGACGAGGCGCTGAAGCGCGCCAACCTCGACGAGGCCGGCGTCGACCGCGTGTTCCTCACCGGCGGTTCGAGCTTCGTCCCGGCCGTGCGCGAGATCTTCGACCGCCGGTTCGGCGCCGCCAAGATGGAGAGCGGCGCCGAACTGGTCTCGATCGCCACCGGCCTCGCCCTGATGGGGGCGGAGCCGGATCTCGACGACTGGAGCGAGCGGGCGCCCGGCTAGGGGACGCGGTACAGGCCGCAGAGCTTGTTGCCGTCCGGATCGCGCAGGTAGGCGAGGTAGAGCGCGCCCATCGGCCCGGCGCGCACGCCGGGAGGATCCTCGCAGGTCACGCCGCCGGCCGCGACGCCCGCGGCATGCCAGGCGTCGACCTGTTCAGCGGAGTTGCAGGCGAAGCCGATGGTGCCGCCGTTGGCGAAGCAGGCGTCCTCGCCGTTGATCGGCTTGGTCACCGCCAGGGTGCCCGCGTCGGTGCGGTAGAAGATCCTGCGGCCGCCGTCGACGAAGCCCGGCGGCACGTCCAGCGTCGCCAGCAGCTTGTCGTAGAAGCCCTTCGACCGTTCGACGTCGTTGGTGCCGATCATGATGTGCGAGAACATGGCGTCCTTTTCCCTGTTTTGTTTTGCCGCATTTGACCGCATCGCAAGGGCGCCGCGCAAGCCGCTCATGGGCGTTGCCTCGTTCCGCGCGCTGGGCCACTCTGCAGCCAGTTTCAAAAACGAACGCACATTAGGGGAAACGCCATGGCCATCTCACTCCACGACATCTCGGTCGGGCAGTACGTCCAGACGCTGGGCGCGGTCGAAGGGTTCCTCGCCCGGGGCCTGGCTCATTGCGGCGACACCGGCGTCGATCCCGAGACCCTGCTGGCCGCGCGCCTGGTCCCCGACATGCTGCCGCTGGCCTTCCAGTGCGCCTCCGTCGCGCATCACTCGCTGGGCGCCATCGAGGGCGTCCGCGCCGGCCAGTTCGGGCCGCCGACCGGCGCGCCCGCCACCTACGCCGAGGCGCAGGCGCTCATCACGGAGACCATCGCCGCCCTGAAGGCGATCAGTCCGGAGGAGGTCGAGGGCCTCGCCGACAACGACGTGGTATTCTCGGTCGGCAGCCTGAAGCTGCCGTTCACCGGCGAGCGGTTCCTGACGTCGTTCTCGCTGCCGAACTTCTATTTCCACGCCGCCACGGCCTACGACATCCTGCGCGCCAACGGCGTGCCGCTGGGCAAGCGCGACTTCATGGGCGCGCTGAAGCTCAAGATGTAGCGGCGGCCTTCGCCGCGAACCACGGCGTCAGCCGGCGGAGCGCCTCCTCGACCTCCGGGGTCGAGACCGCGAAGCTGATCCGGATGAAGCGACGGCCGTCGACGGGGTCGAAGTCGACCCCCGAGGCCGTCGCGACCCCGGTGTCCGTGAGCAATTGCTTGCAGAACTCGAGGCTGTCGTCGGTCAGGTGGGCGACGCTGGCGTAGATATAGAAGGCGCCGTCGGGCGGGGCGATCTCGCGCAGGCCGAGGGCGGGGAGGGCGTCCAGCAGCAGGGCGCGGTTGCGTGCGTAGACCTCGACATGGCCCTCCAGCTCGTCACGACAATCCATGGCGGCGAGGCCCGCGTGCTGGCTCAACGACGGCGCGGTCAGGAACAGGTTGCCGACATAGGCGCGGGCGTTGGCGACCAGGTCCCGCGGCGCCAGAAGCCAGCCGAGCCGCCAGGCGACCATGCTGAAGTATTTCGAGAAGCTGTTGACGATCAGGGCCGAGGGCTCGAACTCCAGCATCGACCGGCACGGCCCGACATAGCTGAGGCCGTGGTAGATCTCGTCGGAGACGATGCGGATCCCGCGCTCGCGGCAGACGGCGGCGATCTTCTCCAGCTCGGCGGCCTCGATGATGGTGCCGGTCGGGTTGGCGGGGCT
>JAZJXN010000053.1:11367-15399 GCA_040390885.1 Pseudomonadota bacterium | reverse complement strand
TCGAGCGCCGCCAGGTGCGCGGCGGTCAGCTGGAAGCGGTCCTCGGGGCCGCAGGCGATCTCCACCGGCGCCATCCGCAGCGCCTTGAGCGTGTTGCGATACGCGACGTAGCCGGGCCGGGCCAGCGCCACCCGGTCGCCGGGCTGGAAGGCCGACAGCAGCGCCAGCACCAGGGCCGGGGACGCCCCGCAGGTCAGGACGATGCGGTCCGATTCGACCTCGACCCCGTAGCTGTCGGCGTAGTGGCGGACGATCCGGTCGCGCAGGTCCGGGCTCTCCCAATAGCCCATGCCATCGGTGTCGAGCACATGGTGGGCCCGGTCGATCGCGGCCTTCGGCGCGCCGGTCGAGGGCTGGCCGAACTCCATATGAATGATCGACCGGCCCTCGCCCTTGAGCTGGTGGGCCAGGCGGCTGATGCCGATGGCGTGGAACGGGTCGATGGGGGCGGCGAGAGTCATGCCGCCGTGACACCGCGAAACCGGCGCGAATGCAAGCGTGCCGGCGCGCGGGGACGGCGTATCGTGAGCGAAATTGTCCGCTTACGATTGTGTCCCGGCGTCCTCGCCGAATAGCCACGGCTTCGTCATGTTCCCGGCAAAATAAAGGGGGCACGCCACGACCGACGGTCGCGGACGGTCGACTCCCGAACCCTGAGGGAGTGGAAACTCATGAAACTGCGCACGTATCTTTATGGCGGCACCGCCATCCTGCTGGCCTCCGTCGCCGTGGCCTCGCCGGTCCTGGCCCAGGACGCCGCCCCCGCCGCCGACACGGCTGTCGACGAACTGGTCGTCACCGCTAACCGCCGCGAACAGGCGCTCAACGACGTCGGCATGGCGATCCAGGCGTTCGGCGCCGAGCAGCTCGAGTCGCTGCGCGTGACCAACGTCCAGGACCTGTCGTCGGTGGCCCCGAGCTTCAGCGTCTCGCGCTCCTATCAGGGCGTGCCGACCTTCACCCTGCGCGGCATCGGCTTCAACACCATCAACATGTCGGCCACCTCGACGGTCGGCACCTATGTCGACGAAGTCGCCTACGCCTATCCGATGATGCTGAGCGGCCCGGTGTTCGACCTCGAGCGCGTCGAAGTGCTCAAGGGTCCGCAAGGCACGCTGTACGGCCGCAACACCACCGCCGGCTTGATCAACTTCGTCACCCAGAAGCCGACCAAGGACTTCGAGGCGCGCGGCGTCGCCGAGTTCGGCAACTATGAGACCTACAACTTCGAAGGCATGGTCAGCGGCCCGCTGACGGACAACCTCCAGGGCCGCATCTCCTTCCGCAAGGAGACCAGCAACCAGGGCTGGCAGAAGTCCGCGACCCGCAATGAGACGCTCGGCGAGGTCGACCGCTACGGCATCCGCGGCTCGCTGGCCTTCCAGCCGACCGACGCGCTGTCGATCGACGCCTCGGTCAGCTACTGGTCCAACACCAGCGACACCCTCGCCGCCCAGGCGATCGGCTTCACGCCGGGCACGACGCCCCCGCCGGCGGGAACCGGCGCCGCCGGCAACTTCAACGCCCCGGGCCTGCCCGCCTTCATCGCCGGCCAGAAGTGGTCGAACGATACGGCCGACTGGGCCTCGGCCTCGCGCCGCACCTCGACGGTTGGCGGCGTCCCGGGCATCGACAAGCCGCTGGAGGAGGACTCGACCTTCCTCGCCGGCAAGCTGAACGTTTCCTGGGACATCAACGACGACCTGACCCTGGTCTCGCTGACCAGCTTCAACAAGATCGAGCGCAGAGGCGTGATGGACTGGGCCGGCGCGCCCTACAACGTGCTGATCCAGGCCGCCGACGGCGAGATCGAGTCGTTCGCCCAGGAACTGCGCCTGCAGGGCGGCAACGACCGCGTCACCTGGCTGGTCGGCGGCTACTACGGCAAGGACGACATCGTCGACACCAACCAGACGCTGTTCCGCGACAACGCCAACGTCCGGCTGTTCCAGTTCCTGACGACCACCCTGATCGGGAGCCCGACGAACGCCAACCTGCCCGGCGGCCAGGCGCTGAACGGCGGCTACACGCTCGCCCAGGCGGCGAACACGTTCCAGACCTACCGCGATGACGGCAAGATCGAGACGACCACGGCCAGCATCTTCGCCAGCGCCGACTGGACGCTCACCGACACGCTGACCCTGACCACCGGCCTGCGCTACACCCAGGACAAGCAGGACGCCAACGTCTGCTCGCGTGACGTCAACGGCTCGATGCTGCCGAACCTGAACCTCACCAACAAGGCGCTGTACTTCGCGCGCTACGGCGGCGTCGTCATCACCGACAACGTGGTCGAAAACGGCTGCTCGACGACCCGGATCGACTGGGACAACATGACCGCCACGCGCGGCGAGGTCATCACCAGCCTGGACGAGGACAACGTCGCCTGGCGCCTGGCCCTGAACTGGAACGCCAGCGACGACGTCCTGCTGTACGGCTCGATTTCGCAGGGCGCCAAGTCGGGCGGCGCGCCGGTGAACACCGCCAGCCTCTACGAGCAGAATCTGCCGGTTAAGCAGGAGACGCTGCTGTCCTACGAGGTCGGCGTGAAGGCCGGCCTGTTCGATCGCCGCGTGCAGGCCAACGTCTCGGCCTTCTACTACGACTACACCGACAAGCAGATGAGCACCTTCAATCCGGATGCGCTCTACACCGCCCTGGCGCGGCTGCAGAACATCCCGGAATCGCTGGCCTACGGCGTTGACGGCGAACTCACCTGGCGCGTGACCGACAACTTCACCGCCATCGGCGCCGCAACCTTCCTGCACACCGAAATCAAGGGCTTTGTCGGCACCAACGGCTCGGGTCTGCCGCAGGATTACGACGGCGCGGCGTTCCTCTACAGTCCCGAGTTCACCGGCAGCCTGACGTTCGTCTACGAGCGGGACCTGAGCGACGGCATGGGCCTGAAGGCGACCCTCAACGGTCGTTATCAGGCGGACTCGCAGGCGGATCTGGAAGGCAACCCGCTGTACGAGATCCCCGCCTACGGACTGCTGAACGGCTCGCTCGGCATCACGGCCAAGGAAGGCAACTGGGAAGCCAGCCTCTGGGCCCGCAACCTGACCGACGAGTACTACTGGACCGCCGTGGCCAGCAACGCCAACACCGTGGTGCGCTTCCCGGGCCAGCCCCGCACCTGGGGCGTCTCGCTGACCATGCGCTACTGATTGATCCTCCCCCTTCGCCAACCGGGCCATCACCTCCCGTGAGCCCTTAGGCCTTGGACGCGTCCGCTAAACAGCGGGCGCGTCCTTTTTCTTGCTTTCCGTCCGCGTCACTTGGCTTACTTCGGCCGATGGCGGGGATAGACGACGCGCGCGGGAGTGAAGGCGGAGGGTACACCGCCGACCGGTTCGGTGTGCCGCGTCACTATCTCGATCTCCTTGTCGGTCGCGACCAGGCCGAGGCGCTGCTGGCCGGCGCCCGCGCCACCGATACCTTCGCCACCGCTGGCGACAAGCTGCCCTCGATGTTGTTCCTCAATCTCTGCCTCGAGCAGATGCGGCGGACCGAGGACGAGAACTGCGGCGTCGGCCCGGCCCGGGTGGCGCGCGGCACCTTCGGCCTGCTGATCGCCGCCGCCGCCCAGGGCGACACCTTCGCCGAGGGCCTGCAGCGCTTCGTCGCCGCCGCCCCGATGCTGCGGCCGGACGTGAGCCTGCGCCTGACCCGTTCGCGGCAGGGCCTGACCCTCTCGTTCGACTACGAGGGCGAGCGCGACGCCCGCCGCGACCTGATGATCGAGATCTTCGTCGTCACCACCCAGTGCGGCTTCCGCTGGCTGACCGGCCGGCGGCTGCGGCCGTCCGCGCTCCGGATCGCCGCCGCCATCGCGCCGATGGGGCCAAGTCTGCTGCTGCCGCTGATCGCCGCCAAGGCGACGCGGCGTGGGCGGGGGGTGACCGTGACCTACGCGCCCGACGACGCCGAGGCGCCGCTGCGGGCGGTGAAGTACCAGCACTGGGCCGCCCAGGAGCTGGGCGAGTTCACGGCTCTGCTCGAAGAGGCCGCCGGCGATCGGGCGGCCCC
>JAZJXN010000053.1:0-11357 GCA_040390885.1 Pseudomonadota bacterium | reverse complement strand
CAGGGACGGGCCGCCCGACATCCTCGCCCAGGTGCGGGGCGCGATCGGGCCGGACGCCTGGGACGAGCCGTCGGCCGCGACGCGCCTCGGCATGAGCACCGCCACCCTGCGCCGCCGCCTGGCAGAGGCGGGGTCATCGTTCCGCGAGGTGTCGTCCGACGCCCGCCGCCGGGCGGCGGCGAGCCTGCTGGCCACGGAGCATTCGCTGGAGGACGTCGCCGCGCAGCTCGGCTTCTCCGACGCCCGCAGCCTGCGCCGCGCCTGCCGCACATGGTTCGGCATGGCCCCGGCGGAATACCGCAAGGCGGCGCGCTAGGGCGTCGGGAGCATGTCCCCGGCCACGCTAAGGCGTGACCTCCGCCCCGAACGCCGCGACGTCCTCGATCAGTCCCTTGGCCGCCAGCGCGACCAGCTCGCCGCCCTTTTCGGGGGTGGCCAGGGCCGGGTCGCTGCCCATGCGTCCGTCGGGGTAGCGGGCGCGGAAGTCGAGCGCCTCGCGGATCGGGCCGGTCGGGGCGATCTGCGGGGCGTAGTTCGCGGCCTTGATGGCGTCGGGATAGGCCCACTGGGTGACCGCGATTTCCGACGGCGTCGCATGGCTGCCGTGGCCGACCGGAAACTGCCGCATGGCCAGACTGTTGACCCCGCTCAGGTCCCACCAGTTCTTGAGCTTGCAGGCGAAGCCCCGGCGCTGCCCGGCGAAGCTGGACTCGGCGTAGAGCTCGGAGAAGGCCGCCTCGATGGTGTGGACGTTGCCGCCATGGCCGTTGAGGAAATAGATCCGCTCGAAGCCGTGCGCGCCCAGCGACCGGCACCAGTCGCCGATCGCCAGCATGAAGGTGCTCGGCCGCAGGAAGATGGTCCCCGGAAAGCCCAGATGATGCTGCGCCATGCCGATGTTGAAGGTCGGGGCGACCAGCAGGTCGTCGCGGCCCTTCTGCGCCTCGTGGGCGATGATCTCCGGGCACATCCAGTCGGTGCCGAGCAGGCCGGTGGGGCCGTGCTGCTCATTCGAGCCGATCGGCACCACCACGGTCTTGCTGCGCTGAAGGAAAGCCTCGATCTCGGGCCAGGTCGATTTCGCTAACAGCATCTCGAAGATTCCTCAGGGTGTTTGGCCGCCTCGCCCGGCGTACTACAGGCGCCGACCTAGCGACAGGAGATAGCCATGACGCTGCAGCTGAACCAGATCGCCCCCGATTTCACGGCGCAGACGACCGAAGGCCCGATCCATTTCCACGACTGGGCCGACGGCAAATGGGTCGTCCTGTTCTCCCACCCCAAGGACTTCACCCCGGTCTGCACCACCGAGCTCGGGACCGTGGCCCGGCTGAAGCCCGAGTTCGACAAGCGGGGCGTCAAGGTCATCGGCCTGTCGGTCGACCCGGTCGAAAACCACGGCAAATGGGCGGCCGACATCGAGGAGACCCAAGGCTCGAAGGTCAACTTCCCGATGATCGGCGACACCGACCTGGCTGTTTCCAAGCTCTATGGCATGCTGCCGGCCGACACCGAGGGCGGCTCCGACGGCCGCACCGCGGCCAACAACGCCACGGTGCGCAACGTCTTCATCATCGGCCCGGACAAGACCATCAAGCTGATCCTGGTCTATCCGAGGACCACCGGCCGCAACTTCGACGAGATCCTGCGGGTGATCGACTCCATGCAGCTGACCGCCGCGCACAAGGTCGCCACCCCCGCCGACTGGAAGACGGGCGAGGACGTCATCATCGTGCCGTCGGTGAGCGACGAGGACGCCAAGGGTCTGTTCCCGGGCGGCTGGACGACCCACAAGCCGTATCTGCGGACGACGAAGCAGCCGGGCTGACGACCCTCTCCCGGAGGGAGAGGGAGGGGCCCGTCGCGCAGCGAGCGGGAGGGTGAGGGCAAACGCCCGCCGCCGCCCGACCCCCTCAACCTCCCACGCCTGCGGCGCGGGCCCCTCCTTCTCCCCTTGGGAGAAGGAAATCTGCGTTGCCACCACCCGCTCCATCCGCATAACTCCCCGCCAACAAGAGCAAGGGAGCGAACGGTGAGCGAAGAGCAGGTGTTTCCGGTGCCGCAAGCCTGGGCCGAGCGGGCCCATATGGACGCCGCCGGCTACGACGCCGCCTGGACGCGGGTGCAGGCCGATCCCGACGGCTTCTGGAAGGACGTCGCCGGCCGGCTCGACTGGATGACCCCGCCGACGCAGATCAAGGACGTCTCCTTCGACAAGGCCGACTTCCGCATCAAGTGGTTCGCCGACGGGGTCCTTAACGTCTCGGCCAACTGCCTGGACCGGCACCTGGCGACGCGCGCCGACGACATCTGCTTCATCTGGGAGGGCGACGATCCCTCGCAGAGCAAGCGCATCACCTACCGCGAGGCGCACGAGGAAGTGTGCCGCATGGCCAACGTCCTCAAGGCCAACGGCGTCGCCAAGGGCGACCGCGTCACCATCTACCTGCCGATGATCCCCGAGGCCGCCTACGCGATGCTGGCCTGCGCCCGCATCGGGGCCGTGCACTCGGTGGTGTTCGGCGGCTTCTCGCCCGAAAGCATCGCCGGCCGCATCCAGGACTGCGACAGCAAGCTGGTCATCACCGCCGACGAAGGTCTGCGCGGCGGCAAGATCGTACCGCTGAAGATGAACGTCGACCTCGCCCTGCTGCAGTGTCCAGGCGTCGAGCGGGTGCTGGTGGTCGAGCGCACCGGCGCCAAGTGGCTCAAGCACGACGGCCGCGACGTCGCCTACGGTCCCGAGCGCGACGCCGCCTCGCCCGACTGCCCGCCCGAACCGATGAACGCCGAGGATCCGCTGTTCATCCTCTACACCTCTGGCTCGACGGGTAAGCCCAAGGGCGTGCTGCACACCACCGGCGGCTACCTGACCTGGGCGGCCTGGACCCACGAGCTGGTGTTCGACTACCGCCCCGGCGAGATCTACTGGTGCACCGCCGACGTCGGCTGGGTCACCGGCCACAGCTACATCGTCTACGGCCCGCTCGCGAACGGGGCGACGAGCCTGATCTTCGAGGGCGTGCCGAACTATCCGACCAGCAGCCGCTTCTGGGAGGTCATCGACAAGCACCAGGTCGAGATCTTCTACACCGCCCCCACCGCGCTGCGGGCGCTGATGCGCGAGGGCGACGAGCCGGTCCAGAAGACCTCGCGCAAGAGTCTGCGCCTCCTCGGCAGCGTCGGCGAGCCGATCAACCCCGAAGCCTGGCTCTGGTATCACCGCGTCGTCGGCGAGGGCCGCTGCCCGATCGTCGACACCTGGTGGCAGACCGAGACCGGCGCCTGCCTGGTCTCGCCGCTGCCCGGCGCCACGGCGCTGAAGCCCGGCTCGGCGACCAAGCCCCTGCCCGGCGTCTTCCTGCAGCTGGTCGACGCCGAAGGGGCCGTGCTCGAGGGCGCGACCAGCGGCAACCTCTGCATCACCGACAGCTGGCCCGGCCAGATGCGCACGGTCTATGGCGACCATCAGCGCTTCTTCGACACCTATTTCTCGACCTACCCGGGCAAGTACTTCACCGGCGACGGCTGCCGCCGTGACGAGGACGGCTACTACTGGATCACCGGCCGGGTCGACGATGTCATCAACGTCTCCGGACACCGCATGGGCACGGCCGAGGTCGAGAGCGCGCTGGTCGCCCACCACGACGTCGCCGAAGCGGCCGTGGTCGGCTTCCCGCACGACATCAAGGGCCAGGGCATCTACGCCTACGTGACCCTGAACGCCGACGTCCAGCCGAGCGAGGACCTGCGCAAGGCGCTGGTGCAGTGGGTGCGGCGCGAGATCGGCCCGTTCGCGGCGCCGGACGTGATCCAGTGGGCGCCCGGCCTGCCGAAAACCCGCTCCGGCAAGATCATGCGCCGCATCCTGCGCAAGGTCGCCGAGAACGACCTGTCGAACCTGGGCGACACCTCGACCCTGGCCGACCCGTCAGTGGTCGACGACCTGGTCAAGAACCGCGCCGGCGGCTGACCCGGGCTGGTTCGCGGCGCGATCCTCTGCGAGGGTGGCGTCGTGACCGGCGCTCCGACCCTTGCCGTGATAGCGTTCCTCGCCGCCTCCGGCGCGCTGGTCGCTGAGGTTCGCCCCGACCCCGGCGGGGCCTCGGGTGCGATTCACGGCTCCATCGAGATCAATGCGCCGCCCAAGGTGGTGTGGGACACCATCCGCGACTGCAGTCGCGCGGGCCGGATGGCCCCGGGCGTGCGCAGCTGCCGCGTCACCCGCGCCGACCCCGGCGGCCGCTGGGACGTGCGCGAGATGACCGTGCGCTGGAGCGCACTCACGCCGCGCTTCAAGACCGTGTTCCGCTCCGAGTACGATCCGCCCGGCCGCATCCGCTTCCGCTGCGTCGGCGGCGACGTCGCCTGCGTCGGCGAATGGCGGCTTGAGCCGATTGCCGGCGGCGGCACGCGCGTCCTCTACGACAACCGCGCCACCTCGCCGTTCCCGGCGCCCGCGGTGGTCGCCCGCGCCGCCATGCGCCGCGACGTCGCCCGTTCGCTCACCGCCCTGCGCCGCGAGAGCGAAGCGCAGGTCCGGTAGAGGTCAATCTCAGCAGTTGGGGAGTCTGCATGCATTGGACAGTTCTCGCGGCGGCGATCCTGGGCGCCGGCTCTCCGTCAACGCCGGGCGCGCTTGAGCCAGTGACCGCCGGCGAACTCACCGAGCGCTTCAGACATGTCCAGATGGAAGCCGACCCCGGCCCGGTCCATCACACCGATCTGTTCTTCGAGGATGGGGTGATGGAGCGTGACGGGCGTTGGGGACCGATGGCCGGCCGCTTCACCGTCCACGACGGCGGGATCTGCGTGATCGTCGAAAAGCGATCCTGCTGGGACATCCTCAGATCTCCGGAAGGGGACCTGTTCATGGGGCGCGGGGGTGGCTCTCGCGAGCCCGTGGCCAGGATCCGTCTCCTCCCCCTCGCGAAGGGTCTGAGACCGACAGCGCCCGTCTTCAAATGACACGACGCAGTCTTTGCACGCCCGGAGGGGGTGCTAGGGTCCGCGCATCCCCTGTTTCCGGAGCTCCCATGAACCGTTCGGCCAAGGCGATGGTCCTCGCCCTCGCGCTTTCCACCACTGCCCTGGTTCCGGTGGCGGTGGCCAGGGCGCCGGCGGCAGCCGTCGAGGCGCCGCCGATCGACTTCAAGACCCGCACGCTCGCCAACGGCATGAAGGTCTTCTACGCCGTCGACCGGACAACGCCGAACGTGACCGTGCAGGTCTGGTACAGCGTTGGCTCCAAGGACGATCCGGTCGGCCGCAGCGGCTTCGCCCACCTGTTCGAACACCTGATGTTCAAGGCGACCAGGGACCTGCCGTCGGAGAGCTTCGACCGCATGACCGAGGACGTCGGCGGCCTGAACAACGCCTTCACCGCCGACGACATGACCGCCTACTACGAGGTCGTTCCGGCCAACCACCTGGAGCGGCTGCTGTGGGCCGAGGCCAGCCGCCTGGGCTCGCTGGTCGTCGACGAGGCCAGCTTCAAGTCCGAGCGCGACGTGGTGAAGGAGGAGCTGCGCCAGCGGGTGCTGGCCGAGCCCTACGGGCGGCTGTTCGCGCTGGAAATCCCGAAGCTCTCCTACACCACCCACCCCTACCGCCGGCCCGGCATCGGCTCGATCGAGGAGCTGGACGCGGCCACCATCGACGATGTCCTGGCCTTCCACGAGACCTACTATCGCCCGGACAACGCCGCCCTGATCGTGGTCGGAAACTTCGACGAGGCGCAGCTGAACGGCTGGGTCGACCAGTACCTCGCGCCGCTGAAGAGCCCTGCCAAGCCGCTGCCGCGCGTCACAGTCACAGAGCCGGCCCGCACCGGTGCGAAGACCGTCACGAGCTACGCGCCGAACGTGCCGCTGCCGGCGGTGGCGATCACCTGGCAGGCGCCGGCGGCGTCCAATCCCGATACCGCCGCGCTGGTGGTGCTCGACGCCATCCTGTCCGGCGGCAAGTCCTCGCGGCTCTACAACAGCCTCGTCTACCAGCAGCAGATCGCGGTCGAGGCCTTCTCCAACAACGACGGCGCCGCCCAGCCCGGCCTGTTCTACGTCGGCGCCATCATGGCCGAAGGCAAGACCGCCGAGGACGGCCAGAAGGCGCTGCTGGCCGAGGTCGCCCGTCTGCGCGACGCGCCGCCGAGCGCCGCCGAGCTGGCCGAGGCCAAGACCGAGATGGTCGCCGGCGCGGTGCGCGAGCGCGAGACCATCGACGGCCGGGCCACCGCGCTGGGCTCGGCCTATGTGCTCGAGGGTGACGCCGCCAAGGCCAACAGCGGCATCGCCGAGCTGCAGGCGGTGACCGCCGCCGATGTCCAGCGGGTGGCGAAAAAGTATCTCGCCGAGGACCGGCTGCTCGCCATCCGCTATCTCGACGAAGGCCAGCGACCCGCCGGCGCCGCGACCGCCGCGCCCGTCGCCCCGCCACCGGTCGCCTCGACCAAATTCACCGGAAAGGTCTGGGCGCTGGCGCCGGAAGGCCAGCGCGCCGCCCCGCCGCCGCTCGGAGCCGCCGTCGCGCCGGTGCTGCCGGCCCCCGCGGAGCGCACGCTCGCCAACGGGCTGCGCGTGATCGTCGCCCGCAGCAGCGACCTGCCGCTGGTCACGGCCCAGCTCAACGTGCTGGCCGGCGCCGCCGCCGATCCCGAGGGCCGCGCCGGGGCGTCCTCGATGATGGCCGAGCTGCTCACCGAGGGCGCCGCGACCCGCAGCGCCACCGAGATCGCCACCCAGACCGAAGCTCTGGGCGCCGTCCTCTCGGCCGGGTCAGGCTGGGAGTCCTCCAGCGTGACGCTCAACGTCATGCCGCAGAATCTCAAGAGCGCGATGCCGCTCATGGCCGACGTGGCGCTCCGTCCCGCTTTCGCGCAGGAGGAACTCGACCGTGTTCGCGATCAGTCGCTGGACGGCCTGAAGGTCGCGTTCAAGCGCCCGGCCAGCGTCGCCGGCCTGGTCAGCGCCCCGGTGCTCTACGCCGGCACCGCCTACGGCCACGTCGCCGGCGGCACGCCGACCTCGCTGCCGAAGCTCACGCGTGACGACCTGACCGCCATCCACCGGACCTGGTGGCGGCCCGACAACGCCGTGCTGGTGATCACCGGCGACATCGACGCCGAGGCGGGCTTCGCCCTGGCTCAGGACGCATTCGGGGGCTGGACGAAGCCCGCCGCCGCCCTGCCGCCCCTGCCGACGGCCGACAAGGTCGCGCCGCCCCGCAACATCATCGTCGACATCCCGGCCAGCGGTCAGGCGGCGGTGTCGCTCGTCCGGCGCGGCATCACTCGCCAGGATCCGCGCTACTACGCCGGCATGGTGTCGACCACGACGCTGGGGGTCGGCTTCTCCTCGCGCCTGAACCAGGAAATCCGCATCAAGCGCGGCCTCGCCTACGGCGCCGGGGCCAGCCTGACGCCCCGCCGGATCGTCGGCGGCTTCACCGCCTCGACCCAGACCAAGAACGAGTCCGCCGCCGAGGTCGCGACCCTGATCCGCGAGGAGATGAAGGGCATGGCGACCCGGCCGGTGACCCCGGCCGAGCTGGCGGCGCGCAAGTCGGTGCTGATCGGCGACTTCGGCCGCGACCTCGGCACCACGGACGGCCTGGCCGGGATCATCGGCGGACTGGCGATCTACGACATCGATCTGGCCGAGATGCAGGCCTACACGGCCAGGGTCGAGGCGGTCACCGCCGAGGACATCACCCGTTTCTCGGCTGACGTGTTCGATCCGTCCAGGGCCAGTGTCATCGTCGTCGGCGACGCCAAGCTGTTCGGGGCCGGGCTTCCGGCGGCGGTTCCCAATGCCGAAACGATTGGTATCGACGCGCTGGACCTCGACAGCCCGACGCTGAAGTAGGGGACGTTCATCCTGCGGGATGCACGTCGTCTAGGCCGTGACCACGACCCCGTCGCTCACCGCCACCGACCACTCGGCCAGCCGCTGATCCGCGCACGGCCCGGACAGGCAGAGCCCGTCCTCGATGCGGAACAGCGCGCCATGGCCGGCGCAGAGGATCAGGTCGTTCTCGCGCGTCAGGTGCCGCCCGCTCGGCCCGGCCAGCGGCCAGCCGGCGTGGGGGCAGCTGTCGACGTAGCCGAACACGGCGTCGCCCCGGCGGACCACGAACCCCGCGAACAGCCGGTCTTCCGCCCGGAAGCGGAAGTCTTTCGACCCGGGATCGGGGATGTCGGCCAGGTCGCAGAGCGCCGTCCCGGCGGGGGGGCGGGCGGGGTTCAGGCGAGCGACCCGATCGTGACGCGCCACGGCTCCACGCTCGACTGCTCGAACAACCCGGCCTTCATGTAGGGGTCTTCGGCGTGGAAGGCCTGGGCGGCCTCCAGGCTCTCGGCCTCGATGACCATCAGCGAGCCGAGCATGGCGTCGTCCTGGCCCAGGAACGGTCCACCCAGCTTCACGACGCCGGGCCGGCTCGCGACCCAATCGAGGTGGGACTGGCGGGTGGCGGCGCGAATCCCGGCGCCTTCGCCAAGCTTGTCCTTCCACTGGATCACGAAGAGCGGCATGGGCGGGTCCTTATCGTTCGGTGGTGAGCGGGCGCGACAGCAGCGCGAGGATGGCCTCGTCGACGCCGCTCTCGCCGGCCAGGATCGAGGCTATGGCCTCGCAGATCGGCGTCTCGACGCCGAGGCGACGGGCGAGGGCGCGGACGGCGGGGGCGGAGGCGACGCCCTCGGCCACGGTCAGCTTGCCGGCCAGGGCCTCCTCGAGGGTCTGGCCGGCGCCGAGCGCGAGGCCGACGCTCATGTTGCGAGACTGTGGACTGGAGCAGGTCAGGACCAGGTCGCCGAGGCCGCAGAGCCCGGCCACGGTCTCGGCCTCGCCGCCCAGCGCCTCGGCGACGCGGGTCATCTCGGCGAAGCCGCGGGTGATCAGGGCGGCGTGGGCGCTGCGGCCGAGGCCCTTGCCCTCGACGATACCGCAGGCGATCGCGAGCACGTTCTTGATCGCGCCGCCGGCCTCCGCGCCGATCATGTCGGCGGCGAGGTAGGGGCGGAAGGTCGGGGTGGCGATGGCCGCGGCCAGGGCGCGACCCAGATCCTCGTCCGGACAGGCCAGGGTGACGGCGGTCGGCAGGCCGCGCGCGACCTCGCCGGCGAAGCTCGGGCCCGACAGCACCGCCGGGGCGGCGTCGGGCATCGTCTGGGCCAGCACCTCGGTCATCAGGCTCAGCGTGCCCTGCTCGACGCCCTTGGCGCAGAGCAGGATCGGAATGCCGTCCCGCACATGCGGGGCCAAGGCAGTGAGCGTCGACCGCAGATGCTGGGCCGGGGCCACGGCGAGGATGAAGTCGCAGGGGGCGAGGTCGGCCAGCTCGGTGGTCGCGTCGATCACCTCGTCCAGCGCCACGCCGGGCAGGAAGGCGGGGTTCTCGTGCCGCGCGTTGATCGCCTCGACCACCTCGGCCTCGCGGGCCTGCAGGGTGACGGCGAGGCCGGCGCGCGCGCAGACCTGGGCCAGGGCCGTGCCCCAGGCGCCGCCGCCGATCACGCCCGCGTAGTGAAGTCCGTCGCTCATGCCTTGGCGCCCTTGCGGCCGGGGAGGTGGGAGGGATTGGCGTTGGCCGCCGCCTGGTCCAACGGCCAGCGCGGCCGGGCGGCTGCATCGAGGCCGTCGATCAGGCCCAGCGCCAGCCGCTCGGCGCCGGCGAGGGCGATCATCGCGGCGTTGTCGGTGCAGTATTTCAGTGGCGGCGCGTGGAAGGAGAAGCCGTGCTTGCCACACAGGGTCTCGAGCCGGTCGCGCACCGCCGTGTTGGCCGCGACGCCGCCGGCGACGACGAAGCGCAGGTCCTGACCGCCATGCGCGGCGGCGTAGGCGGTCATGGCCATGTCGGTGCGCTCGGCCAGCTGACGGGCGATCGCGAACTGGACCGAGGCGGCGAGGTCACGGCGGTCCTCGTCGCTGGTCAGGCCGACGGCCGCGCGGGCGGCGGCGGTCTTGAGACCGGAGAAGGAGAAGTCGAAGTCCTTCCGGCCGAGCAGGGCGCGGGGCAGGGCGAAACGCTGCGGATCGCCGCCGACCGCCAGCTTCTCGAGCTCCGGCCCGCCCGGATAGGGCAGGCCCATGGTCTTGGCGATCTTGTCGAACGCCTCGCCGGCGGCGTCGTCGATGGTGGTGCCGAGCCGGCGGCAGGCGCCGATGCCGCCCACTTCAAGAAGCTGGCAGTGCCCGCCGCTGACGAGAAGCAGCAGGAACGGGTAGGGGATGTCCGCCCCCAGCCGGGCCGAGACCGCATGTCCCTCGAGATGATTCACCGCCACCAGCGGCAGGCCTCGGGCGAGCGCCACCGCCTTGCCGAAGCTCAGGCCGACCATCACGCCGCCGACCAGGCCGGGGCCCGCCGTCGCCCCGACGCCGGAGAGGTCTTCCCAGGTCACGCCGGCGTCGGTCAGGGCGCGGGCGACGATGCCGTCGATCGATTCAACATGCGCCCGGGCCGCGATCTCCGGCACCACGCCGCCGTAGGGGGCGTGGTCGGCGATCTGGCTGTTGATCACGCTGGACAGCACCTCGACGCGGCCGTCGGCGCTCCGCCGCACCACGGAGGCGGCAGTTTCGTCGCAGCTGGTTTCGATGCCGAGGACGGTGAGGGTGGTCATGCCGGTTGCGGGTTGCGGACCCCTCCTATAGCAGCGGGGTCAGTTTCCCACCCGAGGTAACGTTCCAGCCTTGCCCCCGCAACAGCCCATCCGGATCGGGACCCGCGGCTCCCGTCTCGCCCTCACCCAGAGCGGCATGATGCGCGACCGCATCGCCGCGTCGCTCGGCGCGTCCGATGACAACGTCGACGCCTACGCCCAGCTGGTCACCATCGTCACCACAGGCGACCGCATCCAGGACCGCCGCCTGCTCGAGGTCGGCGGCAAGGCGCTGTTCACCAAGGAGATCGAGGAGGCCTTGAGCGACGGCCGCATCGACTGCGCGGTGCATTCGATGAAGGACGTCCCGGCCGAGCAACCGCCGGGCCTCGCCATCGCCGCCATCCCCGCCCGCGAGGATCCGCGCGACGCCTTCGTCTCGATCCATCACGCCTCGATCGCGGAGATGCCGCACCGCGCCCGGCTCGGCACCGCCTCGCTGCGTCGGCAGGCCCAGGCGCTGTTCGTGCGACCGGACCTCGACGTGGTCATGATCCGCGGCAATGTCGACACCCGGCTGGCCAAGCTTGAGCGCAGCGAGGCCGACGCCATCCTGCTGGCCGCCTCGGGCCTCAACCGCATGGGCCTCGGCGCGACGCCGCGCGGCTATCTCGACCCGGTCGCCTCGCCGCCGGCGCCGGGCCAGGGCGCCCTGGCCATCCAGACCCGCATCGAGGACATCGACGCG
>JAZJXN010000052.1:4888-9025 GCA_040390885.1 Pseudomonadota bacterium | reverse complement strand
GGCGTCTAGCACGGCCCGGAACCGGCGCAGCGCCGTCAGCGCGGTGTCGACGCCCTGCGGCGACAGCCGGCCGCTGGCGCCGAGATCGCGGCCGAGCCCGGCGAGGATCTTCTCGTTGTAGACCGTCCAGATCGCCCGGCCCTCGAGCCGGTAGAGCACGAGGCGCACGCTGTTCGAGCCGACGTCGATGACGGCGGCGTCGCGCGGCGTCCGCGCGCGATCCTCCAGCGTGGCGGCGCTATCGGCGCGGGCCAACATGATCGAACGCTTGCGGCAGGTCGCGGACCTTGTGGCCCCGGCCGGACAGGCTGGGATTGGTCATGAAGTACTCGTGCGCCGAGAAGGCGCTGGGCCGGTTCCACGCCGGGTCGCGGTGATAGCCGCCGGCGGAGTCCAGCATCCAGCTTTGGGCCTCGTCGTTCAGGCTGGCGACCATGATCTGCTGCAGGACCTGCTGATGGACGGTGGGATTGTCGACGGGGGTCAGGGCTTCCACACGACGGTCGAGGTTACGGGGCATCCAGTCAGCCGAGCTGATGAAGACGCGGCTCTTGTTGCTCGGCATCTCCCTGCCGTTGGCGAAGGCGACGATTCGCGAGTGCTCCAGATAGCGCCCGACGATGCTCTTCACACGGATATTCTCGGACAATCCCGGAACGCCGGGACGCAGGCAACAGATCCCCCGAACCACGAGGTCGATCCGCACGCCGGTCTGGCTGGCCAGATAGAGGGCGTCGATGATCTCGGGATCGACCAGCGCATTGAGCTTGGCCCAGATCGCCGCCGGCTTGCCGGCGATGGCGTTTTCCGACTCCGCCGCGATCATGTTCATCAGGTCGGGCTTGAGGGTCTCGGGGCTGTAGCTCAGCTTCTCGAGCCGCTCGGGGGCCGCGTAGCCGGTGATGTAGTTGAACAGCCTGGCGGAATCGCGGCCCAGCGCCGGGTCGGTCGTGAACAGCGACAGGTCGGTGTAAACCTTGGCCGTGACCGGGTGGTAGTTGCCGGTGCCGAAGTGGCAGTAGGTGCGCAGGGTCTCGCCCTCGCGCCGCACCACCAGGCTGAGCTTGGCGTGGGTCTTGTACTCGACGAAGCCGAACACGACGTGGACGCCCGCCCGCTCCAGGTCCTTGGCCCAGCGCAGGTTGTTCTCCTCGTCGAAGCGCGCCTTGATCTCGACCAGGGCGGTGACATTCTTGCCGTTCTCGGCCGCCGCGATCAGGGCCGCCACGATCGGGCTGTCCTGGCTGGTCCGGTACAGCGTCTGCTTGATCGCCAGCACATTGGGGTCGGCCGCCGCCTGGCGCAGGAACTGGACGACCACGTCGAAGCTCTCGAACGGGTGGTGGACCAGGATGTCCTTCTCGCGGATGGCCGCGAAGCAGTCGCCGTTGTGGTCGCGAATCCGCTCGGGGAAGCGCGGCAGGAACGGCTTGAACTTCAGGTCCGGCCGCCCGGACGGGATAAGCTGGCTCATCTGGGCCAGCCCCAGCTTGCCGTCGATCAGCACCACGTCCTCGGGATCGGCGTGCAGGTTCTGGAGGATGAACTCGCGCAGATCCACGGGCATCGCCGTCTGCACCTTGACCCGGACCACGGATCCCAGCCGTCGGCGCTTGAGCTGCGCCTCGAACTCGCGGACCAGGTCCTCGGCCTCTTCCTCGATCTCGACATCGCTGTCTCGGATCAGACGGAACAGGCCGCGGCCCTCGACCTCGCAGCCCGGGAACAGGTGCTGGATGAACAGGATGACCAGCGATTCCAGGGCGATGTACTTCTGGTCGCCCTTGCCCTTGGCGGTCTCCGCCCCCAGCGGCCAGAACCGCCGCACCGACTGCGGCATCGGCACCAGGGCGTACAGGTCCTTGCCGTCCTGTCGCTTCAGCTTCAGCGCCAGGGCGAAGCCAAGGTTGGGGATGAACGGGAACGGGTGCGCCGGGTCGATGGCCAGCGGGGTCAGGACCGGGAACACGTGGTTGAGGAAGATGTCCTCGGCGGTCTTGCGATCGGCGGCGCCGACGTCCTTGGCGTCGAGCAACCTGATGCCCTCGGCGTTCAGCGCCATCCGGGTCTCGCGCCAGATGCGCTGCTGGTCGGCCATCAGCTCGGCCGCCGAGACGTTGAGTTTGGCCAGCTGTTCGGACGGGGTCAGGCCGTCCTGACTGACCACGCGGACGCCCTCGCGAACCTGACCCTTGAGCCCGGCCACCCGGACCATGAAGAACTCGTCGAGGTTGTTGGCGCTGATCGACAGGAAGCGCAGCCGCTCGAGCAGCGGGTGCCGCGGGTTCTCGGCCTCTTCCAGCACACGCCGGTTGAAGGCCAGCCAGCTGAGCTCGCGGTTGAAGAAGCGTTCTGGCGAGGACAGCAGGTCCTCGTCCAGGAAGTAGGTCCGGGCGCTCCCGTCCTCGATGTTGGCGGGGGTGTCAGCCGGAGCGGCGGTCGCAGCGTCGGTCATGGGGCCTCTGTGCGTCAGCAGGGTTTGTCGCCCGCCGCGACGGTCGCGGCAAGGGGGATGACGGCGCTGTGTACAGAGGGCGTGTTACGGTTTTGTCGCTGAGGGGGCGCTACGCGGGCACCGTGTCCTTGAACACGACCCCGTCCTTCATGATGACGCGGAAGTTTCGATCCGGGTCGGCGACCAGTTCGAGGGTCTGCAACGGGTCGCCCTCGACCAGGAGCAGGTCGGCCAGGGCCCCTGGCTGCACCACGCCCAGCTTGCCGGGGTAGGGGTTGCTGAAGCCTGACATGGCCAGCAGCTCGGCGTTGGCCGCGGTGGCCATGCTCAACGCCGCGGCCGGGCTGTACCAGCGGATCATCATGGCCAGGTAGCTGCCCTGCCGCGCCGCTGCGCCGGCGTCGAACAGGATGTCGGAGCCCCAGGCGGTCTTGACCCGGTGCTTGATGGCGTAGCCGTAGGCCGTCTCGGTGCCCGCGAAGACCTCGCGCGCCTTCGCCTGGGAGAACGGCGACATGCGGGCGAAGACCTCGGCGTTGTACGTGAGCGGCTGCAGGCTCCACCACACGCCCTTGTCGGCGATCAGCTGGGCGGTCGCCTCGTCGGTCAGCTGGCCGTGGTCGATGCACCTGACCCCGGCCGCCAGCGCCTGGCGTATCGCGCGCGGGGTGTAGGTGTGGGTGGTGACGTAGGTGCCCCAGTTCTCGGCCGCCTCGACCGCCGCCCGAATCTCGGCCTCGCTGAACTGGGTCGATTCGATCGGATTGTGCGGCGAGCTGACGCCGCCGCCGGCCATCAGCTTGATCTGGCTGGCGCCGAGCCGCAGCTGCTCGCGGGCCCTCAAGCGCACCTCGTCGGCGCTGTCGGCGATCGCCGCCACGCCCATTGCTTCGCTGTGGCTGACCGGGCCGCCCGGGGTTCGCGGCAGCTCGAACGGGAAGCGGAAGTCGCCGTGACCCGAGGTCTGGGAGATCATCGCCCCGCACGGATAGATGCGCGGGCCGGGTGTCGCGCCCTCGTCGATGGCCTGCTTCAAACCGAACACCGGCCCGCCGAGGTCGCGAACGGTTGTGAAGCCCCGCATCAACGTGGCCTCGGCCTGCTGCGCGGCCATCAGGTTCAGGTAGCCAATGTCGGCGCTCATCAGGACCGGCTGCGAGGTGCCGGCCATGAAGGCGTGCCAGTGGGCGTCGATCAGGCCGGGGATCAGGGTTCGGCCGCCGCCGGCGATCTCCCGCACCTCCGGCGTCAGGGGGATCGGCTCGGTCGAGATCCGGTCGATCAGGTTGCCTCGCACCAGTACGTCGGACGGCGGCGACAGCTTGGGGCTCCTGCCGTCAAACACCCTGACATTGCGGAACAGCACGCCGGCGCGGGCCACGGCGGCCTGGCCGAAGCTCCGCCCCGCCAGCCCCAGTGCCCCGGTCGTCGCCAAGGCGCCCAGCATCGTGCGCCTGCCAATCCCGGTCATCCGATGTCCTCGCCGCTCGCCCTGGATCAAGGCTCACAGCAGGTCGCTCTTCCCTGAGAGACGCCATCGGGTGATCACCCCATTCCGGCCGACGATGCAGCCGATCGCGATCGGTCAGGCGCGGCCGGCGTTGGCAACCACGGCCTTGGCCGCCCCGACGGTGAGGGCATCCTCGACCAGGCCAGTCGGCGTCTGGCCGAAGCGCCGGAGG
>JAZJXN010000052.1:0-4878 GCA_040390885.1 Pseudomonadota bacterium | reverse complement strand
GGCGGCGACCGTGGCCGCCGCGGCGGCCAGCACCGCGCCCGCAACCCTGCGGTCGCGCGGGGCGAGGGCGGCGCCGGCGATCCCCGCGGTCACCAGCCGGGCGGCGATGCCCGCCGGGACGATGCGGTCGGGCGCGGTCTTCATCTTGTCGCCGCCGATCTCCCCGGCGGCCAGCATCTTGGTCCCCGCCGCCACCAGCGGATGGCCGAGCCAGGCCGGTGCGCCGTTGCCGGCGGGCAGGGTCCCGCGCTGGGCCGCGTCGCTGACGGCGGCCAGCGGCGTCATCGAGCGGGCGCCGGAGACGAGGCCGATGAGGATGGAGTTGAGCATGGGGCGTCCTTGGCTGTGTGGTCAGGACAGAACCGCCGGAGCGCGGGATCGATCCCGTCAGCCTGGCCGAACGGGATCTAGAGGGCGGATATCACGCCGCGTCCGGCCGCATGGCGATCACCCCGGCCGTTCGCGCCCTGGCCTCCGGCGAGGCCAGACAGGTCGCCACCGCCTCGTAGCCCGGCGCGCCCGGGTGGGGCAGGACCACGACCGGCGGGCTGTGGTTGGCCGGGCAGAGCAGGATGGTCTCGTCGGGTCCGACCGCCGCCAGGTCGAGCATCGCCGACGACCGGGTCATCAGGACCAGCCGCCGGCCGCCCTGACCGCGTCGGCGCAGGTGGGCGGCGAGGGCCTCCTGCGTCGCCTGGTCGAGATCCTGTTCGACCATGTCGACCACCAGCACGGCCGGGCTGTCGGCCTCCAGCGCGGCGACCAGCAGGGTGAGCGCGTCCGACGCGGTCGCGCCGTCCTCGAGCAGCCAGGCGAGGGCCGACTCTCCCCGTGCCGAGGCCGGCCCCTGGACCGCCAACCGGTTGAGGCCGAGGAAGGCCGCGTCCGGCAGCGCCCGGGCCAGCGCCTGCGCCAGCCGCGTCTTGCCGCTGCCCAGCGGGCCGATGAGCCAGGTGATCGGCTTCAGATCGCGCAGTGCGAACCGCTCGCCGCCCCACGGCCAGGGCAGGTCGAAGGCGACGACAGGCTCGGCAACGGGCCCGGCGAGCCGCGCCAGCTCCGCGGCTGTCGGCGGCTTGCCGTCCGCGAGGTCCGCGCGCAGGCCCCGCACCGTCGCGACCGTACCGGCGAGGTCGCGCAGACGGTCTTCCAGCGCCGCCTGATGCGCGGCCAGCGCCGGCTCCAGGCCGCTGGCGTCGCCGCCGAGCACCCGCGCCACCTGGGCCAGGCTGAAGCCGAGCGCGCGCAACGCCACGACCTCTCCCGCACGCGCCATCTGATCGGGTCCATAGGCGCGCCAGCCGGCGCCGGTGCGTAGCGGCGCGACCAGCCCCCGCTGCTCATAGAGACGCAGCGCCTTGGCCGAGACGCCGAGCCGACGGGCGGCGTCGGACGGGCTGAGAAACTCGATGGAAGCGTTCACGACTCACCTCTCTGAGGACTGACGCTCATGCCTATCGAGGCGGCCCCAGGGGCCGGGTCAAGTGTCGCGTTTCAGGACTGGCGACAATCCAGTCCGCTCCGATAGCTTCAGCAGTCAGCCCAGTATGGGCTCAGCGTCACCGGCTTGCCGAACGCCTTGCCCAGCGTCGCGCCCAGATCGTTCAGGTCGTCTGGTCCGGGCGCTTCGGCGGCGGTCAGGTTCACATCACCGGCCCCCGCCACGGCGCAGACTATCGTCAGATACGATCCGCCCGGGCCCTTGGCGGGCGTCATGCGGGTGACCTCGAAGCGCAGGATGTCGACGACCGGAATCACATAGAGCCACCGCCGCTGCAGGATCAGCCCTTCGCCGTCGGCTGACCTTCCGATCGTGTCGTCGGGTATATCCACACCGGCCGGCGGCTCACGCACGAACGGCAACTGGCTTTCCGGGACGGCCGCGTTGGGCCAGCCGGATGGCGCCGACAATGTCGCGACAGCCTCCCATCCCCGCAGCCAGTCCAGCTCAGGTCCCGTGAGCGCCGACACCAATCCGGTCTCGATGTTGATGTGGCAGCCGGTCCGCAGCCGGGGGTCGCGTTCGTGCGAGGGGTTGCTGCTCGCCCACTCGCCCTGGTTCTCTGGCGGCCAGACGGTGAGCCCCAGCGACGCGGCGCCCGCCCGCCACTCGCAATGGAGGGTGTTGTAGCGTCGCGCGATCTTCGCCGCACCGAGCGCCCCCTCCAGCTGCCGCGCCGCTCTACGGATGTTGGCCTCTACGTCATCGACGAACCAGACCACACCCGACAGGTAGGTAGCGGGCATCAGGGGCGACAGATCTCGCATCGCCTGCGCGGAGATCGGCCACAGCAGCCCCTCGACCAGCGGCGGCCGGGTCGGCATCTCGATGACGTCCCAGTCGTAGGCGGGGTGTCGCTGAATGCCATAGTCGAAGATCAACGCCGCGCGCGGCTGACGCCATGGCAGGCCGACGCTGTCGAGCAGGGCGTGGATCGGGTTGCCGCCATAGGCGGCGGCGATGTGTTGCTCTGACGGTAGGGCGGCCGTCGACAGGGCAGTGGCCGGCGCGACCTTCGCCGCCTCTTCCCCACCCAGAAGCCGCCTCAGCCAATTCATGCCGCCTTTCGCTCCGCCGCCAACGAGGCCATGTCGATCACGAAGCGATACTTCACGTCCGACCGCTCCATGCGCTCATAGGCGTGGTTGATGTCCTGGATGGGGATGGTCTCGCACTCGGGCAGCACGCCGTGCTCGGCGCAGAAGTCGAGCATCTCCTGCGTTTCGGCGATGCCGCCGATCGGCGAACCGCTGACCCGCCGGCGGCCACCCAGCAGCAGGCCGCTGTGGAACGGCGGGATCTCGTCGATGGCGCCGACGATGACGAGGCTGCCGTCGATGTCGAGCAGCGGCAGATAGGGCTGCAGCTTGTGGGCCACGGGAATGGTGTCGATGATCAGGTCGAACCCGTTGCGCGCGGCCTTCATCGCCTCCCTGTCGCCCGACAGCAGCACCCGGTGCGCGCCGAGCTTCAGCGCGTCGGCTTCCTTCGACGGCGAGCCGGTGATCACGGTGACGTCGCAGCCCATCGCCGCGCCGAGCTTGACCGCCATGTGGCCGAGGCCGCCGAGCCCTGCCACGCCGAGCCGCGTGCCTGGACCGGCGTTCCATTTGCGCAGCGGCGAATAGGTGGTGATCCCGGCGCAGAGCAGCGGCGCGGCGCGGGTGATGTCGAGCGCGTCCGGCACCCTCAGCACGAACGCCTCCCGCACGACGATATGGTCGCTGTAGCCGCCGTAGGTGGTCTCGCCGGTGATCCGGTCCTTGCCGTTGTAGGTGCCGGTCGAGCGGTTGCGGCACAGCTGCTCCTCGCCCTTCAGGCACTGGTCACAGCTCATGCAGCTGTCCACCAGGCAGCCGACGGCGGCGAGGTCGCCCTCCTTGAATTTCCGCACCTGCGGCCCGACGCCGCTGACCCGGCCGACAATCTCGTGGCCCGGACAGCATGGGTAGATCGTGCCGCCCCAGTCGTTGCGCGCCTGGTGCAGGTCCGAGTGGCAGACGCCGCAGAAGAGGATGTCGATGCGCACGTCGTCCGGCCGCAACGCCCGTCGCTCGAAGTGGAAGGCGCTCATGCCGCTGGCGGCATCCGTGGCGGCGTAGCCGATGGCATGGGGCATGGGGCGTCCTCCGGGCGCCTTATGAATCCTGGCGCGTGCGCCATCATCGCAGGGCCTCCAGCGGCGCGGCAAGGGCGAGGGCGGCTTGATTTCGTCTGCCGCATCGACCAAGACCCGGGCTGCATCAGGACCCGGCTCGACCGGGTGGCTACCCCGGGCGCCGATCCCTCGGGAAACCCAAGGCCGCACCTTCAAGACCGTCGGCCAGCGCCGGCGCCGCGGCAGACTCCAGGTTTCGCATCCGAATGTCCGTTTTCGCTTCCGCGCGCGAGCAGTGGCTCGCCAACCCACGTCGCGACCTCCTCGCCGGGACGGTCGTCGCCCTGGCCCTGATCCCGGAGGCGATCGCCTTCTCGATCATCGCCGGGGTCGATCCGGCGGTCGGGCTCTACGCCAGCTTCGTCATCGCGGTGACCATCGCCTTCGTCGGCGGCCGGCCAGCGATGATCTCGGCGGCGACAGGGGCCATGGCCTTGGTCATGGTCACCCTGGTGAAGGACCACGGCGTCGAATACCTGTTCGCCGCCTCGATCCTGACCGGCGTCTTCCAGATCGTCATCGGCCTGCTCAGGCTCGGCCGCTATATCAAGTTCGTCTCGCGCAGCGTGATGACCGGCTTCGTCAACTCGCTGGCGATCCTGATCTTCCTGGCCCAGATGCCGGAGCTGATCGGGGCCAACTGGCAGACCTTCGCCATGCTCGCCGCCGGGCTGGCGATCATCTACGGCTTCCCGAGGATCACCAGAGCCGTGCCGGCGCCCCTGGTCGCCATTGTCGTGCTCAGCGCGTTCGCGATCCTGACAAATCTGGATGTGCGCACGGTCGGCGACATGGGACAGATGCCGACTGCCTTCCCGCGACTGCACCTGCCCGCCGTGCCGCTGACCTGGGAAACCTTCGCCATCATCGCACCGGTCGCGGCGACCCTGGCCTTCGTCGGCCTGCTCGAGAGCCTGCTGACCGCCAACCTGCTCGACGACATCACCGACACCCCGTCGGACAAGGACCGCGAGACGCGTGGCCAGGGCATAGCCAACATCGCCGCCGGCCTGTTCGGCGGCATGGCCGGCTGCGCCATGATCGGCCAGTCGATCATCAACGTCACTTCCGGCGCGCGCGGCCGGCTGTCGACCCTGTGGGCGGGTCTGTTCCTGCTGTTCCTGATCCTGGTGCTGCAGGACTGGGTCGCCCGCATCCCGATGGCCGCGCTCGTCGCGGTGATGGTCATGGTCTCGATCGGCACCTTCGACTGGAAGTC
>JAZJXN010000051.1:27031-39128 GCA_040390885.1 Pseudomonadota bacterium | reverse complement strand
CTTCGAATGCGCCGGCCACCCGGGCGAGGACGACATCCCCGGCCTGATCCTGATCGCCGCCGCCGCCGACAAGGTGAAGATCCCGATGCTCGCCTCCGGCGGCATCGCCGACGCGCGCGGCCTGGTCGCGGCCCTGGCGCTGGGCGCGGACGGCATCAACATGGGCACGCGCTTCTGCGTGACCAAGGAAGCCCCGATCCCGGACAGCTTCAAGGAGCAGATGGTCGCCAACGACGAGCGCCAGACCGACCTGATCTTCCGCACGCTGCACAACACCGCCCGCGTCATGCGCAATGAGGTCAGCCAGCAGGTGGTCGAGATCGAAAAGCGTGGCGGCGCCAAGTTCGAGGACGTTCAGTCGCTCGTGGCCGGCACCCGTGGCCGTGACGCCCTCGCCAACGGCGACACCCAGGGCGGCATCTGGTCGGCCGGCATGGTCCAGGGCCTGATCCACGACATCCCGTCGGTGCAGGAGCTGGTCGACCGCATCATCAGCGAGGCAGAAGACCTGATCCGTGGCCGTCTCGAAGGCATGGTCGGTGGCGGCGCGCGCATCGCCGCCGAGTAGGCCTGGCGACAATCGGGCAAGGAAAAGGGCGCCGCGAGGCGCCCTTTTTTTGTCCCGCCGATAGAGGCCGATCAGGCCTCTTCGGTCTCGTTCGGCGCGGCCTCGCCACCTTCGAAGGTGCGCGGGGCGCGACGGCGACGGGGCTTCTTGGCCTCCGCGGCCGGGGCCTCTTCGGCAGCAGCCGCCGCCGGAGCGGGCGCGGCTGAACGGCCCAGGAAGGCGGGCAGCTCGCTCACGGCGCCGTCCTGCCCGCGCAGGCGCGGGGAGTCGGCGGCAGGGGTCTCGGGCGCCAGCGGCGCGGCGGCCTGAGGCTCGACGACGGCCAGCGGATCGCGGGGAGCCTCGCCGGCGGCGGCGCGCTCCTGACGTTCGCGGCGCTCGTCGCGCTCACGCCAGCGGTCGCGGCGGCCGCCTTCGGGGCGGTCCTCGCGGGGCTGGTCGGCGTTGCGCGGATCGTTGTTGCGCGGTCGGTCATCGCGAGGACGGTCGTCGCGCTGCGGCTGCTGGTCGCCACGCGGCTGCTGATCGTTGTTGTTGCGGGGGCGGTCGTCGCGGTCGCGCTGGCGGCCCTCGAAGTTGCGCTGGCCGCCCTGGTCGCGGTCCCGGTCGCGCGGACGGTCGTCGCGGTCGCGCTGGCGGTTCTCGAAGCGCTGGCCATCGCGATTGCCGTTGTTCTGGCCGCCGTCGTTGTTGGTGTCGCCGCCGTCGGAAGCTTCGGTTTCGGCGGACGCTTCCGGCGCGTCCTCGGGCTCGGCCTCGAAGTCGATGTCAAAGCCGGAGGCGAACTGTTCACGGCCGACGATGTCGGACACCGGACGGTGCGGCTGCATGGCCCGCAGGGTCCGGAAATAGTGTTCGGCGTGCTGAAGGTAGTTCTCGGCCAGAACGCGGTCGCCGGCGGAGGCGGCGTCCCGGGACAGCTGCTGATACTTCTCGAAGACGCCCTGGGCGGCGCCCCGGACCTTCACACCTTCGGGGCCGCTCGAATCAAAGGCCCGGTTGGCGTTGTGCTGGGGTTTGCCGCCAGTGTTGCCGCCGCCGCGATTGCGGCCGCGCTGACGCTTCATACCCTTGAAATCTCTCATTTTACCTTCGACCTAGACTGGGCGACTGGATCCGTGACAACGGACATCGCCGGCTGGTTCTGAAACCTGTTCGGGCTTTGCCCGGGTTGTTGTTCTCGAAAGACGCGGTGTTTCCTGAGTTCCCGCCCGGCTTCCAGCGCTGCGATCTGGCCCAAAGGCCCCGCGCGTCCGTCGTCGAGACTTTCGATCTTCGGCGATCTGGGAGGGAACGAGTCGAGATGTAACGTCTCAGACGCCTGTTTCCAAGGGGTTTCTCGCCCCCGCGACAACACGGTCGCGGAGAGCCAGGTCCTTGATCGTCCGCACATTGGCGGCGCCGGCCTCGCGGAACAGCGCCTCCACCGCCGCGCTCTGGGTGTGGCCGATCTCGACGGCGAACATGCCGCCGACCTTGAGCACCCGCAGGATTTCGGGAGCCAGCCGGCGGTAGGCGTCGAGGCCGTCGAGGCCGCCGTCCAGGGCCAGGCGCGGCTCGTGATCCTTCACCTCGGGGTCGAGGGTCTCGATCTCGGCGGTGGCGATGTAGGGCGGGTTCGAGACCACCAGGTCGAAGGTCGCGTCGCCGAGGCCGGACGTCCAGTCACCGCGCAGGAGCGCGGTGCGGCCGTCGAGGTCGAGGTTGGCCGCGTTCTCCCGCGCCACCGCCAGGGCCTCGGACGAGACGTCGACGCCAAGCCCCTTGGCCGCGGGCCGCTCGGCGAGGATCGCCAGCAGGATCGCGCCGGAGCCGACGCCGAGGTCGAGCACGTTGAAGGCCATCGCTTCGGGGAAGGCCTTGAGCGCCTCGTCGACGATCACCTCGGTGTCCGGCCGCGGGGTCAGCACGTCCTTGGTGACGTTGAGCATGATCTTCCAGAAGCCCTTGCGGCCCAGGATGTGGCTGACCGGCTCACGGCGCATGCGGCGGGCCAGGAACTCCTCGTAGGTGAAGGTCTGCTCCTCGGTCAGCTCGCGCTGCGGGTCGGTGATGATGTCGGTGCGACTGACGCCGGCCGCGGCCTCGAGCATCAGCCGCGCGTCGATGGCGGGCTGGTCGATCGCCGCTTCGGTCAACTGCTCGCGTCCGGCCTTCCAGGCCTTCACCAGGGTGGTCATCCGTTCAACTCCACTCGGTCGCCCAGCGCCACCCGCCCGGCCTGCTGTGTCTGGACGTAGATGCCGCAGAACATGTGGCCGTAGTTGTCGAACAACGCCTTGACCACGTCCATGTCGCGCTCGGCGGTGGCCGGGTCCACGTGGGTGGCCGCGCAGCGGACGATCGGCTTGAAGACAGTGGCCTCGGCGGCGCCGACCGCGAGCCTGCGCCCGGTCCAGTCGTTCTCGACCCAGGGCGCCCACCCCTCGACATACAGGTTGGCGCGGAAGCGCAGCGGGTCGACCGGCCGGCCGATCCTGGCTTCCAGGTCCCGCACGCTGGCGAGGTTGATGATCGAGACATGTCCCTGGGGGTGGTCCATGAAACGCCAGCTCCGCGGCGCCTCGAGCACCTTCAGCGGGCCGCGGGCCTCGTCACCGAGCAGGTCAGTGAGCCAGGCGGCGAAGGCCTGGCGCCCGGCGGCCTCGCGCAGGGGCGCGTCGATGTCGGGCATCCCTGCGGCCGAGGCGTGGAAGACGCCGGTGGCCTCGTCCCAGGCCGTACGGGCGCGGGCGACCTCGGCGATATGGGCCAGCACCGCGAACTTCGTCTTTGCGATGAAGGCCGGCTGCGCCGCGTCGAAGCCGCTGGGACCGGTCTCGACGGCGTACAGCCGGTCCCCGGGGAAGCCTTCGCCCGCGGCCAGGTCGGCGGCGTCGAGCGGCTCGGGCGTGAAGCCCTTGACCGGATGGCGGTGCAGGGAGGTGACGGTGGCGGACATGATCCTTCGTCACTGCCCCAGCGGCCGGACGCGGGCAAGTCCGGAACGCACCAGCCCCTCCCGGTGTTGAACCCGCGATGGACCGGGAACTGGGCGACAGTCTGAAACAGGCATGGCGGTGGGGGCGCTCGCGTCCCTATCATCTGTTGCCGTGGCTCGGCATTGCCGCGGCCGTCATCCTCTGGCCTGGCAAGCGATCGCAGCCGGCGGGGATGAGCGAGGACCGCGTCCTCGAGCCCGAGGCCTTCGATCGCGTCGAGCCCGGCCGCGGCCGCGCCGCGCGCTTCCCCCACCGCATCCCGCTCATGGGCTGGCGCGACATCTTCTGGCGAAGCTTCTGGGAAGTGTCGCGCGACAAGCTGCCCAGCACCGCCGGCGGGGTCACCTTCTACGTCCTGCTGGCCATCTTCCCGGCGATCGCCGCCTTCGTCTCGCTCTACGGCCTGATCTCCGACGTCGGCGCGGTCGAGCAGCAGCTTCGCGAACTGTCGGGCGTGTTTCCCGCCAGCGTCATCCAGATCGTCGGCGAGCAGATGCTGCGCCTGGCCGGCCAGCATCCCGGAAAGCTGTCCGCCGCCTTCCTGCTCAGCCTGCTGGTCTCCGTATGGTCGGCCAACGCCGGCATGAAGGCGCTCTTCGAGGGGCTCAATGTCGCCTACGACGAAACCGAGAAGCGGCCGTTCTTCCTGCGCACGGCGATCACCTACGGGTCGACCTTCGGCGCGCTGGTGTTCCTGGCCGTGGTCGCGGCGGTGCTGGTGGCCGCGCCGCTGGCGATGAAGGCGATCGGCTTTGCGCGCTTCGACACCATCTGGATACCGTTGCGCTGGATGGCCGTGGCCCTGGTCAGTTCGATCGCGTTCAGCGCCGTCTACCGCTATGGCCCCAGCCGCACCCGGGCCCAGTGGCGCTGGGTGACCTGGGGGGCGCTGCTCGCTTCGGCCGGCTGGCTGGGCGGGTCGCTGGGCTTCTCCTGGTACGTGAACAACGTCGCCCATTTCGACGCCACCTATGGCCCGCTCGGGGCGGTGGTCGGCTTCATGCTGTGGGTGTGGTTCTCGGTGATGTGCCTGCTCATCGGGGCGGAGATCAACGCCGAGATCGAGCACCAGACCGCGATCGATTCCACCATCGGCGCCGAGAAGCCGATGGGCGAGCGCGGGGCGGCCATGGCCGACACCGTCGGCCAGCCCTTCCACCTGCGCGAGACGATCCGGCGCGGCGCCGGCGTCGCCCAGCGCCAGGCCGGCGGCCTGTGGAACAGGGCCCGCGGCTCGACCGCCGGGCTGCGCCAGAGGGGCCGTCCGGCTCCGACGCCGCCGCGGACCCAGGCCCCCCGCGGCTAGGGCGCGCGGGCCTGCGTTCAGGCCGACGCGAGGGCGTGGAACTGCGTCATGGCGCCATAGACCCCCAGGCCAAGGCCTCGCGCGGCCCGCTCGAAGTCGATCGCGTTGTGAGCCAGGAAGATCATCACCGAGCCGTCGGTCGGGTCGGCCTGCCACCAGCCGCCATAGGCCCCCGGCCACGCCACCGTGCCAACACCGCCCTTGCCGCGCAGCACGTCGGCCCGCTCCGGGTCGAGCACAACCGCGACCCCCAGTCCGAATCCCTGGCCCGAGAACACCGGCAGGCCCAGCAAGGTCGCGGCCTCCAGCTGTTCCGGGGACAGGAAGTTCGCCGTCATCCGCCGCAGGGTCCCGACCTTGAGCAGCCGCACGCCGTCGACCGCCCCGTCGCCGACGAACATCCGCGCGAACCTCAGATAGTCGTCGACTGTCGACCACAGTCCGGCGCCGCCTGACTCGTACGTCAGGGCAGGGGGGCGCTCCGCCAGGAAGGCCGGCCCCTCGGGCGGATGCACCGGCCGCTGCTGCAGCCGTCCGTCGTCGTCGAAGCCGTACAGCTTCGCCCGGCGGTCGTGCTTCTCGGTCGGGACGATGAAGCCGGTATCGGCCATGCCGAGCGGCCGGAAGATCCGCTCGGCCAGAAACTCGCCCAGGCTCACCCCCGCGATGCGGGCGATCAGCAGGCCGAGGAGGTCGGTCGAGGCGCCATAGTGAAAGCCCGCGCCCGGCTGGTCGATCAGCGGCAGGCCGGCGAGGGCGGCGATCCAGGCGTCGGGGGCCAACGGGCTGTCGATGTCCATCGTCAGCGCCTCGGCATAGGCCCGGGCGATCGGGCCGCTGTGAAAGCCGCCGTGGGTCAGGCCGGCGCGATGGGTCAGCAGGTCGAGCATGGTGATCGGCCGCTCCGCCTCCACCGTATCCTCGAGCGGGCCCTCGGGCGACCGCAGCACGCGCATGCGCTCGAACTCCGGCGCCCAGCGGCTGATCGGGTCCTCGAGCGCGAAGCGGCCTTCGTCGTAGAGCATCAGCGCCGCCGTCGAGGTGATCGGCTTGGTCATCGAAGCGATGCGGAACAGGCTGTCGCGCCGCATGGGGCGCTCGGCCTCGATGTCGCGCCAGCCGACCGCGCCAGCGTGGACCACGCCGTCCCGCCAGACCAGCGTCGCCACGCCGGCGATCTGGCCCTCGTCGACGTAGGCCTGCATGGCCATCTCAAGAGCGTCCATGCGCGCCTCCTCCGTGTAACCGGAATATAAAATAATCTTCCTATAAAATGATAGGGCCTTAAGGTCGCGGCATGACCGTCGAATCGCCACCGCACTCGCCGCGCCGACAGCCCAAGGGTGACAAGCGGGCGCGGACGCGGGTCCGGCTGCTGGATGCGGCGTTGGACCTGACCCGCCGTGACGGCTTCGAGCGCACGACGCTCCAGGCCATCGCCGAACACGCCGGCATGACCACCGGCGCCATCTATGGAAATTTCCGCAACCGCGACGAGCTGTTCATGGCGCTCGCCGAGCGGCAGTGGGCGCCGATCCGGCCAGTGTTCCGGCCGGGCTGCAGCTTCGCCGAGATGATGACCGCCGTCGCGGAGGCGGTGATCGCCGCCGCGCCCGAGCGCAGGCCGGCGGCCGTCGGAGCGCTGACGTTCCGCGCCTACGCCCTAACACACGAGGACGTGCGGCAGGGGTTCCGGTATGCGGTAGCCCCCGGCTACGACGCCGGCGCGGCCTGGTTCCGGGCAAACTGGAGCGAGGCCGAGCTGCCGATGCCGGCGGACATCCTGGTGCGGGTGATCAACAGCCTCATCGAAGGGCTGTTGTTCCAGCGCTTCCTCACGCCGGAGCTGACGCCCGACGAGGTCATCCATGCCGCCTTCGCCGCCCTGGCGGGCAAGCGGCCGGCTAGTTGAACTCGTCTTCCAGGCTGGCCAGGCGGTTGGCCTGATCCTCGGCGATCAGCGGGTCGATGACGTCGTCGAGCGCCTCGCCCTCCATGATCTTGGTCAGATTGTAGAGGGTCAGGTTGATGCGGTGGTCGGTGACCCGCGCCTGCGGATAGTTGTAGGTGCGGATGCGCTCTGACCGGTCGCCGGAGCCGACCTGGCTCTTGCGGGCGTCGGACCGCGCGTCGTCGAGGGCCTGTCGCTGCATGTCGTAGAGGCGGGCCTTGAGGTTCGCCATCGCCTTGCGGCGGTTCTCGTGCTGCGACTTCTCGGACGAGGTCACCATCACGCCTGTCGGCAGATGGGTGATGCGCACGGCCGAGTCGGTCGTGTTGACGTGCTGCCCGCCGGCCCCGCTGGAGCGATAGGTGTCGATGCGGATGTCGGCGTCGTTGATGACGATGTCGACGTCCTCGGCCTCAGGCAGAACGGCGACGGTGGCGGCGCTGGTATGGATGCGGCCCTGGGCCTCGGTGGCCGGCACGCGCTGGACGCGGTGCACGCCGCTCTCGAACTTCAGCCGGCCGAACACGCCGTCGCCGGTGATCGAGGCGATGATTTCCTTGTAGCCGCCCATCTCGCCTTCGGAGATGCTGTCGACCTCGATCTTCCAGCCGCGGTGCGCGGCGTAGCGCTGGTACATGCGGAACAGGTCGCCGGCGAACAGGGCCGCCTCGTCGCCGCCGGTCCCGGCGCGGACTTCAAGGATGGCGGAGGCGTTCTCGTCGCGGTCGCGCGGCGCCAGCAGCAGGGCGACGGCGCGCTGCATCTCCGGCAGCTGCCCCTCGAGCCGCGCGAGCTCGTCGCGGGCCATCTCCGAGATACCGGCATCCGCGTCCGCGGCCATCACCTCCAGCTCGGGCCGCTCGGCCTCGACCTTCTGCAGGGCCTGGACGGCGTCGACCACCGGCTTCAGCTCGGCGTGTTCCTTGGACAGCTTGACGATCTCGCTCCCGTCCGTGGCCGCGCCCATGCGAGCCTCGATCTCGCGGAAGCGGTCGAGCACCTGGTTGAGGCGGGCCTGGGGAAGACGCAAGGTCGGGTATCCGTCGAGGAGAATGGGAGGAGGCGCTGTTTAAGGCCCCGGCCGCGTCCTGTCGATGCCGCGCCCGCCCGCTTGCACGGGACCGGCGCCGACGATAGCGCTGGCGGCCTGACATGATTGGGAGAAGCCCCTTGAGCCCCGCCGAAACTGAAGCCCTCGCCACCCGGTTCTTCGACGCCATCGAGGCGGGCGACGCCGAGACAGTGGCCGACTGCTACGACGAGACGGTCGTGGTCTGGCACAACTACGACCGGCTCGAGCAGGGCAAGGCCGACAACCTCAAGGTCCTCCGCGGAATGATCCGGGCCTTCCCGACACGCGTCTACGCCAACCGCCAGCTCGAGGTCTTCGCCGGCGGCTTCGTGCAGCAGCATGTGTTGATGGCGACCCGCACGGACGGCAAGGAGGTCGAGCTGCCGGCGGCCCTGATCTGCAGGGTCGCGAACGGACGCATCGTGCGGCTCGACGAGTATTTCGACTCCGCCCACGAGGCCGAGTTCCGCAACTAGGCGGCGGCTGTCAGCCCGCGCGGGGCTTCAGGCCGCTGCGCTGGGCGGAAAAGTCGGACTTGGCCAGCTTCTTGGTCGCGCCGGGTTCGACCGGCTCGATCGGGGCCGGGGCGCCGACGGCGGCGCGGCGCGGCGCCAGAAGCGCATCGAGGCGGGTCTTCGACGCCTTGAAGGCGGCGACGTCCCGCGGGTCCTGGCTCTGGCCGATCGCGATCTTGGCGCCCAGCGGGTTGACCCGGGCGCCCTTGCGCCAGATTTCGTAGTGCAGGTGCGGGCCGGTCGAGGCGCCGGTCGAGCCGACATAGGCGACGATCTGGCCCTGGCTGACGCGCTGACCGGGCTTCAGGCCCTTGGCGTAGCGCGACAGGTGTCCGTAGCCGGTCTCGTAGCCGTCGGCATGACGGATGCGCAGCCAGTTGCCATAGCCGCCCCAGCGGCGGGCCTCGACGACCACGCCGTCGCCGGCGGCGAGGACCGGGGTGCCGGTGCCGGCCCCGAAGTCGATGCCCTGGTGCATGCGCGTGTAGCCGAGGATCGGGTGCTTGCGCGCGCCGAAGCGCGAGGTGATGCGGGCGCCGTCGACCGGCGTGCGCAGGAACATGCTCTTCACCGTCTTGCCGACGCTGTCGAGGAAGGTCTTCTTCCCGGCCGCGCTGGTGAAGCCGTAGAAGCGCTGGCCCTTGATCTCGGCGTACTGGAGGCCGCCGGCCTCGACGGTGCGGCCGCTCTCGGTGACCTTGCGGTCGAAGACCAGGCAGAACGGGTCGCCGGCCTTGATGTCGCGCGAGAAGTCGATCTTGTGCGCGAACAGCTTCGACGCCTCGGCGACGATCGCGGAGTTGGCCCCGACGGCCGCGGCGCTCTCGTGGAACGAGCCGTTCATCTTGCCGCAGGCGACCGTGGTCTCGGCGCGGACCTTCTCCTCCAGTTCGCGCAGGCGCAGGGCGCCGTCGAAGGTGCGGGAGACAGTGATGGTGCGTGCGGAATCGGCGCGCATCGACAGGCCGATGAAGCGGGCCGGGCCGCGGCGGTCGCTGGGCTGGGCCACCGAGGCCACGAAGTCCATGCCGGCCTTGATGTTGACGGTGTCCATCGCCTCGCCGAGGACGCGGACCACGTGGCGCGCTTCCGCGTCGCCAACGCCGCTGCGGGCGACGGCGTCGGTGAGCGTTTCCCCGGGGCGAACCTCGACGTTGACGCTTTCGCCGCGATTGAAGCCCGGCTGGGCCTCAGCCTGGGCGAAGGCGGTATGTTGCAGCGCGGCGAGCTGGGTGGCGTTGAGCGGCGAGGCCACGACCGCATCGGGACCGGCGGTCAGCTTCCAGCCGAGGCCGAGCGCGGTGAAGGCCACCGCAGCGACAAGGATCTTGGGCGCGAATCGAAGCGTAGGCCGCCTGGGATCAAACTCTTGCATCGGTCCCCCGTCGTTGACGATGCGCAGCGCCAGATTGACACAGCTGGGTAGCCCCCCAGCAACCTTGGGCGGGTTCATGCCCGCCGCGACGTCCGAAACGCAAGCAATATTCGGTGCTTCGCGCGTTTTGTCACGCCTCTGCCCGGCGTCAGGGTTTCACCCGTTCTCCGTCTTCCTTGACGAACTCCGCCGGCAGGTTGTCGAGCACCTCGAACACCCGCTCGGAGGGCCGGGCCAGGAGCGCCCCACGGGGCGCATCCACGATCGGGCGCTCGACCAGGCTCGGGTGCGCGGTCATCGCCTCGAGGATGGCGTCGTCCGTCACCGCGGGATCGGTAAGCCCAAGCGCCTCGGCGGGCGTGCCGCGCGTGCGAAGGATGTCCCTCGGCGTCTTGCCCATCTTCGCCAGCAGGGCCGTGAGCTGAGGCCGGGTCCAGCCGGTCTTGAGATATTCGACCACAACCGGCTCGACGCCGGTCTGGCGGATCGCGGCGAGGGTGTTGCGCGAGGTGCCACAGGCGGGGTTGTGGAAGATGGTGACGGTCGAGTTGCTCATCGAGAGGACTCCTCAGAGACGGGACGTCGCTCGTACCAGCCCTTCGAGCGATTCACGATGGCGACCACGGTCAGCATGACCGGGACCTCGACGAGAACGCCGACGACCGTGGCGAGGGCGGCGCCGGACTTCAGGCCGAACAGGCTGATGGCGGCGGCCACGGCCAGTTCGAAGAAGTTGCTGGCCCCGATGAGGGCGGAGGGGCCGGCGACACAGTGCGCCTCGCCGGTCGCCCGGTTGAGCAGGTAGGCCAGGCCGGCGTTGAAATAGACCTGGATCAGGATCGGCACGGCCAGCAGGGCGATGACCAGCGGCTGGGCGATGATCTGCTCGCCCTGGAACCCGAACAGCAGCACCAGGGTGGCCAGAAGGGCGATGATCGACACTGGTCCCAGCCGGGCCAGCGCCCTGGTCAGGGCCGCCTCGCCCCTGCTCAGCAGTCGCCGCCGGGCGACCTGCGCCAGGATCACAGGGGCGACGATGTAGAGCGCGACCGACAGCAGCAGCGTTTCCCAGGGCACCGTGATCGCCGACAGCCCGAGCAGCAGCGCCACGATCGGGGCGAAGGCGACGATCATGATGGCGTCGTTCAGCGCCACCTGGCTGAGCGTGAAGTTGGGTTCGCCCCGGGTCAGGTTGCTCCAGACGAAGACCATGGCGGTGCAGGGGGCGGCGGCGAGGATGATCAGGCCCGCGATGTAGCTGTCGATCTGCCCGGCCGGCAGCCACGGGCGGAACAGCGTGCCAATGAACAGCCAGCCGAGCAGCGCCATCGAGAATGGCTTGACCGCCCAGTTGATGAACAGGGTGACGCCGATCCCCCGCCAGTGCTTGCCGACCTCGCGCATGGCCCCGAAGTCGACGCGCAGAAGCATCGGGATGATCATCATCCAGATGAGGCCGGCGACGGGCAGGTTGACCTTCGCGACCTCGAGGCCGCCGAGGATCTCGAACAGGCCGGGGAACAGCTGGCCGAGGATCACGCCCGCGACGATGCACAGGGCGACCCAGAGGGTGAGGTAGCGCTCGAAGATGGACATTCAGGTGCGGCCGAGGTCGTCGAGCCGCGCCTGCAAGGTCAGCCGGTCGAGGCTGGCCATCGGCAGGTTTGTGAACAGCTCCAGCCGGTTGTGCAGCCGCCCGTAAGTGTCGGCGAAAGCGGCGGCGATCTCTGCCTCGGAACCTTCCACGGCGGCGGGGTCCGGTACGCCCCAATGGGCGGTCATCGGTTGGCCGGGCCAGATCGGACAGACTTCACCGGCTGCGTTGTCGCAGACGGTGAACACGAAGTTCAGCTCCGGCGCCTCGGGGTTGTGCGCGCGGTCGAATTCCTCCCACGACTTCGAGCGCAAGCCGCCGGTGGGATAGTTGAATCGCTCCAGCAGCTGGACCGCTTGAGGGTTTACTCGGCCCGTCGGCATCGAGCCGGCCGAGAAGGCGGTGAAGCGACCGGCGCCCAGACGATTCAGGATCGACTCGGCCAGGATCGAGCGGGCGGAGTTGCCCGTGCACAGGAAGAGGACGTTGTGGATCACGAGCAAACTCCAGATTTGCAGGCGGTGCGGGCGATCTCGGCGAGCGGCGCGCAGATCGCCGGCTCACCCGCGCAGCAATCCTCCATGAGGAAGGCGAGCAGACCACTCATCGCCTCGTAGTCGGCGGTATAGATGATCTGCCGTCCGTCGCGCCGCGAGCGCACCAGCCCGGCCTGGTTGAGGATGGCCAGGTTGGCCGACAGTGTGTTGGAGAGGCTTCCCGTGGCCTCGGCGATCC
>JAZJXN010000051.1:0-27021 GCA_040390885.1 Pseudomonadota bacterium | reverse complement strand
TCCGGCCCGCGGCTAGGCCGGAAGCGCCCGCCTTCACCAGCAGCCGGAAGATCGCCAGCCGGCCCGGGTGGGCCAGCGCCGAAAGGGCGGAGACGGCGTCGGTCTGCTCCACGTGTCAGGCGCCGCAGCAGGCGGAGCGGGCAGGGGCCGCGGACTGGATGGCCGCGACCGGTTCCTCCTCGCCATAGCTGGTGGCGTCGCCGGTGGTGTGGAAGGTCTCCCACCGCACGCCCGAGGGATCGACAACCCAGCTCTTGTCGGACTTTGCGTAGCAGCAGGTCGTGGCGTCCTGGTCGAAGGTGGTCTCGCCGGCGTCCTTCAGCCGCCGGGCCAGCTCAGCCAGTTCGCTGGCGGTTTCAGCCTGGATGCCGACATGATCGATGCCGGGCAGGCGATTGCGCGACGAGATGGCGAGATTCACGCGCGGATCCTCGAGCATCCACTTGGCGTAATCGTCCTTCACGACCGCCGGCGCGGCGCCGAAGAGGGTCGAGTAGAAGCCGATCGAGCGGTCGAGGTCCTCGACCGCGATGTGCAGGTGCAAGCGCTTCATCAGGTCGCTCCATTCATTTCTATATTTCGAGATATATAGAAATGAATGGAGCTGTCAATCTGCGCGCCGTCACCAGGTGGCGGTCGTCACCGCATGGGTCACGGCGCTGTCGCCGAGGTCGAACGGCATCTCGCCGGCGGGGCGGGGCGGCAGCGGCGGCAGGCTCCCCGGCCATCCGCCGTGGAGGGTGTTGTGCTTGACCTCCAGTTGGCCGGGGCCTGGCCGCACGGGTCGCAGGACCAGCTCCAGCGCACGATCGCCGTGCCAGCGCACCCGCAGGCGGTCGCGCGCCGCCGTCGTGGTGGCGGGACGATCCTGGACCGACGCCAGGGTGAAGCGGGCCTTGCTCGTGATCTCCATGCCGAGGCCGCGCACGCCCGCGGGCGGCTGGATCCGCAGCCGGATGTCACCGTCGGGCAGGAGGCTGCTGTCCACCGTCGCGGCGGGCAGGGGCAGGGGTGTCGCGGGCGTAGCCCAGGCCGGGTCCGGGCCCATGGCCTCGATCCGGCGCCGAGCGGGCGCGCCGCCGAGCGCCGCGCGCGTCCAGGCCGTCGGACTCGGCTCGCGGCTCACCCGCCACGCCTTGCCCTCGGCGAGGTCGGTGACGTGAGTGACGTTGGACACATACGGGTGGCGAGCGTTCCAGGGGGCATCGAAGCGGACCACCAGGAACAGGATCGCGCCGAGTCCGAACAGGCCGAGCGCCGGCCATAGCGCCCGCCGCCCGTCGAACGCCGCCAGCGGCCAGAACAACAGGGCGCCGAGCCAGGCGAACAGGCCGAGCGCGGCGGGCAGGTCGAGGCCTTGCGCGACGCCATGGAAATAGACCGCCAGCCAGCCGCCGCCGAGTGCGCCCAGAAGCGCCAGCAGCGCCCATCGCGGCGCGTCGATGCGGGTGCCGAGCGTGGTCGCGGCCGCGCCGACGCCGGCCAGGGCCAGAGGCCAGGCCACGATCAGCGCGACTGGCGGCAGCGCGACCTGCAGGGCGATGGCGACCAGCAGCCCGGTGGCCAGGGCGCCCAGCCAGGCGCCGGGCAGATCGACCGGCCGCCCGAAGCTGACGAAGGCCAGCAGCGCCGTGGCGACGCCGAGGCCGAGGCCGATCGGATCCCAGCCGCCGAACAGGCTGCACAGCACGCCGGCCGTCACGGCGCTGATGACGGCCGACATCCGCCGCCCGCCCCGCCCGAGCTTGGCCGGCACGATCAGAAGGATGCCCAGCGCCAGGACCGCAAGCAGCGTCTCCCACAGCGCCCACTGGGCGAGCAGCGGCCGCTGCTCCATGAAGCCGAACCCGACGCCGGTGGCGCGGCGGGCCAGCTGCAGCAGCAGCGCCGCGCCGACCAGCACGCTCAGCGCCGCCCCGGCCCCGCGGGCGGTGTCGGCGAACGGCAGCCGTCCGGCCTTGCGGGCGCGCACGGCGCCCAGAACGATCAGCCCGCCGGCCAGCAGCAGCACGATCCAGCCGCCCCAGGCCGGATAGGCGAGGATGTGGTCGCCAAAGGTCTGGCTGTAGACCGCGTCGGGCGCCGGCGCCGGGAGCGCGGGCGCGAAGGCGAAGGTCAGCGCGGCGGCCAGGGCCTGGTCGCCGATGTGCTGGACCGAGCCCTTGTCGAGGTTGGCCACGGTCGAGGTCGGCGAGTGGTAGTCGAACTGCCGGCCGATGAAGGCGAAGTTCAGCCCCGGGATCCCGGCCGCCTTGGACACCGAGAAGTCGGTGTCGTTGGGCATGTTCTCGTACAGGAACACCGCCAGCGAGTTGCTGATCGGCTTTACCGCCGTCTTCGCGAAGGCGCGCACCAGGGCGCCGTTGTCAGGGCCGGTCTGGAACATGTTGGCGCGACCGCCGCCGCCGCGCGCCTCCATGTTGATGACCAGGCCGATCCGCTTGCGCAGCGGATGCTCGGCGAAGAAGGCGCGGGCGCCGAGCAGGCCGGCCTCCTCGCCGTCGGTGATCAGGAAGACAACGTCCCGCTCGGGAGTCCCCCTGGCCTTGAGGGCGCGGGCGATCTCCAGGGCGGCGGCGACGCCGGTGGCGTCGTCGGCCGCGCCCGGCGAGCCTTCGACGCTGTCGTAGTGGGCCATCACCGCGACCGCGGGCAGGGTGCGGTCGCGGCCTGGCAGGACGCCGACGATGTTCTCGACCGGAGCCCCCAGGACGAGCAGGCCATTCTCCCCGGCGCGCGTGTCGACGCCGTCGCTGGCGTGCACCATCGGCGACAGGCCGAGCGCGGTCATGCGGGCGACCAGATAGTCCCGCACCTGAGCGTTGGCGGGGGAGGCTACCGGGTGCGGAACCCTGGCGATGACGCCGATGTCGACGAGGGCGCGGCCGGCGGAGAAGGTCGTGGCGGGGGCGGCGGCGTCCACGGGCGCAGGCGTCCGCGCGCCCTGCCAGGCCAGCAGCAGCGCGCCCGCCAGCGCGGCCGTCAGCGCGATCCAGCGTCCCATGTTCAGTCCCCGTTCATGCCGGGTGGGAGAGAGCCACGGTGCGCCCCGGCGCGCAAATGGAACCTTGGCTGGCGATCACGGTTGTGTGTCACAAGCCCGCCGAACGACGATGCTAGCTTTCGCGCCTACGGGGGAAGCAAAGGGGAAATACCATGAAGACTGGAATCCTTGTGGCCCTGGCGGCGGCGGGCGTATCGCTTGCGCTCGCGGCCACGGCCTGGGCGCAAAGCCTGCCCTTGCCTTCCGGAAGCTATCGCGGATCCTGCGAGAACGCTCGCGCGATGCAGGTTTCTGGCGGCGGTCGCCTGTTGACCGCGCAGTGCCGCGCCGCAAACGGCTCGGTCCGCAACACCAGCCTGCGCTTCGAGAACTGCCGCGGCGACATCGCCAACACCAATGGCGCCCTGACCTGCAGCCAGGGCCAGACGACGCGTCCGCCCTCGGGCAGCTACCAGCAGACCTGCCGCAACGCCGAAGTGCGCAACGGCACGCTGTTCGCAAGCTGCCAGGACAGCCGCGGCCGCTACCAGAGCGCCTCGATCAACCCCAGCAGCTGCCGGGGCCGGGACATCGCCAATGACAATGGCCGCCTGATCTGCGCCAGCAATGGCGGCGGCAATCGTCCCCCCGCGGGCAGCTATCAGCAGAGCTGCCGCAACGCCGAGATGCGCAACGGCATCCTTTACGCGTCCTGCGAGGACAACCGCGGTCGCTTCCAGAACACCTCGATCGACCCCGACACCTGCCGTCGCCGGGACATCGCCAACAACAACGGTCGACTGACCTGCACCAACGCCGGCGGCGGCAATCGTCCGCCCTCGGGCAGCTATCAGCAGACCTGCCGCAACGCCGAGATGCGCAATGGCACGCTCTTCGCCTCCTGCCAGGACAGCCGCGGCCGCTGGCAGAACAGCTCGATCAACCCTGACACCTGCCGTGGCCGCGATATCGCCAACAACAACGGCCGCCTGATCTGCGCCACCAACGGCGGCGGCGTCCGTCCGCCTTCGGGCAGCTATCAGCAGACCTGCCGAAACGCGGAGATGCGCAATGGCACGCTGTTCGCCAGCTGCCAGGACAGCCGCGGCCGCTGGCAGTCCTCGTCGATCAATCCCGACAGCTGCCGGGGTCGCGACATCGCCAACGTCAACGGTCGCCTGACCTGCGCCAGCAATGGCGGCGGTGGCGGCGCGGGCCCGATCCCGCGCGGCAGCTACCAGTCCAGCTGCCGCAACGCCTCGATGCGCGGCACGGTCCTGAGCGCCCAGTGCCGGCTGACCTTCGGCAGCCAGACGCGCAACACCTCGATCGACACCCGCACCTGCGGCGGCCGGGACATCTACAACCTGAACGGCGTCCTGCGCTGTGATGGTCGGGCCGGCGGCTAAGGCCAGCCCCTCCCGCGCAGTCCGCGCGGCGGAAATCAAGGCGCCCGCCGGTTTCCCGGCGGGCGTTTCGTGACCTGGCCCGGAGGAGGGCTCCGGATCAGGCCTGTCAGGCGGCGCTGGTGATCGCGCCTTCCTGCGGGTCGCGCAGCACGTACCCGCGGCCCCAGACCGTCTCGATGTGGTGCTGGCCGCCGGAGGCCGTGGCCAGCTTCTTGCGAAGCTTGCAGATGAAGACGTCGATGATCTTCAGCTCGGGCTCGTCCATGCCGCCATAGAGGTGGTTCAGGAACATTTCCTTGGTGAGCGTCGTGCCCTTGCGGAGCGAGAGCAGCTCCAGCATCTGGTATTCCTTGCCGGTCAGATGGACCCGCAGGCCGTTCACTTCCACCGTCTTGGCGTCGAGGTTCACACCGATCTCGCCGGTCATGATCACCGCCTGGGCATGGCCCTTCGAGCGGCGCACCACGGCGTGGATGCGGGCGACCATCTCATCCTTGTGGAACGGCTTGGTCATGTAGTCGTCGGCGCCGCCGCCCAGGGTCTTCACCTTGGTGTCGATCTCGGCCGAACCCGACAGGATCATGATCGGGGTGTTGATCTTGTGGTTGCGCAAGGTGCGCAGGACGTCCATGCCGCTCATATCCGGCAGGTTCAGGTCCAGCAGGATCAGGTCGTAGTCGTAGATCTTGCCCAGATCCACGCCTTCCTCCCCGAGGTCCGTCGTATAGACGTTGAAGCCTTCTGACTTCAGCATCAGCTCGATGGTCTGAGCCGTGGCGCTGTCATCTTCGATCAACAGTACGCGCATCGATCCCCTCCCCGCGGCCCTCCCGCGGTCACGATTATGTCCGGGGCGGAATCCACCTCCGGAGCTCAATTCCGACATTGGAATTAAGCTGCTTTAAGACTGGTTAATGGTGAACGGCCCTTCGAAAAGAATCGTTAAGGCGATTTGCGAATCGGGGGCAAGCGGCAACTGCGCGCCGTCGAGTCGGAGCCCGGATGACTCTTCCGTGATCGCGGAAACCCCAGTGAATCCCGTGAGATTCGGCAAACCCTTGCAGGGACTCGGAAGTCGCGGCGCGCGGAATCGGGATGCGGTCTCCACCCGGACTTTTTCCGGCGACAGAACCTCGAAAATTATCCTCGATCAGCCGCGTCGCGGTGGCGAAGGGGCGGTCGGCGTTAACGCGCCGCGGAGTTCGTCGGCGGATTTCACCAATCGAGGCCCTGCCGTTCGCGCCTCCATGAGCGCGATCGGCGCCTGGTGAGGCTCAGGCCGCCCGGACCGCCGTCTCGATGAAGCCGCCGCCGAGCACCCGGGTCGGGTCTTCCGGCGCGTAGAGCACGCAGGCCTGCCCGGGGGCGACGCCTTCTTCGTGCGTGTCGAGGGCTACAGCGATCTTGCCGTCGACCGTGGTCAGCCGGCCGGCGATCGGTTCGCGGGTCGAGCGCACGCGGGCCAGCACCGCGCGACCGCTCGCGGCGGCCTCGGCGATGGTGACTTCGTCGCCGAGCCAGTTCTCTTCCTTAAGCGTCAGGGCGCGGGTCAGCAGGGCCTCGCGCGGTCCGACGATCACCTGGCGCTTGTCGGCGTCGATGCGGGTGACGAACAGCGGATCGCCGGCGCCGCCGATGTTCAGCCCCCGGCGCTGGCCGATGGTGTAGCGGGTGACGCCCTCGTGGCGGCCCATCACGCGGCCGTCCATGTGCACGACCTCGCCCGGCTCGGCCCCGTGCGGGCGCAGCCGGTCGATGACCGTGTGATACTTGCCCTCGGGCACGAAGCAGATGTCCTGGCTGTCGGGCTTGTCGGCCACCGACAGGGCCATGCCCCCGGCGACGCCGCGCACCGCCGGCTTCGGCAGGCCGCCGAGCGGAAAGCGCAGGAAGTCGAGCTGCTCGCGCGTGGTCGCGAACAGGAAATAGCTCTGGTCCCGATTGGCGTCGAAGGCGCGGTGCAGCTGCGGGCCGTTCGGCGTGTCCTCGCGGCGCACGTAGTGGCCGGTGGCCATGGCCTGGGCGCCGAGGTCGCGGGCGACGTCGAGAAGGTCGCGGAACTTGACCGTCTGGTTGCAGCGCACGCACGGGATCGGCGTCTCGCCGCGCAGATAGGCGTCGGCGAACTCCTCGATCACCTGTTCCTTGAACCGGCTTTCGTAGTCGAGAACGTAGTGCGGGATGCCGATGGCCTCGGCCGCCTGGCGCGCATCCATGATGTCCTGGCCCGCGCAGCAGGCGCCCTTCTTCTGGATCGCCGCGCCGTGGTCATAGAGCTGCAGCGTGACGCCGACCACGTCATAGCCGGCCTTGGCCAGCAGGGCGGCGGTCACCGTCGAGTCGACGCCGCCCGACATCGCCGCGACCACGCGCGCGCCGGTCGGCAGGCCGACGGCTTGCCGCACGACGTCGTCGGCGATCTCCACGATGGGCAGATGGGCGTTCATGCGGCGCTATTTAGAGGGTCCGGGCGCCAATTGCGACTGCGCCCTAGCGAAGCAGATCCAGCAGTGAGCTCTGGCTCAGGGTGTTGAACACCTGGGCCGAGGCCTGGACCGCCACCTGGGCCTGCTCCAGCTGGGTGATGGCCTTGGGCATGTCGGCGTCGGTGATGTTGCCGATCAGGCCCTCGATCATGGTCGCACGGGCTTCCTGGGTCTCGATGGTCTTGTCGACGCGGTTCTGCAGCAATCCGTTAGCCGCGGCGGCGTCGGTCAGGCTCGAGCGGGCGCCCTCGAAGTCGTCGAGCATGCCCTGCAGGAAGTTGGCCTGGGCGGTGGTCAGCTGGCCGGTGAAGGGGCCGTTGGCCTCGACATAGGCCTGCACATCGCGAAAGGCCGTGAACAGACCCGTGGCGAGCTGGTCGGCGAGGAAGCCGGTCTGCATGCCGTTGGAATCGTCGAGCCGGCTGATCGTGGCCAGGCCGTCGTTCTTGAACTGGGTGGCGATCGGCGGGCCGGTCAGGTCGGCCAGCGACTGGGCGGGAACGGGCTCGGTCTCGGTCTGGCCGCCCGCGAACAGGTAGCGGCCGCCGAACTTGGCGTTCAGCGAGTCGGTGGCCGAGGAGAACCAGCTCGACAGCTCGGTCATCAGAGCTTCGCCCCGTCCGGTGGACAGGGCTTCCATGATCGACTGCTTGGCTCCCGCCGCCGCGTCGGCGGTCTGGGTCAGGGCGAGGTCCTGGGTCTGCAGTCGTGACGACAGGGTCTCGGCCTGGGCCAGGGTCGCCGCCGTCTTCGTCTGCACCGAGCGGGTGGCCAGCAGGGTCTCGGCCTGTTTGGCGTAGCCCTTGAGGCTCGAAGCGACCTTCTGGCTGGAGACCTGCTCGTTGGCGATCTGCTGGCGCACCTGCGCGCGCATCAGATCGTTGAGGACGGTCGAATAGCTGTTGGCTGTGGCGACGCGGTTCATGGCTTACCCCGTGACCATCATCAGCAGCACGTCGTACATGTCCTTGCTCGCCTGGACGAGGCGGGCGGACGCGTTGAACGCCTGCTGGTAGGTGGTCATGCTGATCAGTTCCTGATCGAGATTGACGCCCTCCGCCGAGGACCGACGGGTGTCCGCCTCGGCCGCGACGGCCTCGGCGACGGACTGGCGGGAGGCGGCGGCATCGGCCTTGCGACCGATGGTGCCGGCGAATTCCTGGGCGTAGCGCGAGACCGTCATCGAGGTCGCGGACGAGCCGCCGACGGCGTCGAAGCCGGCCATGGTCTCGCCGGCTCTGGACAGCAGGATCGCGCCGCGGCCGTCGCCGATCACGAGGGCCGGCTTGCCGGCGGCCGCCTGGGTCAGATCGAGCGTGGCGAGGGCCAGGTGCGACGAGTCGGCGACGATGTCGGCGCGCACCTTGAAGCTGTCGGTCCGGCCGGACCGTTCGGCCTGGCCAATCCCGAACAGCTGCGAGATCGAGGGGCCGTTGGCGCTGCCGCGGGCGGTAGTGTCCTTGATCACGGAGATCGAGGCGCCCGACGCCGTCGGCTTGAAGGCCAGGGCGCCGTCGGCGTCGAGGCTGTAGGCGCCATAGAGGCCCACGCCCGACGTGGGAGAGTTCAGCGCATTGACCAGATCCTGCATGGTCCCGCCCGCGGGCGGGGTCACCGTGACGTCGCGGATGCGGGAGCCGTCGGCGCTGGCGATGCGCAGGCTGATCGTGCCTCCGGCGGTGAAGCCGTGGGCGTCCGTGGCCTTCAGGCCGGTGTCGTAGAACGGGTAGCCCGTCGAGGTGACGAGGTCGTTCATGCCGAAGAAGTGCGAGAAGCCCTTGCCGGCCTTCTGCGACGGCGTCGTCGCGTCGTCGGTGATGGCCACGCCCCGGCCGCCGGTCGCGGTCAGGCTCAGGGCGCCATTGGCGAAGCTGGCTGTCCCCTGGCCGCCGAGCGCGGTGTTGAGGCTGCTCATGAAGCTGGCCGGGGTGAAGGCCGTCGAGCCGGGCACGCCGCCGACGCTCATGGTCCCGGCGTCGAAGTCGATGTTCACCTGGCGCGTGACCATGCCGGTGGAGTCGACGATCGCCACCGTCGTCTTGCCGGTGAAGCCGCGCACGGCGGTCGGCAGGTCCAGCCCCGTGTCGCGGCCGGTGAGGGAGGCCGGGGCGGGCACGCGCGAGGACGCGTTATGGGCGGCGTTCAGCTCGTCGACCGCGCGGGTGACGAACTCGGCGAGCTGATCGGTGATCGCCGGCAGCTCCTTGTCGCGGAGGTCCAGCAGGCCGCGGATCTCGCCGCCGGTGATGCGCGCGACCATCGGCGCCGAGGCGCCGGGCAGGGTCACGGCGATCTCGCCGGCCGCGCCTTCCTTGCGCACATACTCCAGCCTGGCCGCGCCGCCCGCGCCCGCGAGGGCGACGCCGTCCGACGCGCGAATGACCACGCCGCCGTTGTTGCGCGCGCTGATGTTGACGTCCATCAGGCCGGACAGCTCGTCGATCAGCTGGCTCTGGACGTTCTCCGAGCCTGTGGCGTCGCGGCCCTGGATCAGGGCGCGGCTGATGTCGGTGTTGAGGGAGTCGATCTGGCCGAGCAGCTGGTTGACCCGGTCGATGTCGGCGCTGATGCGGCTGTCGGCCTCGGTCTGCATGTCCTTGAGCGAGGCGCCGATGCGCGAGGCTTCGCTGAGGAAGTCGGTGACGCCGTCGATGGCCTGGTCGCGGCGGATGTTCGAGGCGGAGTCGGACGAGGCGGCGGTGAAGGCGGCGTAGATGTCGTCCAGCTGGCTGAAGAAGCTGCTGCCGGCGCTCGGGTCGCCGAACAGGGCCTGGGCCCGGTCGAGACTCTCGGCGATGACGCCCGCCTCGGCGGAGGAGGCCTTGGCGGTCAGGGAGGCGCGCTGCAGGAACTGGTCGGCGGCGCGGCGGATCTGGGCGATGTCGACGCCCACGCCCATGCCGGCCGACACCAGCGGCGTCTGGTCGATGACCTTCCGGACGTAGCCCGGGGTGTTGATGTTGGCGATGTTGTCCGAGACGGCGCGAAGCCCCGTCTGCGCGGCCATCAGGCCGGTGTTCGCCGACGACATGATCGATGAGAGGGTCATGCGCCTTTTCCTCCGAACCCGGCAAAGCCTGACGCCCGTTCCGGTCGAATTTGCCGGGCGGACGCGGGGGCGCTCGCGTCGGGTTTGGCTAACTCATTGAAAAACATGACGTTCGATTCCGTGGGCCGGGAGGCTCGCGAACAGCAGCGCAAGAGCGGCGCCAGAACCCGCCAGCGGGGGGAGGGGGCGGCATTTCGCGCCATCAGGACGTTCGCGGCCCGGCAAAAAGCGCCTCGGGACAAACCCGGAGGCCTCCTGAGGTCTCTGTAGGAAGTTCAATTAAAACAAGGAAATGCGGCCCTCAGAGGCAGTTGGCCCGGGGGTTGCTTTGACTGGTCCGAATGATCCGGGCGCAGCAGGCGCCGCCAGCTTCCCCATCGCCCGAGGCGTCCAAGCCTGCCATGACCGCGTTCGCGTCAGCCATCCTCGCCGCCCTGCCGGGCGTCGGCGTCCAGCCTGAAAAGGTCGGCGCCGGCGGTGCGACCGGCGTTGGCGGCGTGCTGGGCGTCTTTGACGCGATCCTCGAGAGCATGACGGGCGGCGACCTCGCCGGCGGCCTGCTCGGGCAGGCGACACCGGATCCGGACCCCAGGGCCGCGGCCAACGACGTCCTCCCCGCCGATGGCGTGATCGACCCCGCGCTCGCCGCGGCCGCCGCAGTGGTGCTGCCGTTCGCGCCGCTGACCCAGGCCACTGTCGAGGGTGGAGACGCCGCCCAGGCCGCCGCGCCGGCAGGCGACGGCAAGGGCGCTGTGGCCACCGCCGCGCCGTTCCTGCCCATACAGGCCGAGGTCCATGCCGCCGCCGCGCAGGCTCAGGACGTCGCCGCGACCGAGGCCGACGCCGGCGAGGCGCAGGCCAGGGGCGCCGCCCGGGACGCCGCGGTCGTGGACAGCTACACCGCGCTCGCGGCCGACGCCACGGCCTCAGAGGCTTCCGACGCGCGGCTCGCCTCGTCGAAGGTCGCGAGCGACGCGGCCGCGACGATGGGCGCCGCCGCAGCCGCAGCGTCAAAGGCCGCCGCGCAGCCCGCCGCACCCGCGCCGAACGCCGCGCCCGTCACGCCGAAGGTCGAGGTCGCCGCCGTGGCGCAGGCCGCGGTCGCCGCCGTCCAGGACGCGGCCGCCGAGACGCCCGCGCAGGCGGCCGCCACGACCGCCGCGGCGATCCCCGTGCCGCAGGCCCCCACGACCCGCGCCACCTCGGGGCAAGCTGAAAGCCGGCGCACCGCCGCGAGCGCGGCGGGCGCCAAGGGCGATGTGGCCGCCGCGACCGCCTATCTCGACGGCCTCGACGGCAAGGCCGCCGCGACCGTCGCAGACCCCGTCGACCCGGTGGAGGCCCCGCCCGATACGACGCCGGATCTTGCCGCGGCCCCGCTCGAGGTCGCCGAGGCCGATCAGCCCGAGGGTCAGGCGCTGGCCGCCGAGACCCGCGCCGCCCAGGCCCAGGCCGCTCTGCACGACATGCCGCCGCCGGCCGCTTCGCGCGTCTCGGCCGAGACCGTGGCCCGGCTGTCGGCCGACATCGTCCGCAAGCTTGACGGCCAGTCGTCGCGCTTTGAGCTGCAGCTCGACCCGCATGGCCTCGGCAAGGTCGACGTCAGCATCGAGATCGACCGCGACGGGCGGCTGACCGCCGCGATGTCGTTCGACTCCGCCCAGTCCGCCTCCGACCTGAAGAGCCGTTCCGGCGACCTGCGCGCCGCGCTCGAGCAGGCCGGCTTCGACGTCCCGGACAGCGGGCTCAGCTTCAGCATGGCCAGCCAGAACGGCAGCGGCGGCGGCCGCCAGGCCGACGACCAGCCCCACGCCTGGTCCGGTCGCGCCTTCCAGACCGCCCAGGCCGGCCTCGATGAGGCCGACTCCCGGGCCGCCCTTCAATCCCGATCGCGCGCCGCAGCCGGCGGCGTCGATATCCGTATCTGAGGTTCAAACCATGGCTACCGTCGCCGGCGCTGGAACATCCGTCATCGATCGGATGACCGACTCGAAGACTCGGCTCGCGTCCAACACCCAGACCTTCCTCAGTCTGCTGACTACGCAGCTGCGGAACCAGGACCCGTTGTCGCCACTGGATTCCAACGAGTTCACCGCCCAGATCACACAGATGACGGGCGTTGAGCAGCAGCTGCTGACCAACGACCTGCTGGCCATGCTGGTCGGGATGAACGACGGCGGTCTCTCCGACACCGTCGGCCTGATCGGCAAGACCGTGACCGCCGAAACCAACGAGGCGGTCCTCGATGGTGGCGAAGCCAACTGGACCTACAACCTCGAACGCAACGCCACCCAGGTGAAGTACGAGGTCGTCAACTCTGCCGGCCAGACCGTGTTCACCCGCACCGACAAGAGCGTGAAGGCTGGCGAAGGCGCCTTCGAGTGGGACGGCAAGACCACTCAGGGCACGCAGATTTCCGATGGCGGAACCTTCACCCTGAAGGTCACGGCCACCGGCGCCGCCGGCGAGGCCATCGCCGCCCCGATCTACACGACCGGCGTCGTCACGGCGGTCGAGTCCATCAAGGGCCAGAACATGGCCACCATCGGCAACGGCAAGATCAAGGCCCCCGTGGGCTCCATCACCAGCATCAAGCCCACCGCTTGACGCCCCAAGACTCTCAGTAAGGAAGGCTAACCCTCCATGAGCATCAACAGCGCCATGCTCGCCGGCGTCACCGGCCTGATCGCGAACTCCCAGGCCCTCGCCGCGATTTCCGACAACATCGCGAACGTCAACACGGTGGGCTACAAGCGGACCCAGGCGAACTTCCAGACCCTGGTCACCAGCCGTTCGGCGACCGCCGCCTATTCGGCCGGCGGCGTCAGCGCCCAGACCCGGCGGTTCATCACCACCCAGGGCCTGCCCACCCAGACGAGCCGCGGCACCGACCTGTCGATCTCCGGTTCGGGCTTCTTCGTCGTCACCGAACAGGCCGAGGACCTGACCGCCGCCGACGCGCGGTCGTTCACCCGCGCCGGCTCGTTCCAGCTCGACAGCCTCGGCTACCTGCGCAACGACGCCGGCCTCTACCTGCAAGGCTGGCTGACGGACGAGAACGGCGTCATCGCCACCGACCCGTCGGACATCACCCGGCTGAAGTCGATCAACGTTTCGTCGGTCGGCGGCGCCGCCGAGAAGACCTCGCGCATCCAGATCAACGCGAACCTGCAGTCCAGCACCCCGGTCTCGGCCGAGGTCGCCGCGGGCACCTACAACCCGGCCACCAACTCGATGGCCATGTACGACCCCGACACCGGGGCCGGCGTGAAGCCGGACTTCTCGATCCAGGTGCCGGTGTCCGACTCCAAGGGCGGCAAGCGCACCGTCACCGTCGACTTCCTGCGCAGCGCCGACGCCAACCAGTGGTACGCCGAGGTGCGCGCCGTTCCCGCCGCTGACGTGGACGTCGGCGCGCCCCTGGCCAATGGCCAGCTGGCCGTCGGCATGATCGGCTTCACCCAGGACGGCCGCCTCGACCCGAACGCGACCTTCCCGGCCGGGCGCAGCCCGCTGTTCGCCGACTTCAACGAGCCGACGCTGGAATTCGGCGCCTCCGACGGCGCTGCGCCAGGCGCCAGCGGCATCAAGTGGGACGCGGCTCTCGGCATCGGCGCCCAGAAGATCCGGCTCGAGCTCGGCGGCGTCGCCGGCGGCATGACCAGCTTCGACAGCGAAAGCCTGCTGCAGTCTGTCGCCACCAACGGCACGGCCTTCGGCAACCTGACCGACATCGAAATCGACGACCTCGGCTATGTCACGGCGATCTTCGACAACGGCATCTCGCGCCAGATCGCCCAGGTGGCCATCGCCACCTTCCCGAACGCCGACGGCCTGATCCCGACCAACGGGAATGCCTACCGGGTGTCACGGGACAGCGGCACCTACAACTTCAAGACGCCGGGCAGCGGCGGGGCGGGCTTCATCGCGCCCTCTACCCTTGAAGCGTCCACTGTCGATCTATCGAGCGAGTTTACCGGGCTGATCACGACGCAACGGGCCTACTCGGCCTCGTCGAAAATCATCACAACTGCCGACCAAATGCTCGAAGAACTTTTGAACATCAAGCGATAGTCTTGGCATTTATCTGCTGTTAATTCAGATGTCCCACCCTGAAACACTGTTGTTAACTTGCGAGAGACGGTGGTTAACCTACTTAAACCATTGCGCTTTACCGCGCGTTATTGTCGCGGGCGCATATTCCTCACCACGAGTGATGGTGAGAGAGGCGTAGAACGATGCTTCAGCAGCAGCGCGTCAACAGCAGAGGCGAGAAGTACGTGATCGGTCCGACCGGCGCGCCGCTGACGCTCTCTGATTTGCCGCCCCCGAACACCGAGCGCTGGGTCATCCGGCGCAAGGCCGAGGTGGTTGCGGCCGTGCGAGGCGGTCTCCTCAGCCTGGATGAGGCGTGCGAACGCTACAGCCTCACCAACGAGGAGTTCCTGACCTGGCAGAAGTCGATCGACAGGCACGGCATGGCCGGTCTGCGGACGACCCGGCTTCAGCAATACCGCTGAACCACTCCGCCCTCCCAGCGGGGTTCAGCGATTTCAGACGGCCGCAGCCCTCGGGCGGCGGCCGATTTTCTTTGGGCCCGGCGGCCCATTCGGCGCCTGACGAATATCCTTAAGGCCCCGTTTACCCTGTACCCGGTAATTCCTGCCTAGCAGTGGGCGGGCCAACGCGGTCGCGTCCCTCCGCAGTTTGGGGGCAGGCCCGAGTGGAACAGTTGATGAGCGGCGCGCGCTCTTTCGGCCTTGGCCGGCTCGCCGCGATGCTGGGCATAGGGGCGGCGTTGATCGCCGGGCTGTTCTTCGTCGCCACCAAGGTCGGCGCCGAGCCGCAGACCGTCCTCTATTCGAACCTCGATCTCAAGGAAGCTTCCGCGGTCACTCAGGCGCTCGACCAGGCCGGCGTGAAGTACGAGGTCAAAGGCGATGGCTCGACCATCACCGTGCCGCGCGACAAGGTCGCCGAGACCCGACTGCTGGTCGCCGGCAAGGGTCTGGTCACGTCCGGCGCGGTCGGCGGCTACGAGATCTTCGACCAGGGCGCGACCCTCGGCCAGACCGACTTCGTGCAGCAGCTGAACCGCCAGCGCGCCCTCGAGGGCGAGCTGGCCCGCACCATCCTGTCGCTGGACGGCGTCACCTTCGCCCGCGTCCACCTCAATCTGCCCAAGCGCCAGCTGTTCGAGGAAGAGGCTGTCGCCCCCTCGTCGTCGGTGACGATCGGCATCGGCGGCCGCCGCCCGACGGAAGAGCAGGTCCAGGCCGTCCAGAACCTCGTCGCCGGCGCTGTGCCTAATCTGAAGGCCGAGCAGGTCTCGGTCATCGACCAGCACGGCAAGACCCTGTCGGTCGGCGGAACCGGATCGATGGCCAGCAAGCTGGCCGATGACCGCAAGAGCGAGGTCGAGCGGAAGCTGGCCGACCGCATCAAGGAAATGGTCGAGGGCGTCGTCGGCCCCGGCGGTTCTCGCGTCGAGGTCAGCGCCGACATCGACATGGCCCGGGTCACCGAGCAGCAGGAGACGTTCGACCCCGACGGCCAGGTCATCCGCTCCGAGCAGACCGGCGAGGAGAACGCCAAGGAGAACCAGCCTGACGGATCCGAAGGCGTCTCCGCCGCGGGCAATATCCCGGGCGGCGCCGTGGGCGGCGGTGCGGGCGGACTCAACAGCTCGGCCAGCGGCCGCACGGAATCGACCACCAACTACGAGATCAGCAAGACCACCCGCACCGAGGTGCGTGAGCCGGGCGCGATCAAGAAAATATCGGTCTCGGTCGCGGTCGACGGCGTCACCGCGGCCGGGGCCGGCGGCAAGCCGGGCGCCTGGACCGCCCGCAGCGCCGAGGAGATGCAACGCCTCGACCAGCTGGTGAAGGCCGCCGTGGGCTTCGACGCCGAGCGCGGCGACCAGGTCAGCGTCGTCAACGTCCGCTTCGCCAAGGAGACGCCGTCCGGCGAAGGCACCGCCGATGGGGGTCTTCTCGGCAGCTTCGACAAGAACGACATCATGCGCGCTGTCGAGCTGGGCGTGCTGGCCGTCATCGCCCTGCTGATCCTGATGTTCGGCGTGCGGCCGCTGCTCAAGAGCCTGAACGGCGGCGCCCGCGGCGGCATGCCGATGCTGGCCGGCGCCGGCCCGGCGGGCGTCACCCGCCTGGTCGCGGACGCCGACGGGCAGATGCAGCAGGTCACCTTCGACCCGACGACCGGCGAGCCGCTCGCCCTGCCGGGGCCGGACCTCGACCAGCGCATCGACATCGCCCGCATCGAGGGCCAGGTCCGCGCCTCGTCGGTCAAGCGGGTCTCGGACTTCGTCGACAAGCATCCGGAGGAGTCGGTCTCGATCCTCCGGTCCTGGCTGCACGAAACCACATGATCCTCCTTCGCCGAGACATCGGAGGACGGGCCCTCCCACACAGCGACAGAGCGGCGGGACCTGTCCTGCCTAGCTCCGTGAGGAGCGAAGCAGGATGAGCGGGCTCCGCAAATCCAAGGCGGTCGTGGACCCCTCCAAGCTGAGCGGGCCGGAGAAGGCCGCCGTCATCCTGCTGGCGCTGGGCGAGGATCACACCAAGATCTGGGAGTCCCTGGACGAGGAGGAGATCAAGGAGGTTTCCCAGGCCATGGCGTCCCTGGGGTCGGTCTCCGCCTCCGTGGTCGAGGAGCTGCTGGTCGAGTTCGTGTCCGGCATGTCGTCCAGCGGCGCGATCATGGGCAGCTTCGAGCAGACCCAGCGCCTGCTCGGCAGCTTCCTGCCCGGCGACAAGGTCGATGCCCTGATGGAGGAGATCCGCGGTCCGGCGGGTCGCACCATGTGGGACAAGCTGGCCAACGTGAACGAGGCCGTTCTCGCCAACTACCTGAAGAACGAATACCCGCAGACGGTCGCGGTGGTGCTGAGCAAGATCAAGGGCGAGCATGCCGCCCGCGTGCTCGCCTCGCTGCCCGAGGACTTCGCGCTCGAGTGCGTGCAGCGGATGCTGCGCATGGAGCCGGTCCAGCGCGAGATCCTCGACAAGATCGAGCAGACCCTGCGCACCGAGTTCATGTCCAACCTGGCGCGCACGTCCAAGCGCGACAGCCACGAGATGATGGCGGACATCTTCAACAACTTCGATCGCCAGACCGAGGCGCGCTTCATCGCCGCCCTGGAAGAGCGCAACCGCGAGAGCGCCGAGCGCATCCGGGCGCTGATGTTCGTGTTCGAGGACCTCAACAAGCTCGACCCGGGCGGCGTCCAGACGCTGCTGCGGGCGGTCGAGAAGGACCAGCTCGGCCTCGCTCTCAAGGGGGCCTCCGACACGGTCCGCGAGATGTTCTTCTCCAACATGTCCGAACGCGCGTCGAAGATCATGCGCGAGGACATGGAGAGCATGGGACCGGTGCGCCTGCGCGACGTCGATCAGGCCCAGATGGCCATGGTCCAGGCCGCCAAGGACCTTGCCGCCAAAGGCGAGATCATGCTGGCCGGGTCCGGCGGCGACGATGAGCTGATCTACTGATGGACAGCTTCAACCCCAACCCGCTGGCCATGCGTCGGTTCGCCTTCGACACAGTCTTCGACGACGCCGGCGACGTCGCCTACAGCCCGCCCGCGCGTCGTCGGCACTACACCGCCGAAGAGGTCGAGGAAGCCCGCGCCGCCGGCTACGCCGAGGGCGAGCGCTCGGCTCTGGTCCAGACCGAGATGGCCGCCGCCGACGCCCTCGCGGACATCGCCCGCGCCGCCCGCCTGGGCCTGGCCGCGGTCCAGGGCGTCGCCCACGAGCACCGCGTCGGCGCCGCCGAACTGGCGCTCGTCGCCGCCCGCCGCATCGCCGACGCCGCCCTCGCGCGCTTCCCGGAAGCCCCGGTCGCCGCCGCGCTCGAGGCCCTGGCCCGCGAGATCGAGGCCGAGCCCAAACTGATGGTTCGGGTCGCGCCAGAGCTGGTCGAGCGGATCCAGGAGACGCTCGCGCACACCGCCGAAGCCATCGGCTTCCCGGGCCAGATCCTGGTCCGGGCCGAGCCCAATGCGCCGCCTGCCGCCTTCGTCCTCGACTGGGGCGACGGCAAGGCCGCCTTCGACCCCGAGGCCGCCGCCGTGCGCGTGGCCGAGACCCTGGACGCGGCCCTCGCCGCCGAAGGCCTGCACGCCGAACCCCTGATCGCCCCCAGCGAGATCGACCAATGACCGACGAGACCAGCCTGACGCTCGACGAGTTCGCGCCCGACGAGGCCCTGGCCTCCGAGATGGCCGTGGAGGCCGACCAGAAATCGGCCGCCGACCTGGCCCCGGTGTTCGACGTGCCGGTCAACATCTCGGCTGTGCTCGGCCGGGCCAGCCTGTCGGTGGCGCAACTGCTTCACCTCGGCCAGGGCAGCGTCCTGGAGCTCGATCGCAAGGTCGGCGAGGCGATCGACATCTATGTGAACAACCGCCTGGTCGCCCGCGGGGAGGTGGTCGTCGTCGACGATCGCCTGGGCGTCACCATGACGGAAATCATCAAGGACGGCGACACGAACGCCTGATCGGCGGACCTGTCCTGAGGAGACTGACATGCGGCTTCTGGTCGTCGGACGATTGAACGGACAACTCTCGCTCGCCGTGAAGATGGCGATGAGCGCCGGGGCGAAGGTCGCGCACGTGGAAACCGTGGAAGCGGCCACCCAGGCGCTGCGCGCGGGGCAGGGTGCCGACCTCCTGATGGTCGACTACGACCTCGACATCGCCGGGCTGATCGCAGCCAACGAGGCCGAGCGCATCCGGGTGCCGGTGGTGGCCTGCGGCGTGGGCGCCGACGCCCAGCGCGCGGGCGACGCCATCCGCGCCGGGGCCAAGGAATTCATCCCGCTGCCGCCCGACGCCGAGCTCATCGCCGCGGTGCTCGCCGCGATCGGCGACGACAACCGGCCGATGATCGCGCGCGACCCCGGGATGGACGCGGTGATCAAGCTGGCCGACCAGATCGCGCCCTCCGACGCCTCGATCCTGATCACCGGCGAAAGCGGCGTCGGCAAGGAGGTCATGGCCCGGTACGTCCACACCAAGTCGCGCCGCCAGAACAAGCCGTTCATCAGCGTCAACTGCGCCGCCATCCCCGAGAACCTGCTCGAGAGCGAGCTGTTCGGCCACGAGAAGGGCGCCTTCACCGGCGCCGTCGCGCGCCGCATCGGCAAGTTCGAGGAAGCCACCGGCGGCACTCTGCTGCTGGACGAAATCAGCGAGATGGACGGTCGCCTGCAGGCCAAGCTGCTGCGCGCCCTGCAGGAGCGCGAGATCGACCGTGTCGGCGGCGGCAAGCCCGTCAAGGTCGACATCCGCGTCATCGCCACCTCGAACCGCGACCTTGCCCAGGCCGTGAAGGACGGGGTGTTCCGCGAAGACCTGCTCTACCGCCTCAACGTCGTGAACCTGCGCCTGCCGGCTCTGCGGGAACGTCCCGGCGACATCGTCGCCCTGTCGGAGCACTTCGTGAAGAAGTACGCCGCCGCCAACGGCATGCCCGAGCGCCCGCTGTCGGGCGAGGCCCGCCGCCGGCTCGTCGCCCATCGCTGGCCCGGCAACGTGCGTGAGCTCGAGAACGCCATGCACCGCGCGGTGCTGCTCTCCAGCGGCCCCGAGATCGAGGAGTTCGCCATCCGCCTGCCGGACGGCCAGCCGATGGCGCCCGCCCCCGACGCCGCCGTGGCCCGCACGGCGTCGATGGCGGCGGACGCGGTCAGCCGCGGCTTCGTCGGCCAGACCGTGGCCCAGGTGGAGCAACAGCTGATCCTCGACACCCTGAGCCACTGCATCGGCAACCGCACCCATGCGGCCAACATCCTCGGCATCTCGATCCGCACCCTGCGCAACAAGCTGAAGGAATACTCCGAAGCCGGCGTCTCCGTGCCTGCCCCGCAGGCGGGCCTGAGCAGCGCGGCGTAGCTTTTCATTATCCGAGCGGATTTTAGTAATGGCTGACCTCGGCCTGAGCCCGATCTCCAACCGCACCAGCGCCCGCGACGTCTGGGGCTGGGTGGCGCGTGGCGAGGTCGGCCTGGCTGTCGGCATCGTCGGCATCGTCGTGCTGCTGATCCTGCCGATCCCGCCGTTCCTGCTCGACATGCTGCTGGTGCTGTCGATCGGCAGCTCGATCCTGATCCTGATGACGGCGCTGCTGATCAAGAAGCCGCTCGAGTTCACCGCCTTCCCGACCGTGCTGCTCGTCACCACGCTGTTCCGGCTTGGCCTGAACCTGGCTTCGACGCGGCTGATCCTCGGCCATGGCCACGAGGGCGCCCACGGGGCCGGCCAGGTGATCAAGGCGTTCGGCGAGCTGATGATGGGCGGCAGCTACATCATCGGCCTGATCGTGTTCGCGATCCTGGTGCTGGTGAACTTCGTCGTCGTCACCAAGGGTTCGGGCCGCATCGCCGAGGTGTCGGCCCGCTTCACCCTCGACGCCATGCCCGGCAAGCAGATGGCGATCGACTCCGACCTGTCGTCGGGCCTGATCGACCAGGAGACCGCCAAGACCCGCCGCAAGGAGCTGGAGCAGGAATCCACCTTCTTCGGGGCCATGGACGGCGCCAGCAAGTTCGTGAAGGGCGACGCCATCGCCGGCCTGGTGATCGTCGCCATCAATATCGTCGGCGGCATGCTGATCGGGATCATCCAGCATGACATCCCGGCCGGCCAGGCGGCGACCACCTACACCCTGATGACCGTCGGCGACGGCCTCGTCAGCCAGATCCCGGCCCTGATCATCTCGATCGCCGCCGGCCTGCTGGTGTCCAAGGCCGGGGTCGAGGGCGCCGCCGACAAGGCGCTGGTGACGCAGCTGGCCATGAACCCGGTCAGCCTCGGCATGGTCTCGGCCACCGCCGGCGTGCTGGCGATCATCCCGGGCATGCCGATCGTGCCGTTCCTGATCCTGGCGGTGGCGTCCGGGGCCCTGGCCTGGCGCCGCTCGCACGCGCCGGTCATCCCCGAGATCAAGATCGAGGAAATGCCGCTGGCGCCCGAGACCGAGGAGGAATCGATCGCCGCCTCCCTGGCCATCGACGACATCAAGATCGAGCTCGGCTACGGCCTTCTGGCGCTGATCAACGACCTCGACGGGCGCAAGCTCACCGACCAGATCCGCGCCCTGCGCAAGACGCTGGCGGCCGACTTCGGCTTCGTCATGCCGCCCGTGCGGATCCTCGACAACATGCGCCTGCCGACCCAGGGCTACGCGATCCGGATCAAGGAGATGGAGAGCGGGGCCGGCGAGGTCCGGATCGGTTCGCTGATGGCCATGGACCCGCGCGGCGGCCAGGTCGAACTGCCCGGCGACCACGTCCGCGAGCCGGCCTTCGGCCTGCCCGCCACCTGGATCGACGACAACCTCAAGGAAGAGGCGACCTTCCGCGGCTACACCATCGTCGACCCGGCCACGGTGCTGACCACGCACCTGACCGAGATCCTCAAGGACAACATGTCGGACCTGCTGTCCTACGCGGAGGTCCAGAAGCTCATCAAGGAACTGGCCCCCGACCAGAAGAAGCTGGCCGACGACGTCATTCCCGCGATCGTCACCGGCACGACCTTCCAGCGGGTGCTGCAGGCGCTGCTGCGCGAGCGGGTCTCGATCCGCGACCTGCAGGCCATCCTCGAAGGGGTCGCCGAGGCCGCGCCCCACACCTCCTCGATCACCTCGCTGGTCGAGTCGGTCCGCGCCAAGCTGTCCCGGCAGCTGTGCTGGGCCAACCGTGGCGACGATGGCTCGCTGCCCATCGTCACCCTGTCGCCGGACTGGGAAGTGGCCTTCTCCGAGGCCCTGCTCGGCCCTGGCGAAGACAAGCAGCTGGCGATGGCGCCGAGCAAGCTGCAGGAATTCATTCGGGGCGTTCGCGAAGCCTTCGAGCGCGCCGCCCTGGCCGGCGACTCGCCGGTGCTTCTGACCAGCCCGCTGGTCCGCCCCTACGCGCGCTCGATCATTGAACGCTTCCGCGGCCAGACCGTTGTGATGAGTCAGAACGAGGTCCACCCCAAGGCACGCCTGAAAACAGTCGGGCAGGTCTAGCCGACTCGTATGCCGATTTTTTTTTTGGAACCGGTTGCGGAATGCCGCGTTGGTTCGCCATGGGCCGGGGGGCGTCACGTAGGATTTTACCCTCCATGACTTACCGGACCTTGCTTCTCGCCGCCGCCGGCGCGGCTTCCTTCACCTTCGCCGCCAACGCGCAGGAACCGACTCCTGCCGAAGCCACCAATCCACCCGCCGCTGAATCCGCAGCCACGCCGAGCTCCGCGACCGCCGGGACGGCATTCCAGGCTGGCGCTGCCGTGAAGGACGCGACGGGCGCCGACGTCGGCGTTATCCAGGGCGTCAGCGAGGGCGACACCGGCCCTGTGGTCGTCCTGCAGATCGACGGCGCCCTCTATGGCGTGCCGGCGGGCAACCTCACCAGCAGCGGCGGCGACACCGTCAGCGCCCAGACCAAGGCCGAGATCAAGGCCTCCGCGAAGCCTCAGAAGTAGGCCTCGCCTCCACGACCTTCAGGACCCCGTCGGCGCGAGCCGGCGGGGTTCACTTTGCGCGACGCTTGGTCAAATACCAATGGTCTGCCAAGCTTGCCCCCGCGCCCGGCCGATTGCGCGGCGCGCCCTTGAAGGGGGAGGCTCAATGAACCGCAAGGCCCTGATCAACGCGACGCTCATCGGAACCGTTCTGCAGCTGGCGATGATCGTCGCCGGCCACTTCGTCCCGTTCGTGCGCGACAATGTCTTCATGCTTGGCGGGCTGGCGATCTCGCTGGTCGCCGGCCTGCTCTACGCCCGCGCGGCGAAGGGCAGCTGGCCCGACAGCCTGCTCGGCGGGGTGATCGCCGGCGCTGTCTGCGCCCTGATCGGCATCGGCGCCTCGGTGCTGTGGGGCGACACGGCGCGGGAAATCCTGCTGCTCGGCACGCTGAGTTCCGGCGTCACCGGCGCCATCGGCGGGGCGGTGGGGAAGGCGATTTCACGGTGAAGCAGGGACATGCACCCTTAGGGGGCATGTCCCCTCCGTCCTAGTCCACGAACGTGGGCGCGCGCTTCTGCATGTTGGCCATGACCGCCTCGACCTGGTTGGGCGAGCCGATGAGCTTGGTCTGCTCGACGGACTCGGCGAGCAGGGTGGCCTTCTGGTCGCCCTTGGCCGCGACCTCGAACAGGCGCTTGTCGGCGCGGATAGCGTGCGGGTTCTTGGCGGCGATCTCGGCGGCCAGGGCCAGGGCGTCGGCGCGCGGATCGGCGCAGATGCGGGTGGCGAAGCCGAAGGCGAGCGCTTCCTCGCCACTGAACTGGCGGCCGCTGTAGGTCAGTTCGCGAATGACGTCGTCGCGGGCCAGTTGGCGCATCAGCACCAGCCCGGCCATGTCGGGCACCAGGCCCCATTTGATCTCCATCACCGACATCCGGGTGTCGGCGGTGATGAAGCGCAGGTCGGCGCCGAGCGCGAGCTGGAAGCCGCCGCCGAAGGCGACGCCGTGGATGGCCGCGATCACCGGCACGGGAATCTCACGCCAGACCAGCACAGCGTGCTGGGCGCGGTTGCTGCCGCCCTCGGTGCGGTCGGCGGTGACCAGGGTCTCGGAGCCGCCCTTGCGCTCGCCCGAGGCCATCTTGCCGAAGTTGCCCATGTCGAGTCCGGCGCAGAAGGCGCGACCTTCGCCGGACAGCACGACCACGCGCACGGCCGGGTCGGCCTTGAGCCGCTCACCGGTCTCGATCAGCGCCGAGAACATGGCGTCGTCGAGGGCGTTCATCTTGTCGACCCGGACCAGACGGACGTCGGCGACCCCGTTCTCGATGGTCACGGAGATGCGGTCTTCGGTGCTCATGGCGGCGTTTCCCTGTGGCGCTTTTGGCCACGGTATCGGTGTCGCCGCCTGCCCCGCAAGCGTGTCCCGAGGGAACCCCCACGACGGCGGTCGGTTAATCCGCCTCTGGTCGGGGGCGAGAACAGGGAGCGACACATGTATCGCACAACCACACTTCTGGGGGCCGTCGCGGCCCTCGCCCTCGGCGGCGTCGCCGCGGCCCAGGTTGTCGGCGGCGCCGGCGGCGCGGTCGGCGCAACCGTCGGCGGGGTCGCCGGCCAGGTCGGCGCCAGTGGCCAGGTGATCAGCCCCGACCTCCCCACCGAACGCGCGGCCGACGCCGTTGGCGATACCACCGACGCCGGCAAGGCGGCAGCCCGCAGGGCCCAGGACAGGGCGAACGATGCTGTCGACAGCGCGTCCGACGCCAGCGCCAACGCCGCCGCCTCGGCCTCGCTGTCGCCCGGGACCTCGGTGCGCGACCGCAACGGCGCCGAGATCGGAACGGTCGCCGGGGTCGACGCCTCCGGCAACGCCCGGATCAAGACCAGCACCGGCGTCATCACTGTCCCGTCCACCGTTCTGACGGTCAGCGGCGGCATCGCCGTCAGCAACATGAGCGAGGCGCAGATGCGCGCTTCCGCGTCCACGAAGACACAGTAGCCGCGTCTCGCGCAGGCTCTGGCGGTCCTTGGACGGCCGGAGCCCTCCGTCACGGTTGCTCCCGGCGATCCGCGCCGATAGAGATGCCGCGGTGAGGCGGCGACGACAGAGCCGTCGGGGAAGAGTTCGCATGGCGCCCAAATCGAGAAAGCGCGGATCGGGCGGCGGCATCCTCTGGGATCTGCTGACCTTCGATCGTCTGATCAGCGGCCCGCTGATCCACCTGATCTACTGGGCGGGACTCGGCGTGATCGTGCTGGGCGCGTTCGGCGCCATCGGCGCGGCGGTCGGCGTCGTCCTGAGCGACGAAGACATCATGGGCAAGCTGCTGGCGCTGCCGGTCTCGGTAGCCGGCCTGCTCGTGTGCGTGGCGCTGATCATGCTCTGGCGGTCGTTCTGCGAGTTCTACGTCGCCATCTTCCGCATTTCGGAAGATCTGCGCGCCCTTCGTCAGGCCAACGACGCCGAACAAGGCGTCCGCGGCCCGACCCCGCCGCCGAGCTTCTAGCGCCTCAGCGCCTGTTCGACCGCCGCGAAGGCCGGTTTCGGCCGGCCCGCGTCGTCGAACAGGAGCGGCGCGTCGGCCTTGTTCTCGCGCTTCAGCCAGCTGTCCCTGTCGCGCAGTCCCCAAATGGTGAACGCGAACTGCTGTCGCTCGGGCAGGGCCGCGAACGCGTCCATCGCCTCGCCATAGAGCCGCGCCTGGGCCTGCTCCGCCTGCTGGCGTGACGACAGTAGCCCGCCCTGGACCACCGACACGTCCATCTCCGACAGATGAATCGGCAGGCCGAGGGTGGCCAGCGTCTTCAGCGTCCGCGTGATGGCGCCCGCCGGCAGGTCGGCGTCGACGTGAGTCTGGCAGCCGATGCCGTCGAGCGGCACGCCCTCGCGCAGCAGCTGCTCGATCAGCCGCATGTAGCTGGCCAGCTTCGCCGGCTTGCTCTCGAGGTGATAGTCGTTGGTGAACAGCAGCGCGTCCGGATCGGCGGCGCGGGCGGCGCCATAGGCCACATGGAAGTGCCCCGTCTGGCCAAGTCGTTGGCTCCAGAGGCTGTCGCGCGGGCCTGAGCCGTCGTCCTTGATCGGCTCGTTGATTACGTCCCAGGCCACCGCCTGACCGCGATAGCGGCCGGCGACGGCGGCGATGTAGTTGCGCACCGCCGCCTCGAAGCTCTGGCGGTTCTCGTCCAGCTGTTTGAACGCCGCCGGGATGTCGGCGTACCAGACCAGCGTATGGCCGAAGAGCCGCAGGCTGTTCTGTCGCGCGAAGGCGGCGATGATGTCGGCGTCGTCGAACCGGAACGATCCATCCGGCTGGACGATCTGCTCCATCTTCATCTGCCAGTCGGCGGTGATCTGCGAAAAGTGAGTCGTGACCAGCGCCGCGGCCGCGGGATCTTCCAGCTGTCGCGCATTGACCGCGACGCCGATGGGGAAGGGCGCCAGCGCCTTCAGCGGCGTGGCGACGACGGGCTGCGAGGCGGCGGGTTCACGGCCGCAGGCGGCGAGCGGCAGAGCGAGGCCGGCGGCGAGGACCGTGCGGCGTGAGAGGCTATGATCGGCATCCCTGGCGACGGGGGTACAGCTGGGACTCACGGAAGGCGCAGGCCGTACCAGGGTCCCGGCCTTCGCCGGGAACACGGACGTGGTGCGTTCGGTGGCTGCTCCCGCGATGGAAGACGGCGCTCTCACCTCGCCGCAACCCGGCGCAGGCCGAGTTCGTCGAGCGCCGCGGTTTCACGGCGGGCGGTTTCCTTGCGGGCGGCGGTCTTGGTGGCGGTCAGGACGTGCTCGTACTTTTTGAGCGCCTCGAAGGCCTCGCCGAGGGCGTCGCGGGCGCCCGCTTCTTCGAGACCGAGGGCGTCGAGCTCGGCCTGCACCATCGCCTTGCGCTGGCGGATGCCGTCCCGGAAGCCGATCAGGTACCAGCCGGCCTCGGCGTCGCTGCGCGCACGCTGCAGCTCCGACTCGGCCTCGGCCTCGATCAGGACGAGCTGGATTTCGCGCTGGGTGCGACGCTCGACGATGTCGGCCAACCGCTTCTGCAGGGTCTCGACCTCGTGGGTCGAGATGCGGATCAGGGAAACCATCGCACTCATCAGGCGTCACTCACGAGGATACTCTCCAGTCCGCCGAAACTGTCGTCGAGGCTGGTGGCTTCTTCCTTGTCCTGGGACAGGAAGGCTTCCAGGGACGGGTTCAGGGCGATCGCGCGGTCGATCTGCGGGTCCGAGCCGGCGCGATACGCGCCGATGCGGATCAGCTCTTCCATGTTGGCGTAGGCGGCCAGGGTCTGGCGCGCCGCCTTCACCACCTCGCGCTCGTGCAGGGTCTGGCAGCCTGGCATGGTCCGGCTTATGGACTTGAGCACGTTAATGGCGGGGAAGCGGCCGCGCTCGGCGATGCCGCGCTCCATGACGATGTGGCCGTCGAGAATGCCTCGAACGGCGTCGGCGATCGGTTCGTTGTGGTCGTCGCCGTCGACCAGCACCGTGAACAGGCCGGTGATCGGGCCCGCCGTGGTGCCGTCGGGCCGCACGGGGCCGGGTCCGGCGCGCTCGAGCAGCTTGGGCAGCTCTGTGAAGACCGTCGGGGTGTAGCCCTTGG
>JAZJXN010000050.1:1525-1837 GCA_040390885.1 Pseudomonadota bacterium | reverse complement strand
GGGCGGCGGACGCGAGACCTTTTCCCAATGAGGAGACCACGCCGCCGGTGATGAAGATGTACCGGGCCATGGGAATCCAGATTAGCGCCGATTCGAGATCGGCGCCCCTAAGAACGACAGAACGATGATTCTTACTGTTGCGGCGCCGTGGCCGGGGCCGCCGGAGCCGGCGTCCCGAGCAGGCCGTCGGCGGCCGAGCCCGGAGCGGTGGAGCCGCCCAGGGGCTGGCGAACCTGCGGCGCCGGCGCGGTCAGCGGGGCCGGCGTGCTGGTCGACGGGGCGCCCGGCGCCGGGGTCACGGACTTGTTGAGG
>JAZJXN010000050.1:1232-1515 GCA_040390885.1 Pseudomonadota bacterium | reverse complement strand
CGCCGCGTCCCAGAACCGAGTTCGAGGCGCGCTCGCGGCCGGCGATCAGGGTCAGGATGATGCTCAGGACCAGGAACACCGCAAACAGGATCCAGGTCATGCGGGTCATGAAATTGCCCGCGCCGCGGGCCGTCATGAAGCCCGACGGACCGCCGCCCATGCCGAGCGCGCCGCCTTCCGACTGCTGCATCAGCACGAAGCCGATCAGGAACACGCAGACGATGATGTGGATGACGAGCAGGATGTGCAGAAGCATGGGTGTCTGTAGGTCCGTTGGGCGCCA
>JAZJXN010000050.1:0-1222 GCA_040390885.1 Pseudomonadota bacterium | reverse complement strand
CAACCGGTCGAAACGAAGCGGCCCCTCTAGCACTCCAGAAACGGCCACGCCATAGCTGGAGGGTGGCTGGAGCTTTCGCAAGTCCATGATTCTCGAGACTGAACGCCTGATCCTGACCCCTGTCACCGCGGCGGATGCGCCGTTGGCCTATCCGGTCATGGCCGACCCGGAGGTGATGGCCCACATGGACACGGCCGCCATCGAGGACCCCGATCTCACCGCGGCGTTCATCGAGGGCCGGGTCGCCGAGATGTCGCGTGACGAGGCGCTGTACTGGTCTGTGCGCACCAGCGCCGACGGGGCTTACCTGGGCAGCTGCGACCTCTCGGACATCGACTGGCGCCACCACCGGGCGGAAGTCGGGTTCATGCTCAGCCGCCCCGCCTGGGGCCAGGGCTACGGCTACGAGGCCATGCAGGCGGTGCTGGGCCATGCCGCGTCCCGGGGCCTGCGCCGGCTGTGGGCGCGCACCCTGGTCGGCAACAACGCGTCCGAGAAGCTGCTGCACAAGCTCGGGTTCGAACAGGAAGGCTACATGCGCGGCCACGTCGACCGCGACGGCGACCGGCGTGACGTGCGGCTGTGGGGCCTGCTGCTGTAGCTCAAGACCGATCCCCCCCCGCCGCTTTCGCGTCGCTCGGCGGGGAGGATTACCGTGTCTGTCAGCGCGGAAGCACCAGCGCCGGGTCGATGGCCTTGGCCTTGAACTTCGGCGACGGCGAGTAGCGGACCTCGAAGTGCAGCTGGGTCTGAGCGGCGCCGCCGGTCTGACCGACCGCGCCGATCTGGTAGCCGGCCGGAATCGACTGCTGCATCCTGACCTCGGCCTTCTGCAGATTGCCGTAGACCGTCACCCAGCCATCTTCGTGCTGAACCAGAACGGTGACGCCGAAGCCGGGCACATCGCCACCCGAATAGACCACCTTGCCGGCGGCGGCGGCGCGGACCGGCGTGCCCGAGGGCGCGGCGATGTCGAGACCGTCGTTGCGACGCCCGGCGCCCTTCGGGCCGTAGCTCGAGATGACCTCGCCGCGCACCGGCCACTGGAAGCGGCCGCGACCGAGTTCGGCGACCTCGCTGTCGCTCAGCGTCGGCGGTCGGTCGGTCGGCAGCATCGGCGCCGTCGGACGGCCCGGCAGCGGGCTCGGCGTCGCGGCCGGACGTGAGGGCGTCATCACCGGCGGCACCGGGCTCGGCCGCGACGGCGTCGGCGCTGGCCTGG
>JAZJXN010000049.1:1236-4280 GCA_040390885.1 Pseudomonadota bacterium | reverse complement strand
CTGCCAGGCGCCGAAGGCGAGGCCGAGGGCGACGACGGCCGTCAGGGCATAGCCGACCGGCCGCGGCAGTGAGGTCTTGCGGCGGGGCTTGGAGGCGGTGTTGAGGCTCATGTGGTCCCGGATAGCGGCGCGCGCTTGAATGCAGACTGAACGCGTAGTCGGCTCAGGTTGCAGTCGGATTTCAGCGCTTTGCAGTCAGCGCTTGTCGGGCGGCGGCTGGAAGGCCCGCTGGGCCGGCGTCAGCGGGAGGTCGGCCAGCGACAGGCGGCCGCCGCCGACGGTGTCCAGCAGCTGGTACCGGCGTCGGGCGGCAGCGTCCGCCTCGGACCGGGACACACGGCTGTCGAGGTCGGCGTCGGCGCCGCGGACGGGATGTGGTTCGTTGAGCAGGCCGTACTGGGCGGCGCCCTGCCGACGCGAGACCGGACCGCGCCCGCCGCCAATCTGGGCCGTCGGCCCGCGGCCCCACATGGCGTCGGCGCGACTGAACGGGTTCCATCCGCCGCGACCGCCCGAGCCACGACCGGCATCCGGCCGACGCATGACGCCGCTGATCTCGGGCGCGACGTCCTTCTCGTAGTCGCTGCTCTCGAAGCCATCGACCTTGCCGTCCTTGTCGGTGTCGAGCACGTCGAAGAAGGCCAGGGAGTCGGCGACGAACTCGGCCTGGGTGATGACCCCGTCCTTGTCCGCGTCGGCTCGGGCGAACCATGCGGCGACCGGGTAGGGCTGGGCGATGGGCGCGCGGAACGGTTCGCCCGCCGGACTGATGAAGACCTGCTCTTCGGGGCGCTCGAACGGCGTCTCCACCGGCAGCGGCGGCGACAGCAGCTCCGTCGGCGGCGGGGTCGGCTGGGCGGTCGATTGCGGCGCTTCGGACGGCGGCAGATCGGGTTGCGCCAGGGCCGGGCCGGCGGCCGACAACAGAAGCAACAGGGCGAGGGCGCGAGGCGTCATGCGGGTTCCAGACTCGGGCGCACAGTAGGTCAGGGCGAAGCGATGGCGTCTAGAGCGGCAGCGAGACGCGCGCCGTCAGTCCGCCCCCCGGCCGATCGGCCAGGGTGACGTCGCCGCCATGCGCTCTCGCGATCGAGCGAACCACGGCGAGGCCAAGGCCGGCGCCGCCGGTCTCGCGGCTGCGCGACGGTTCGCGGCGGTAGAAGGGCTCGAACACCCGCTCCAGCTCGGCGGCCGGCACGCCTGGCCCATCGTCCTCGATCTCGACGATGGCGCAGCCGTCCTCGGCGAAGACCCGGCCGCGGGCGCGGACGCCGTACTTGATCGCGTTTTCGACCAGGTTGGCCAGCAGCCGGCGCAGGGCCAGAGGGTCCCCTTCGATGACCAGCTTTTCGGAGGCGAGGGCGGTGGCGTCGGCGCCGGTCTCGGCCGCTTCGTCGATGACGCTCTCGACCAGGGACGAGAGCTCCAGCTTCTCGCGAAGTCCGGCGCGGCTGGTGTCGCGGACGAAGCTGAGCGTCGCCGAGATCATCGCATCCATCTGATCGATGTCGGCGGCCAGCTTGCCGCGAATCTCGTCCGGCGCGGCCTCGATACGGAAGCGCAGGCGGGTCAGCGGCGTGCGCAGGTCGTGGGCGATGGCGCCGACCATGGCCGTGCGGTCGTCGACGTAGCGCCGCAGGCGCTCCTGCATGCGATTGAAGGCCTCGGCGGCGGCGGCGACCTCGCTTGAGCCGGCGACTTCCAAGGGCGCGGCCCGGGGATCGCGGCCCAGCCGCTCGGCGGCTTCCGCGAAGACGGCGATCGGCGCGGCCAGTCGCCGGGCGAACAGCCAGGCCAGCGGCGAGATGGCCAGCGCCGACAGCAGCAGCGTCAGGAGGATGTGGCCCTGCCAGGATTCCAGCCGGAACGTCGGCTTGGGCTTGGCGATCAGCCACTGGCCGTCGGGCTGCCGGACCCCGATCTTGAAGGGCGCGAAGATCACCCGCTCGTCCGTCTGGATGCGCAGCGAGCGGCCGCTGCGACCGCCGGGACCGTCGGGCATGCGCTCGCGGAAGTTCGGCGGCGGGCCGCCGCTGGGCGGGCCGGGGCGGGCGCCGGGCGGGCGCTCGGCCTGCATGGTCTGGATGAACATCCGCCGCGGCCCCTGGGTTTCGATCAGGACGTCGGCCGGGTCGACGTTCAGAGTCTGGGCCAGGTGAAGCCGGAAGTCCTCGCGCCAGCGGCCCTTGCGAACCAGCGGGCGCTCTTCGGGCGGCTGGGCCCTGGCCTTGACGATCAGCGGCCGGCCTTCCGCGACCGGCGTGACGCCGGGCGCGCGCAGGGCGCGGGCGATCTCGGACAGGCGATAGATTTCGGGCGGCGGCGGCGGCAGGGAGAAGATCACCGCCGTCGAGATCGCGTGCGCCGCGACCAGGCTGACCACGACCAGCGCCAGCACCTGGACGAACAGCGGCGCGCCGCGCCCGAACCGCTGGATCACTGGCGGATGACCTTGGGCGAGAACATGTAGCCCTCGTTGCGGATGGTGCGGATGATCTCTGCCCCGCTGCCGTCGTCGAGCTTCTTGCGCAGACGGCTGATCTGGACGTCGATGGCGCGGTCGTAGGCCTCGGTGTCGGGACCGCGGGCCATGTCGAGCAACTGGTCGCGGGTCAGCACCCGCTGCGGCCGCTCGACGAAGGCGCGGAGCAGGGAGAACTCCCCGCTCGACAGGTTGACGATCACGCCCTGGGCGGAGCGCAGTTCCCGCCGCACCAGGTCCAGCCGCCAGCCGGAGAACTCGCAGGATGCGCCACGCGGATCGCCATCGCCCTTGCTGTCCTGCCGGCGGCGCAGCACGGCGCGGACGCGGGCCAGGAGTTCGCGCGGATTGCAGGGCTTGGGGAGGTAGTCGTCGGCCCCGAGCTCCAGGCCGACGATGCGGTCGGTATCCTCGCCCATGGCGGACAGCATGACGATGCCGGGCCCGCCGGGCTGTCCGGCGATCCGGCGGCAGACCGAGAGGCCGTCCTCCCCGGGCATCATGACGTCGAGGACGATCAGGTCGACGGGACGGTTGACGCCTACGAGGAGGTTTACGAGCC
>JAZJXN010000049.1:0-1226 GCA_040390885.1 Pseudomonadota bacterium | reverse complement strand
CTGCAACGCGATCTCCATGCCACGGGCGTCCGACGCCTCGCTGATGCGATAGCCGTGGCGGCCGAGAAACTCGCCGATGACATCGCGAATCCCCGGATCGTCGTCGACGATCAGGATCCGGGCGCCGGCTTCCTCGGCGACGGGCGCGGGCTTTTCCATCACTAGCTCCATGCCGCCCGTTGTGAGCGCCGCAGATGGCGCCGGGATTTCAACGCTGCAACACGGCCCGCGACGCGGGGTCTCACGTGTAGCGCTTGGGGACCGTTTCGGTGTCGACCGACGACCGGTCGCCCCCGCCCAGCATCACGTCGGCGACGAAGGGGTTGGTCTTGCGCTCGGCGCCGAAGGTGCTCATCGGGCCATGGCCGGGCACGAAGGCGACGTCGTCGCCCAGCGGCCACAGCCGGCCTGTGATGGCCTCGATCAGGTCGTCGTAGTTGCCCTTCGGAAAGTCGGTACGGCCGATCGAGTTCTTGAACAGCACGTCGCCGACCTGCGCGAACCGGGCCTCGCGATGGAAGAAGATGACATGGCCCGGGGTGTGGCCGGGGCAGTGGTAGACCTCGAACTGCGTCTCGCCGAGCGTGACGACGTCCCCATTTTCGAGCCAGCGATCAGGGGTGAAGGCCTCGGCGTCGGTGATGCCGTAGCGCGCGCCGCTCTCCGGGATCTGGTCGATCCAGAACTGGTCGTCACGGTGCGGGCCCTCGACCGGCGCGCCGGTGGCGGCCTTGAGGGCGGCGGCGCCGCCGGCGTGGTCGAGGTGGCCGTGGGTGATCCAGATCTTCTCGACCGTCAGACCCTGCTGCTGGATGGCGGCGAGCAGGCGCGGGACCTCGCCGCCCGGATCGATGACGGCGGCCTTCTTCGTCTTGGTGCACCACACCACCGTGCAGTTCTGCTGCAACGGCGTGACGGGGGCGACGACGGCGCGGATCGGGGGCTCGGGAGTCTCGGTCATGGCCCTATGATCGGTGTTCGGGCGGTCGGAATAAAGGGGGCGCGACAACGAAGAAGGCCCGGGATCGCTCCCGGGCCTTTTCCGTGTCGTGGTCTTAGCGGCGCTAGTCCGGCTTGTTGCTGTCGCCGATGCCGTGCAGCTGGGCGTCCATAGGGCTCGGTCCGGGACCGTCGTCGTCGATCTGGGGCAGGCCCTTGCCGAGACGCGAGTTCCAGTAGCCGTAGCCGATGTAGATCAGCGCGCCGACCGAGAGGTAGCCGCCGAG
>JAZJXN010000048.1:556-4752 GCA_040390885.1 Pseudomonadota bacterium | reverse complement strand
CCCGTGCCGTGCGCGTGCGATCGGCTCTGACCTCGTCGATGCTCCTGGGCGCCTTCGAACAGGCGAACTCGGAAAGCGGGGCGGTCTGATGGCCGGGTCGGCGTTCTGGGAGAGCGGGATCGAAGGCGAGACGTCGCTGACATCTGGCAGCGGGACGGCGCTGCGGACCATCAACCAGACGTTCTCGGATCACCCATGGGACGTGGCCTTCATCTCGGGCCTTCGCCTGCCTGGTATCTGTGAGGTGCTCGACGGCCTCACACAGATCGGCATCGACAACAAGAACCCCGACGGCAAGGACGGGTCCACCCTGACGCTCAAGGGATACCGTCCTGGGCCGTTCGAGATCTCGTGCGTCACGTGGACGCGGGCGCAGGACGACGAGCTCCAGGCGATCGAGGACTTCGTCTGGCGGCGGCCGCAGAAGAAGGCGAAGGTCGCGGCGGTCGCGATGGACGTCTACCATCCGGCGCTCGAGCGGCGCGGGATCGCGACCGGCGCGCTGGTGGGGATCACGTTCCCTAGACCGGGCCCGTTCGAAGGGTCGAAGGTCGTTCACTTCAAATTCATCGAGAACGTCCCCTCCGGCGCCAAGCGCCAGACGAAGACTGTCAGCAAGGCCCCTGTCATCGACCCGGGGATCAAGGGGAAGACGAATCTGGGAGAGACGCCCGTCAACGCCAAGCCGATCCCCCCGTCCCAAAACAAGAAGGCCCTCGGCCCCCGCGGCGCACCCATCTCCCCAACGAACGGGTCGACCTGATGCTGACCGTCAACGGCGACAGCGTTTTCGGCGGGCGGATGTTCTTTCCTCGGTCTGGAGCCTGGCACGCCGAGGTCCGGGTCGATACCCAGGACGAGGTGGTTGGCTCGGTGGTTCTGGACCTCGACGCCGGCCGACTGGTGACGCCGTTTCAGATCGCCACCGCCGTCGACTTCGCCTATTACGTCGTCCATCCCAAGACCAAGGGACGGCTGCCTCAAGTGAAGGCTTTCGTCTCCTGGCTCACCGAGGAGGCCGCAGCCCATGAGGCCGCCCTCCAGACCATGGACAACGGTTCCGGTATCTGACGTGGCGAAAGATGTTCTGACCGCGGCCCCTGTCTCCTTCGGTGGAGATGAGCGCGTCGCCCCTTCCGACTGCACGACCATGGCTGAGGTCCGTCAGGGCGTCGACGCCCTCGACCGGCTGCTGGTGACCATCATGGCCGAGCGTCAGGGCTACATGGACGCGGCCGCCCGCATCAAGGGCGACCGCGGCATCGTCCATGACCGCGCCCGGATCGAGGACGTGGTCACCAAGGTGCGCGCCGCCGCGCGCGAGGCCGGCCTTTCGGAAGCCATCGCCGAGCCGGTGTGGCGGACCATGATCGACCGCTGCATCGCCTACGAATTCGGCGCCTGGGACAAGATCCGGACCTAGGATGGCGCCTCGGGCAAGCAAGCGGCCCGCCGCAGCCTCCAAGCGCCTGACCGCGGCCAATCTCGAGGCCATGGGCCCGGAGCGGCTGGCCGCCCTGCTGCTCGAGCTCTCAGACAGCCAACCCAATCTCAAGCGCCGCCTGCGCATGGAACTGGCCGCCGAGGTGGGCGCCGCCGATCTCGCGGCCGAGATCGACAAGCGCCTGCTGTCGCTCGACGCCAGCAAGGCGCGGGTGTCTTGGCGCAAGCGCGGCGAGATGATCGTCGACCTGCACGGCCTGCGCCGGGTGATCGCCTTGCGACTGGGCGCGCTGGACGCGCCGGCGGCCATGGCCCGGCTGCTCGCCTTCCTCGACCTGTCAGACGGCCTGTCGCTCCGGGTGAAGGATCCCAAGGGCGAGCTGGACGCCGTCTTCACCGCCGCCGCCGAGGACCTCGCCAGCCTGGCCGAGGCGACGCCGGCGCCGCTAGCCCTCGCGGGGCCGCTGGCCGACCGGCTGCTGCGCGGGCGCACGGTCTGGGCCGGCTGGCTCGCCATCGCCCTGCCCGCGCTCGGCGCCGAGTTCGGCAAGGCCCTGCAGGCGTCGCTGCAGGTGGTGATGGAGGCGCGTCCCGCGCATCGGCCCGCGCCGCAGATCCTGCGAGCCGTCGCAGATGCCGCCGGCGACGCCGACGCGTTCATCGACACCGTGCCGGCCAATCTTCGCGTCGATCCCAGCACCGGCGCCGCCATCGCCGGCCGCCTGCTGGCCGCCGGCCGGGTCGACGAGGCCCTGAAGGCGCTGGCCGTGTCCGACCCGCGCAACAAGGGCGGCCGGTTCGGGCTCGGCCGCGGCGACGCCGACGTTCCGGGCATGAGCGCCTGGCAGGAGGTCTATATCGACGCCCTGGACGCGGACGGCCAGGTCGACGCGGCCCAGGCCGAGCGCTGGGCCGCCTTCGAACAGACCCTCTCGCCCGATCCCCTGCGCGCCTATCTCAAGCGGCTGTCCGACTTCGACGACGTGGTCGCCGCCGACAGGGCGCTGGAGTTCGCCGCTGCGCACCGCAAGTTCGGCGTGGCGCTGGATTTCCTGATGGAGTGGCCGGCGCTGCCGGAAGCCTCGGCGATGATCCTGACGCGAAGGTCGGAGATCGAGGGCGAGCCGGAGCCGCTGGTCGCGCACGCCAACCGGCTGGAAGGCCGCTATCCGCTCGCAGCCCTGCTGCTGCTCCGCGCCGCCCTGGTGGCGGCGCTGCGCGACAAGGGCCTGCAGGACCAGGCCGAGGCCTGGCTGCAGGATGCCGAATCCCTGGCCAGCCGCATCGCCGACCTCAAGGGAGCCGAGAGCCACGACGCCTTCCTGGCCCAACTCTCGGCGCGCCGCGCCTCGACCTGGCGGCGATAGCTCAGCCCTTCAGCGAGCGCAGCGCGGCCTCGTGGCGATAGGCGGCGATGTCGAACAGGGCGGCGTCGAGGGCCGCATGCACATCGGGCAGCACCGCCGTGCCCTCGGCCTCCGCCCGCGCGCAGGCCTGAGCCAGCGCATGCGCCCCGACCCCAAGCGAGGCGCCCTTCACGGTATGGACCGCGTCGCGCCAGCCCTCGGACGAGGATTCGAGCATCGGCGACCACATCCGGGCCTGTTCCTCGAACAATCCGAGGACCTCGTCGACCACCGTCGTATCCCCCGCGGCGAACTGCTCGAGATAGGGAAAATCGACCGCTCCGGTGATGTCTCGCTTCGCCACGTTTATCGCCCTTGCGTCCGAAAACTATTCGAGTATGTTCCGCGCCCTTGCCGCCGGTCTGGAAAGAACGGCGACGGGAATGGGTGCATAGCTCAGTTGGTAGAGCAGCTGACTCTTAATCAGCGGGTCGTAGGTTCGAATCCTACTGCACCCACCATTTTCCTCCCCAGATGTAAGATATTTCCCCTTCGGGGCCCCCGCCTGACCTTAGCGCGTCAGCGGGCGCCGACAGCTGTGGGAATCACCCTGCCTGGGTCGCCGGACGCAGGACCAGGCGCGCGGTGATGACCCTTCCGGCGTCGATGCGACGCTGCGTCGGATCCATGATCTCGAGATGCACGTGGTCGGTGATTCCCGGGTAGTGGGACTGCAGGCTTTCGGCCGTGCCGATCCGGCCGCCCAGCCGGACGATGTCGCCAACCTTGACCAGCGGGTCGATGTAGAAGGTGCGGGCGACGTAGCCGAGCGCGGGGTTGGTGATCTCGACGAACTTCAGACTGTCATCGCCGCCGTAGGCGTAGCCGATCTTCGTCACATAGCCGGAGATCGGCGCGCGCACGGCCTGGTTGGCGACCGCGCCGTAGTCGACGCCCTCGTGGCTGCGGCTGCCGCCGTCGCGCCGGGCCCCGAAGGCGCCCGAGCCGAAGTGGTCGTGGGTGCGCGGCGCGGCGCCGGTCGGATTGATGAAGTCGGCCGCGCCGTCGCCGTCGATGTCGAGGCCGCGCCAGACGATGACCTTCTCCAGGGGGATGCGGGCCGGCCTGGCCTTGTTCAGGCGGGCCACAGCCTTCTCGACCGCGCTCCGGGCATGAACCGGGCCCGGTTGGGCCGCGGCGACGGCGAGACCAAAGAACGAGAGCGCGATCGCGGCGGGCACATAGGCGCGGCGCGCGAGGGCCGTCAGCACCATCCTGAAAGAGGTCTGCATGAAGGATCCGGAACAGTTGGGAAGGCAAGCGGTCGGGCGGTGTGGGCTGCAAATGGGGCCGCCAGACGGCGGCGGGATGCGACCGGTCGCCGCGCGGCAGAGTCGCCGCGATCCT
>JAZJXN010000048.1:0-546 GCA_040390885.1 Pseudomonadota bacterium | reverse complement strand
GAACTGCTGACGAGGGCCGAAGAGACAGCGCTGCTGACCGGTTTCGCGGGGTTCGACTTCACGCCGTTCGCATTCCGCGGATATCTGGGCAGGCGTCGGGTGACATCCTTCGGCGAGCGGCCCGACGTCGCCCGCGGCGCGGTGCAGCCGTCGACGCCCATCCCGGCGCTGCTGCTGCCGGTGCGCGACCGGGCCGCAGCCTTCGCCGGCATGGCGGCGGAAGACCTGCAGCAGGTTCTGGTGACCGAGTACGCGCCTGGCGCCCCAATCGGCTGGCATCGCGACCGCCCCGAGTTCGGCAAGATTGTCGGCGTGTCACTGGGCTCGCCCTGCCGGTTCCGGCTGCGGCGGCCGAAGGACACAGGCTGGGAGCGGCGCACGCTGACGCTCGCGCCGCGCTCGGCATATCTGATTTCCGGCGAAGCGCGGACAGACTGGGAGCACAGCATCCCCGAGGTCGAGGCGCTGCGCTATTCGATCACCTTCCGGACGCTTCGGGCTCGCTGACGCCCGCCATTACCCGGGGGATCTGGCCCGGGATCTCGC
>JAZJXN010000047.1:0-14895 GCA_040390885.1 Pseudomonadota bacterium | reverse complement strand
ACGGGACGCTGCTCTGCGTGTCGGACAAGCCGCTGCACGGCGAGATCAAGCTGCCCGGCCAAGCCAACGCCTTCTACGAACGCGCCATCAGCCAGCATCTGCAGATCGGCATCGCCACGGTGGATCTGCTGCGGGAGGAGGGGCCGAACCTGCACTCGCGAAAGTTGCGGGCATTCGACGAGCCGCCGTTCCGGTAGAGCTGGGCGCAAGCGTCAGGGAGGCGTACGGTCGATCCATGGCCAACGCTGGAAAACCGCCTGCTGCCGAACCGGCGCGCGAAGCGAGCGATCCAGGCGTGTCGAAATCCGCATCCACGTGGTCAGACGACGTGGATGCCGAAAGCCTCGCAGCTCTAGAAGAGTATCGCCGGACAGGCGAAAGCCATTCCATCGAGGAAGCCATGGCTGAACTGGACCAGCTGATCGCAGACCGCAGGGCCGAAAAGGCTTGATCTACGTCGTGAGGCTCGCCCCCCCGAGCCTGGCGTGATCTTCCGCGTCTCGCCGATTATCTGGCGTCCAGGCCCGCTACATGGCCGAAGACACGCGCTGCGATCGATGCAGCCCTGCGCAGTCTCGAGCAGTTCCCGGAGCGAGGGGCGCCCACCGCGACGCCGGGCGTGCGTGAGCTCCAGGTGCGTGTAGGAACCCAGCACTACGTCATCAAATACGTCGTGGAAGCGCGACTTGTGGCCGTCCTCCGCATCTTCCACGCTCTCAAAGACCGTTAGCCCTCGAGGAACGCCACGATCGCATCAGCCAGCGCGGGCTCGCTCACGGCGCTGAGGTGGTCGCCGGGCACGCGCTTCGCCACACCTTGAGGCAGCAGCGTCGCCAGGCCTTCGGCGGAACCGTTGTCATCGTCTTTCTCGCCGCTGACGGCGAGGATCGGCAGGTCCAGCGCCGCGAGGTCGGCCCCGGTGGTGGGTACGAAACTGGCCAGTACTCCGAGCAGGGCCTCGGGCTTGAAGCCGCCCTGGCGGATTCTGGCCTGGATGATCTTGCCGGCGCGCGGGTCGGCGGCGTTCTCGCCGTTGCGGATCGAGTCCTCGAACATCGCCGCCCGAGCCCCGGCCTTCAGCACGCCGCTGTCGCCCATGCCGCCCAGCGCCACCCGTTTCGGCCGGGAGCCGCGGACCAGCATCCGGACCGCCGTCCGCGCGCCGAGCGAATAGCCGACCAGGTCGTAGTCGGTGAGGCCCAGGTGGCTGATCAGCGCCTCCTGGTCCATCGCCAGGACATCACCCGGCCAGCTGGCCGGGTCGGTCGGGGCCGCCGACTGCCCGTGGCCGCGCAGGTCGGGCATGATCACCCGCCGCCCAGCCGCGGCCACCTTGGCGGCGATCCCGGGCTGCACCCAGTTCAGGTCCGCACCGGCGATGAACCCGTGCAGCATCAGCGTCGGTCGGCCCTCGCCGAGCGTATGCACCGCGATCGGCGCGCCGTCGAAGCTGGCGAAGGTGGTGGTCTGGACGGCCATGCGGGGCTCCGGGAAAGCGAGACTCTGGAGACATATACTCTGGAGACAAATGGAGACATTGCGAGACGTTCGACCCCGCTCTTTTCGGCGGATGAGGGGGGATTTATCCCCCACGCTTTGGCAGGCGCTAAACTGTCCGCATGGATCATCGGCCACATCGATCAAGCGCCCTCTTCACCGTTTACGGGCAAGGTGCGGGGCCTGTCCGGCGGCGATCGGCCCGGATGGCCCGCTCGCATCCGGTCCGGCGCGCTGGCGACCTACGCCGGCGATCGTCCCGCCGGGTTTGCGGCGCGCCATCCGTCGGATCGCCGGCCCAAAAGCGGAAGCGAGACTCCCTGCCCATGCCCCGCCGCGTGACAGGCCGTCCCTCATCCGCTATCGCACGCCCCGCGCATCCGGAGGCCGAGCCTTGATCACCAAGTCCGAAGAAGCGGGTTGGGCCACCGCCAAGACCCTGGCCGAGGCGCTGCCCTACATCCAGATCTACGACCGTGAGACGGTCGTGATCAAATACGGCGGCCACGCCATGGGCGAGGACGAGGTGGCCAAGCTGTTCGCCGCCGACGCCGTGTTGCTGAAGCTGATGGGTCTGCACCCGGTGGTGGTCCACGGCGGCGGCCCGCAGATCTCGGCCATGCTCGACCGCGCGGGCGTGAAATCCACCTTCATCGACGGGCTGCGGGTGACGGACGAGGCGACCATGGAAGTCGCCGAAATGGTCCTCTCGGGCGCCATCAACAAGGAAATCGCCAGCTGGATCACCCTGGCCGGCCGTGAGGCCGACGTCCGCGGCGTCGGCCTGTCGGGCAAGGACGCCCGGCTGATCACGGTGACCAAGGCGCGACGCACCCGCAGGGACCCGGACAGCAACATCGAGCAGGTCGTCGACCTGGGCTTCGTCGGCGAGCCGCACAAGGTCGACGCCGAGCTGATCGAGGTGCTGATCAATTCCGAGAAGGACTACATCCCGGTCATCGCGCCGATCGGCGTGTCCGAGTCCGGCCAGACCTACAACATCAACGCCGACACCGTGGCCGGCGCCCTCGCCGGCGCGCTGAAGGCCAAGCGCATGCTGCTGCTCACGGACGTCGCGGGGGTCAAGGACGCCAATGGCGAGCTGATCCGGCAGATGACCGTGGCCGAGGCCTTCGACCTGATCCGCACCGGCGTCGCCAACGGCGGCATGATCCCCAAGCTCGAGACCGCCATCGCCGCGATCGACTCGGGCGTCGAGGCTGTGGTCATCCTCGACGGCCGCCGGCCGCACGCGATGCTGGTCGAGCTGTTCACCGAGCACGGCGCCGGGACGCTGATCCAGGCGTGACCGACCTCGCGCACATCGACACCTGGCTGTTCGATCTCGACAACACCCTGTACCCGGTCGAGACCGAGTTCATGACCCTGATCGAGGGCCGCATGACTGACTTCATGGAGACGCACACCGGCCTTCCGCGCGACGAGGCCCGGGCCATCCAGAAGGCCTACTACATGGAGCACGGCACGACGCTGGCCGGGCTGATGGCCAACAGCCACGGCCTCGATCCCGAGGATTTCCTGACCGCCGTCCATGACGTGGCGCTCGACCGCCTGACGCCGGACGTGAAGATGGCCGAGGCGCTGATGCGGCTGCCGGGCCGGCGGCTGGTGTTCACCAACGGATCGGCCGCCCATGCCGAGCGGGTGCTGGAGCGGCTGCAGATCGCCCACGCCTTCGAGGACGTGTTCCACATCTCGGCCGCCGACTACATTCCCAAGCCCTCGCCGGTGACCTTCGAGAAGATGATGGCCCGCCACGCCGTCTCGCCGAAGGGCGCGGCCTTCTTCGAGGACAGCGAGAAGAACCTCGCCCCGGCCGCCGTGCTGGGGATGACCACCGTGCTGGTTGGCCCCCACGCCGCCGGCTCCACCGCCGACTTCGTCCACCACCGCACCAACGACCTGCCCGGCTTCCTGGCCGGGGCGACGGTCATGGGGAACGCCGCATGAGCACCATCAGCCTGTCCGACCTCGAACTCGAAATCGAAGCCGCCTGGGAGGGCCGCGACGGCGTCTCGCCCGCGACCCAGGGTCCGGTGCGCACGGCGGTCGAGGAGACCCTCTCCCTGCTCGATAGTGGCAAGGTGCGGGTGGCCGAGAAGATCGACGGCGAATGGATGGTGCGTCAGTGGGCCAAGAAGGCCGTGCTGCTGTCGTTCCGGCTGAACCCCAACGAGATCATGCGCGCCGGCGCCATGGGCGGCGCCGTCGGCCCCTGGTGGGACAAGGTCCCGAACAAGTTCGACGGCTGGGAAGCGCCGCAGTTCGAGGAAGCCGGCTTCCGCGCCGTGCCCGGGGCCATCGTCCGCCGCGGCGCGTTCGTCGCCAGGAACGTCATCCTGATGCCCTCGTTCGTGAACATCGGCGGCTACGTCGATGAAGGCACGATGGTCGACACCTGGGTCACGGTCGGCAGCTGCGCCCAGATCGGCAAGCGCGTCCACCTCAGCGGCGGCGTCGGCATCGGCGGCGTGCTCGAGCCGCTGCAGGCCAACCCGACCATCATCGAGGACGACTGCTTCATCGGCGCCCGGTCGGAAGTCGTCGAGGGCGTCATCGTCGGCCAGGGCGCGGTGCTGTCGATGGGCGTCTTCCTGTCGGCCACCACCAAGATCGTCGACCGCAAGACCGGCCAGGTCCACGTCGGCAAGGTGCCGCCCTACAGCGTCGTGGTCCCCGGCAGCCTGCCCGACCCCAACGGCGGCCCGAGCCTCTACTGCGCGGTGATCGTCAAGACCGTCGACGCCCAGACGCGTTCCAAGACCTCGATCAACGACCTGCTTCGGGACTAGACTGCGGCCCTCATTCCAAGGGGGGCTTTGCAATGACCATCCGAAACAGCGTTCCGGCCGCGGCCGCGGCGCTTGTGCTCACCCTCGCCGCAAGCGCGTCGGCCCAGCGCGGCGGGCTCGACGTGACCGGCCAGTGGACGGCGCAGGCGGGCATGCAGTCGTGCACGATCACCCTGTCCGACAAGGACTGGTTCGGCGCGTTTCAGGCCAGCAGCTTCGGCTGCCCTGGCCGGCTGGTGACGGTCGGCAAATGGCGGGTCGAGGGCTCCGAGGTCGTGCTGCTGGGCGCCGGCGACCAGGTGGCGGCGCGGCTGCGGTCGCGCGGCGGCGCCCTGGTCGGCGCTGATGCCGAGGGCAAGCCGCTGACCCTGTCCCGCGCCGGCTCGCCGCCTCGCTTGCCGTCCGGCGGGCCGGCTTGGGGCGAGCGCCCCGGCGGCGGCTCGGACCGTGACTGTGTCCGCTTCGGCGACAGCGACCGCTGCGCCGCCCGCGAGGAGATGCTGCCGCCGCAGATCCGCCTCGTCACCCGCGCCAATCTGCGCAGCGGTCCCGGCTTCGGCAGCCCGATCGTCGAGACGCTCCCGAAAGGTACCTGCGCGGCGCTCGAGGCGTGCCGCACCGAGCAGGGCGATCTCTGGTGCCGGGTTCAGTGGGAAGGCGGCCGCGGCTATGTCGTCCAGATCGCTCCGGACGCGGCCGGATCCGAGGGCCGCATCCTGGTCTTCAGGAGCGGATGCGGCGATCGCTAACGCTACACATTACCTTCCACAGGAAATAACCCTGAGTGGCGGCTTGGCGCTTGCGACAGGCCGCCGCATCCGTTTTTGTACTCACGTCGGGGGCGGCCAGTATATCGAACGACAAGGCAGGTATTTCAATGTTCGCCAGGGGCGTGGAAGCCATCGACTACACTCACGCGGCCGACCGCGATACATGGTTTACGGGAATTAACCTTGCCGGCTTTAGCGGGCCTACCGCTGGGCGCGCCGATGCGTCTGTAGAGCAACGCACCGCGCCGCCGCCTGAAACCAGCCAGTGGGTCGACGACTACCTTGGCCGTGACGTGTCGCGCTTCTTCTACCGGTGGGGTGGTTCTCTCTCGGCGGTGCTGGTGCGGCTGCGCGCCCGCTACGATGGCGACCTGGACCAGTTCCTGCTGCATCTGGTGTTCATGCTCACCGACCTCGCCTCGGTGAACTTCGCCGCCGAGGCCAAGGCCAAGGGGGCGCAGAACGTGATCGTCCGCCGGCGCGGCCTCAACGTCCTCAGCCTCGCCGACATCACCCGCGTGCCCAGGGAAACAGTGCGTCGCAAGCTGGCGGCGATGGCTGAGCGGGGCCTGGTCGTGCGCGAGGCGGACGGGCTCTACTACCTGGGCCCGGCCAGCGACATCGACCAGTTCTTCTACGCGCTCAGCCCGCTGTTCTGGGACGGCGTCAAACCCGAGACCTATTCGCCAAGGTCTTCCACCGCGTCCATCCAGCGCCACAGTTCCCGCAAACCCATCGCCCGCAGCGCCGCGTCGGGCGACCGCACCGGCGGCAGGCCGATCAGCCGCCGCGCGTCGTTGAGGTCGCTGAGGTCGCCGGGGCCGACATGAATGCCGCGCCGGCGGGCGACCTTGATGAAGCGGGCGCGGGCGCAGTCCAGGCTGGCGATCTCCTCGCGGACGGCCTCGGGCAGGAAGCTGCCGTGCAACACCCGGCCAAAGGCGATCACCCAGGCGTTGCGGCAGGGCTTGAGCGCCTCGCCGAGCTGGTCCCAGGTGATGGCCGGGATCGGCGGCGGCGGGCCATCGTCGGCGCCGCCCTGGCGCGCGCCATGGTCGTCTACCGCGCTGCGGCCGCGCACGAACACGCTGACGGCGACGTTGCCGAAATCGTCGACCAGGGCGAACTGGAACAGGTGGGCGAAGCCGTCCGCCGACACTGACCGGACATGCAGGAAGAAGCGGTCGGTCCGGGCCTCGCCCGGGCGACGCCCGTCGCCGCCGCGCTTGGGGTCGCGTCCATGGCCCGAGGCCATGCCTCCGAACAGGGCGAACAGGGCGGGGGGCGGAAGGTGGTGATCGAGCAGTTGCATGGCCGGTCTCCGTGTTGGCCATGCGATCTGGCAGGCGGCCCGGCCCCGCCTCAATGAAGGGCCAGCCCACTTCGGGCCGCCCGAAACGGGCGCTCGGGTCATTGAAAAACCGCTGCCCCTTGCCGCCTGCCGCCTCGCGGTTTGCGCCGGACGGCGAGGGGCCCTAAACGAATTTCCGATGCCTACGCTCGACGCCCTCGATCTCGCCCGCGCCCTGATCCGCCGCCCGTCCGTCACCCCTGCCGACGAGGGGGCGATGGACCTTCTTCAGCGCGCGCTGGAGGGTCTCGGCTTCGTCTGCCGCAGGCTGAGGTTCGGCGAGATCGAGAACCTCTACGCCCGGCGCGGGACGGCGCGGCCGAACCTCTGCTTCGCCGGTCACACCGACGTGGTGCCGGTGGGCGACGCCGCCGCCTGGACCAGCGGCCCGTTCGACGCCGCGGTCAGCGACGAGGTTCTGATCGGCCGCGGCGCGGTCGACATGAAGGGCGCGATCGCCGCCTTCGTCGCCGCCGTCTCCGAAGTGCTCGCCAGGGGCGAGCCCGCCGGCTCGATCAGCTTCCTGATCACCGGCGATGAGGAGGGCATCGCCCTCGACGGCACCCGCAAGGTGGTCGAGCTGCTGGCCGCGGAAGGCGAAGCCATCGACCACTGCATCGTCGGCGAGCCGAGCAGCGCCGAGCGCCTGGGCGACATGATCAAGATCGGCCGCCGGGGCAGCGTGAACAGCTGGATCACGGTCGAGGGCAAGCAGGGCCACGTCGCCTATCCGCATCGGGCCGCCAATCCGATCCCGGTGCTGGTCGACCTGCTGGCGCGGCTGCAGGCCCGCGTGCTGGACGACGGCTACGAGGGTTTCCAGCCGTCGAACCTCGAGGTCACCACCATCGACGTCGGCAACACCGCCACCAACGTCATTCCGCGTGAAGCCAGGGCGCGGGTGAACATCCGCTTCAATCCGGGCCACAGGGGCGCCGAGCTGCAGGCCTGGATCGAGCAGCAGGCCGCCGCCGCCGGAGAAGGTTTCGCCGGCAAGGTCGAGCTCACCACCGTGATCAGCGGCGAGGCCTTCCTCACCCGGCCCGGCGACTTCACCGAGGTGGTCGCCGAAGCGGTGCGCGAGGCCACCGGCGAGGAGCCCGACCTGTCGACCACCGGCGGAACCTCCGACGCCCGCTTCATCCGCAGCCTCTGCCCCGTGGTCGAGTTCGGCCTCGTCGGCACGACGATGCACGCCGTCGACGAGCAGGTGCCGACCGCCCAGCTGCGGCAGTTGCAGGCCGCCTACGAGACCATCATCGCCCGCTACTTCGCCCGCTTCGGCGAAGCCTCGGCGTAACCGCGCGCGAGGCGCACCAGCGCCTCTTCAAGATCGGGTGTGCCCAGCAGCGGGGAGCCTTCCAGCACCGCCGCCCGCACCACGCCCATGATCGCGCGTGACAGCACGAAGGCGTGGATCGTCTGCTCGCCCGGGCGCATGAAGGGTTGGACGCCCGCGTCGACCTCGGCCGACATGCCCGGGGTCTCGGGGTCGCGCAGGATCGTCTCCAGCACCGCTCGACGCGCGGCATGCCGTCCGTCGAAGGCGGCGAGCTGGGCCCGGATCGCCGCCCGCACCGGATCTGCCCCTTCAGCGATCGCTGCCTGCGTCGCCAGCGCTATCGCCGCCCGTTCGCGGGCGCCAAGCGCGTGCAGGATCGCCGTCTTGTCGGGAAAGTACTGGTAGAGGGTGCCGACGCTGACCCCGGCCCGTTCGGCGGTGTGGTTTGTGGTGAAGGTCTCGCCCGCCTCCAGGATGCGAGTTGCGGCTTCGAGAATGGCGTCGACAGTGGCCCGCGACCTCGGCTGGCGCGGGCTGCGGCGGGCGTAGACGGCGATGTCCGACATGCGAGTTCCCCGAGACCTGAGCAACCCTCACATTTCCGGCGCTGGAAACGAAGAGGACGTCGCATGACCTGGGCAACCGATCGCCTTGACGCGCTGATCGCCGGGGACGCTCAGCCGCCGCCGGTGGTGTCCACCCTCAGGCTCGGGCTGCTCGACGGTTGGGGTGAGGGCTGGGCGCGCAAGCGCTGGGCGCCGGACCCGGCCATCCTCAGCAGCGACGGCTCCATGTTCGGCGGTTACATCGCCGCTCTGGCCGACCAGATGCTGGCCTTCGCGGCGATGACGGTGATTGAGGCGCCCTGCGCCTTCCGCACCACCGACCTTCAGGTGCGCTTCTTCAAGCTTGGCCGCGCCCACCCGCTGCTGATCGAAGGCCGGGTCACCGCCCGCTCGCGGTCGCTGATCTGGGCCGAGGTTGAGCTGCGTCGCGAGGACGGCGACCTGATCGCCAAGGCGACCGGTCAGCAGTTCGTGACTCCGTTTGCGCCGGCGGCCTGAACCTTCGCTGGGGCTGCCCGTTCCGCTCGCAAGCAATCACAGGAGCACGCGGCCCATGGGCATTCTTAGCAACATCATCGGCAAAATCTTTGGCCACAAGCCGAAGGCCAAGCCCGCCCCGGCGCCGACCGCGCCGACCGCGCCCACGCCGACGACGTCCGCTCCGGCCGCGCCTGCGCCGACCGCCGCCGGGCCGGTGGACGTCGAGGCGATGCTCGAGGACATGGCCGAGGCCAATCCCCAGAAGCTCAACTGGCGCACCTCGATCGTCGACCTGATGAAGCTGGTCGGCATGGAAAGCAGCCTGGCGGAGCGCAAGGAGCTGGCCGACGAGCTTGGCTACACCGGCGACAAGTCGGACAGCGCGGCCATGAACATCTGGCTGCACAAGGCGGTGCTCAAGAAGCTGCAGGAAAACGGCGGCAAGGTCCCGGCCAGCCTGCTCGACTAGTAGCCCACGCCTGTGAAGCAGAGGCCGTCCGCCGGGGCCACCGGCCCGCAGGCGCGGCGGTCTTTCGCCTCCAGGGCCGCCTTCAGATCGGCGGCGGTCCAGCGACCGACGCCCACCTCGGCGATCGAGCCGGCCATCGACCGGACCTGACGGTGAAGGAACGATCGCGAGGCGAACGCCAGCCTCACTTCGTCGCCCTCGCGCCAGACGCGGGCGACGTCGAGCGTCTTCATCGGCGACTTGGCCTGGCACTGCATGTCGCGGAACGTGGTGAAGTCGTGATGGCCGACCAGCGCCTGCGCGGCGTCGTGCATGGCCTCAGCGTCGAGCGGCTTCTTCACGTGCCAGACCTTGCCCTGGTCGAGCGCCGGCGGTGCCTTTCGGTTCAGGATGCGGTAGAGGTAGCGGCGCTCATTGGCCGAGAACCGCGCATGCCAGTCGTCCGGCGCGACCACGGCGTCGAGCACGACGATCGGCTGCGGCACGAGGTGGGCGTTGATAGCGTCGCGGACGACCTCGGGCCGCCAGTCCTTTGCAAGATCGACGTGGATCACCTGCCCGGTGGCGTGGACGCCGGTGTCGGTGCGACCGGCGGCATGGATTCGCACGGCTTCGCCGCTGAAGCCGAGCACCGCCCGCTCGATCGAGCCCTGCACGCTGGGCAGCTCGGCCTGGGCCTGAAAGCCGCGATAGGGTCGGCCATCATACTCGATGGTCATGCGATAGCGGGGCATCAGGCGAGGTCCGTCCCGGCAGCCAGCGGGAAGCCGCGGCGGAAGTCTGCGGCGTCCTGGGCGCCCTTGCCCTCGCGCTGCGCCCTCAGCACCCGCACCGCGCCGTCGCCGCAGGCGATCAGCAGGTCGTCGTCCAGTACGGCGCCCGGCGCGCCCGCGGCGTCCTCGACCCGCGACAGCAGCGCCTTCACCCGCACCGCGCCCTTGTCGGACGGGGCCTCGAACCAGGCGCCGGGAAAGGGCGACAGGCCGCGGATGTGGCAGTCGACCTCGGCCGCCGGCCGGGTCCAGTCGATGCGGGCTTCCGCCGACTTGATCTTCCTGGCGTAGGTCACGCCCTCGTCGCCCTGCGGCGTCTCGACAGCCGTGCCGGTCGCGATGGCGGCCAGGGTCGGGGGCAGCAGCCTCGCGCCGGCCTCGGCCAGTCGCTCGGTCAGGGTCCCGGCGGTGTCGAGCGGGCCGATGCGAACAGTCTCGGCGGCGATCACGTCGCCCTCGTCGAGACCGACGCTCATGCGCATGACCTGGACGCCGGTGATGTCGTCGCCGGCCATGATCGCACGCTGGATCGGCGCGGCCCCGCGCCAGCGCGGCAGCAGCGAGGCGTGGACGTTGAAACAGCCGAGCCTCGGCGCTTCCAGCACCTCGCGCAGCAGGATCTGGCCGAAGGCCACGACCACGGCGGCGTCGAGCTCCAACGCGGCGAAGGCGGCGACCTCTTCCGGCGTCTTCATCGAGACCGGCGTGCGCACGGTCAGGCCGCGGCTTTCGGCGAAGGCATGCACCGGCGACGGCTGCAGCGCCTGGCCGCGACCACGCGGACGCGGCGGCTGGCTGTAGACGCAGGCGATCTCGTGCCCCGCCTCGATGAGGGCGGCGAGGCTGTGGACCGCGAAGTCGGGAGTTCCGAGGAAGGCGAGGCGCATGGGCGGGGTCTACCGGAGCGGAGGCTTGACAGGAAGACGTCGGGAACCTGACGCTTCACGGATCGTTGATCGCTCGCACCAAGTTGGAGAAGGGGGACCACCCATGCGCATGCTCGCCATCGTCACCATCGCCGCCGCCGCCCTGGCCGTCACCGCCTGCTCGCGCGAGGACCGCGCCGACATCGGCGAAGGCGCCAAGGCCGCCGGCTCGGAGATCAAGGAAGCCGCGACCGACATCGCCAATGATCCGGACGTCAAGGAAGCCGGCGACGCCATCGGCGACGCGGGCAAGGAAGCCGCCGGCGCGGTCAAGGAAGCCGCCGGCGATGTCCAGGAAGGCGTGGCCGACGCCTCCGCCGACGCCAAGCGCGAAGCCGACGAGGCCAGCGCCGCCGCCGGCGACACCACCACCCGCAAGTAGGATTTCAGATCCGGAAGCGTGACGTGGATCAGGCCGCGCGAGCGGCCTTTTTCACGCGCGTGATGGCGCGGTCGCGCTTCAGCCGCGACAGGTGGTCGATGAACAGCACGCCCTCGAGATGGTCCATCTCGTGCTGGATGCAGACGGCGTACATGCCCTCGGCATCCTCTTCGACGGTCTCGCCCTGGTAGTTCAGGTAGCGCAGCTTGACCCGCGCGGGCCGCTCGACGTCATCGAAGATCTCCGGCACCGACAGGCAGCCCTCTTCGTAGGTGAAGAGCTCATCGGACTTCCAGGTGATCTCGGGATTCACGAAGTAGCGCGGATGCTTGGCGCCCTCTTCGTCACCCTCGGCGGCGCCGTCGCGATCGCCCAGGTCCATGACGATGATGCGCTTGTCGACGCCGACCTGCACGGCGGCCAGGCCGATGCCGGGGGCCGCGTACATGGTCTCCAGCATGTCGTCCATCAACGCGCGATGCTCGTCGGTCACGCCGCCCTCGACGGGGGTCGAGATGCGCTTGAGCACCGCGATATCGGCGGCGTTGTCGACGGTGAGGATGCGGCGAACGGTCATTGGCTCAGGAGGTAGGGGCGGCATCCGAAACCGTCAAGGTGGGCGACTCGCCACCGGACAGCTTGGTCAGCGGGCGCACGGCCGTCTCGACGTGGGAAATCTCGGGGATTTCCTTGCCTTCGTGGTCGACCTTCAGCTCCTCGAAGCGACGGGCCTGGGTCAGGACCTGGGTCTCCAGCGAGCCGACGAACTGGTTGTAGCGGCTGACCGCCGCCTCGAGCGCCTTGCCGACGCTGGAGGCATGACCGCCCATCACCGACAGTCGCTTGTAGAGTTCGCGGCCGAGCGCGGCGATCTTGTCGGCGTTGGCCGCCTGCTCCTCGACGCGCCAGCCGTAGGCTACCGCCTTGCACAGTGCGAACAGCGTCGTCGGCGTGACCAGCAGCACCCGCTTGTCCATCGCCTCGGTCATCAGGTCCGGCATCCGGTCGAGCGCCGCGGCCAGGAAGCCGTCACCCGGCACGAACATGGCGACGAAGTCGGGCGAGCGTTCGCTGGCGAACTGGTCCCAGTAGGCCTTCGCCGACAGCCCCTGCATGTGGGCGCGCACGCTCTGGGCGTGGCGGGCGTAGGCGGCCTCGCGCAGGACGTCGTCTGTCGCTTCCTGAGCGTCGAGGAAGGCGTTGAGCGAGCATTTGGCGTCGATAGCGAACACCGCGCCGGCCGGCATCTTCACCTTCACGTCGGGCCGCCGGCGGCCCACGTTGCGCAGGGTCTGTTCGCCCCAGCGGCCCTGGACCCCGGCGCCGCGGCGCAGGGCGGCGGACAGCTTGCGGGCCTCGTGCTGCGTGGCGGTCGAGGCCTCCATCAGCGCCTGGATCTGCTGCTTCAGGCCGCCGGTCTCCTCGGCGCGGACCTTTTCGACCGCCTGCACCTGGGCCTCGAACTTGGCCAGGGTCTCGGCCACCGGCTTCAGCTGCGCCTCGATGCGCTGCTGCGCCATCAGTTCGCGATTGCGGAAGGTCTCGTCGGTGCGCTTGAGCAGCTCCTCGGCCACCGCGCCGGCCTGCTGCTGGGCCTGGGCGCGCAGGTACTCGCCCTGGGCCGCCGACTGGTCCTCGAACAGCCGCATCCGGGCTTCGGTATCGGCGTAGCGCTCGCGCAGCTCCCAGTTCCGGGTTTCCGCCGCCCCCGCCCGCCGCCGCTCCATCAGCGCCCAGGCCAGCATGGCGAGCGCGAGCACGCCGGCGGCGACGGCGAGGACGAGGAAGGGATCGAGCGCGTTCATGCTCCGTTCCTAACGGGAATCGCAGGAGGTGGGTAGGGGGCGACAGAGGGGACATGCATCCGCGATACCTCCGCCGTGCGAACGCTCAAGCGATGTCTTCAGAGTCTTCGCTGCAAGTTTGTCGGCGGAATCGGCGGAAACGACCCCCTCGAGCAGGGCGGAGTCCGAAGCCGGGTTTCGCGCTTCTGAGCGCGATCGGCGGTTTTCGAGGGTGGCGACGATCGTGGCCCCAGAACGTCCGGGCGCCTTGCGGGCAAAGGCTTGGCGGCGATGGCGATGTGCGAGCCAATGGTTCATTCGCACAGTATGGCGCCGTGGCGGGCGAGGGGGGAGAAGACGGCGACCTCGCCCACAGGCGGATGTCTCACAAAGGGGTCGAATGTCTCGCTTTGTCTCGAGAAGATATGTCTCCAGAGTCTCGCTTTCGCACGGGTCGTCCCGGCTCACGGTGGGACCCAGGTCGCTCGCTAAGCCGGCCGCCGCGCCCGCAGCGCTTGCGCGATCGTCCCGTCGTCGAGCCAGTCCAGATCGCCGCCCACCGGCACGCCTCGCGCCAGCATCGTCACCGGCACGTTGGTGTGGGCCAGCCGCTCGGCGAGGTAGTGCGCCGTGGTCTGGCCGTCGACGGTGGCGGGCAGGGCGAGGATGACCTCGCGCACCGCGCCGTCCGTGGCGCGCGCGACCAGCTCCGACGCGCGCAGCTTGTCCGGTCCGACGCCGTCCAGCGCCGACAGCAGGCCGCCGAGGACGTGATAGCGGCCGCGATAGGCGGCGCCGCGTTCCATTGCCCAGACCGAGCCGACCTCCTCGACCACGCAGATCAGGGTGCGGTCGCGGCTGTGGTCGGCGCAGATGGCGCAGGGTTCGGAGGTGTCGAGCGAGCCGCACGTGCCGCAGGTCCGCACCTTGGACTGGGCGTCGATCATGGCGGCGGTCAGCGGGTCGAGCAGCTGGTCCCGCCGCTTCAGCAGCGCCAGCGCCGCCCGCCGCGCCGAGCGCGGTCCGAGGCCCGGCAGCTTGCCGAGCAGGGCGATCAGACGTTCGATTTCGGGGCCGGCGGTGGAAGCCATGGGATTGTCATATGGGGGAACGCGGCCGGCGGTCCAGCCTCGTCCTCTCCCTTTGGGAGAGGGGGACCATGCGCAGCATGGTGGAGCGGGTCCAAAGCGGTGGAAGCCGTCAGCCGTCGCTATTCACGATCCGCCGCTTTAGGCCCTCTCCACCACCCCTCCGGGGTGGTGGCCCTCCCCCAATGGGGGAGGAAAGATCAGAACTTCAGGCCCGGTATGTTCATCCCGGCCAGCGGGCCGGCGACTTCCTTGAGCATCTCGGCCTGCTTGGCGTCGAGCTTGCGCTTGGCGTCGGCATGGGCGGCGACGAGGAGGTCGGCGACAACCTCGCCTTCGCCCGGTTGCAGGAGCTCGTCATCCAGCACCACGCCCTTGAGGTCGCCGGAGCCGACCAGGGTGACCTTGACCATGCCGCCGCCGGCCGTGCCCTCGACCTCGATCAGCTTCAGCCGCTCCTGGGCCTCGGCCATCTTCTGCTGCATGGCCTGAGCCTGCTTCATCAGTCCGCCGAGATCCTTCATGGCTTCAAGCCCTCTTACTGTTCCGTGCTGTTGAACAGGCCAGCCTTGGCCATCTCGTCCCGGATCATTTCCGGGTGCTGGGTGACAACCAGGTCGTAGCCTTCAAGTTCCTCGGGGACATACCAGTGGATCTTGTCCTTGTGGTAGGCCCCCCAGACCGCCTTCGCGACTTCGACGGGCGGAACCAGGC
>JAZJXN010000046.1:17777-23152 GCA_040390885.1 Pseudomonadota bacterium | reverse complement strand
CGGCGAACTGCAGGAAGCCGGCGTGCATCCGCCCCGGCGACGCGTAGAGCATCGCATAGTGGGCTCGCGCCTCTTCGGAGAAGCCTGCTGGATCGCCGGCGAACTCATTCCAGAAGCGGTCGAGATAGATGCGCTCCCGGCCGGCCACGAGACGCTCCATGTCTGGACCACCGAAGCGGAAGTGCCATAGCAGAGGATTCTTCAGCACCTCCTCCCATGGCCCGACGCCCGGCACGGGCGCGTCCATCAGCACCAGCTTGGTCACGCGCTCCGGGAACTGCGACGCCAGGGCGTAGGCGACCATGTTGCCGATGTCGTGGGCCACCACGTCAGCGCGCGAGATTTGCAGCGCGTCCATCACGCCGATGATGTCCCTGGCCTGATTGACCTTCTCAAAGCCGGCCTCCGCGCGGGCCGACAGACCGAGGCCGCGCAGGTCGGGGACGATCACCGTGTGATCCTTGGCGAGCTCCGTGGCGAGCGGCCCCCACATGTCGCCGGTGTCGCCATAACCGTGCAGCAGCACGACGGCAGGCCCCTTGCCGCCTACCCGAACATGGAGCGTGGTCCCATTCGTGCGGATCTCCTGGGTTTGAAAGCCTTGCGGGAGATCGAAGCCGGCGCAAGCGCCGACGGTAGGGCAAATCAGAGCCGCCGCTGCAACACCGGCCAAGGCCAGGCGGCGAATAGAGCTCGACAGGGTCATTGGCGTTCTCCGTCGGCCGGGGTTGGGGTTGAATGAGAGCGCCCCGGCCACGGCCAAACGTTGCACCGGCGGCGAGCAACGCGCTCGCTAGGCGATGTAAAGAAACGTAAAGCGCGGCTCTTCTCGCACTGTCGCTATTGCAAGCCGAAGTCGGCGCGCGGCAATTGGCGGTGGCAGGGCGTGGTCAGTCACGCCGACGGGAATTCCTTGGCGATCATGTCCGGTCTCACGATCCTGACCTTTGGGGATTTCGAGCTTTCGCCGCACCGCCGCACGCTGCAGCAGGGGGGGCGCCGGCTGAAGGTCGGCAGCCGCGCGATGGACATCCTGCTGCTGCTGGCCGCGCGTCCAGGCGAGTTGGTCACCAAGGATGAGATTCAGGAGCGCCTCTGGCCGGGCATTTTCGTCGACGAGGCCGGCGTCCGGGTTCACCTGTCCTCCCTTCGAAAAGCGTTGGGCGGCTATGGGGCGGAATACATCCATACGGTGGCCGGACGCGGCTATATCCTTGTGCCGCCGGTGACGCGCACAGCAGAGCCCGAGGGAGGAAATTCCCCCGTCAAGGCCACGCATTTGCCGCACCGTCTCGAGCGACTGATCGGGAGAGCAGCGGTCGTCGAGAGCGTCGCCGCGCAGATTCTCGAGCGTCGCTTCGTCACGGTCGTGGGCCCCGGGGGCATCGGCAAGACCAGCGTCGCACTCGAGGTAGCCGCGCGGCTCAACGATGCCTTCGCCGACGGCGTTCGTTTTATCGATCTCGCGAGCCTGGAGAACCCGGAGGCCGCCCCGGGCGCGGTCTCGCTCGCGCTGGGCCTGCCCGCCGTCTCGGAGCTGTCGCCGGCCGCGTTGGCCAAGCCGCTTTCCGGCAAACGGATGCTGATCGTCCTGGACAACTGCGAGCGTCTCGCGGACGTCTCCGCGACGGTGGCCGAGGCATTGCTGCGGAGCACGCCCGGCGTCTGTGTCCTGGCCACCAGTCGTGAGGCGCTGCGCGCCGAAGGCGAATGGCTGCATCGCCTTCCGCCTCTGTCCACGCCGGCCGCCGCAGAGCGCTCCCCCGCCGCGGCTTTGGACTACAGCGCCGTCGAGCTCTTCGTCGATCGGGTCGATGCCGCCACTGGAGGCTATCGTCTGAGTGCTGAGGACTGCGGCCATGTGGTCGAGATTTGCCGCCGGCTTGACGGCCTGCCGCTCGCCATCGAACTCGCCGCCACCACCGTCGCGGCTCTCGGTGTCCGCGGCGTCGCCGAAGGTCTGGACGACCGGCTCAGTCTGCTCACCGGCGGAAGACGGACGGCCCAGTCTCGACACCAGACCCTGCGGGCGGCGCACGACTGGAGCTACGATCTGCTCAGCCCCTTGGAACAGCGCGTGCTGAACCGCCTGTCCGTCGTCGCCGGGGGCTTCGACATCGCACTGGCCTGCGCCGTCGCCGATGATCCCGCCACGTTACCCGAGACGATCCGCGGCGTGGTTGGCGCGCTGAGCGCCAAGTCGCTGGTCGCCGTCGAGACCGGTGGCCGCGACGTTCGGTACCGACTGCTGGAATCGACGAAGGTCTACGCTGACGAGAAGCTCCGGTTGTCCGGCGACTGCACGAGGGCTGCTCGAAACTATGCCGAAAGCACACTGGCGTTTTTCTCAGGCTCCGCCGACGAGTGGACGCGCGTCGGCAGCGACGCTTGGTTAGGCCAGAACGCCTCGCGACTTGAAGACGCCCGCGCCGTGTTGGAGTGGGCATTTGCCGAGGGAGACGATCCCAGTCTGGCGCGGGCGCTGACCGCGGAAATCTCGACCATCTGGCTGCACATGGGCCTGGTGCGGGAATGCCTCTTCTGGTGCCGCAGGGCGTTGACCACCAAGGCTGGAAACCGCCCAGACGCTTCGGAAATGAAGATCCAGCATGCCTACGGGATTGCCCACAGCTTCACCCATGGGACCGACCAGGTCGCCCGTTCCAACATCGCCGCCACCATCGATATCGCCAAGAGCCTCGGCGATCGCGATTACGCCGTCCGGGGCCTCTGGGCCTTGGCCTCGTTCGAATTGAACGAAGGGCGCCTCGAAAACGCGCTGACCCACGCCGAGCAATTGCGCGAGGCCGCCGGCGGCGAAGCCGAGCGCCTGATCGGCGAGCGGATCATCGGCAGTGCGCTTCACCTGCTCGGTCGACACGCGCAGGCGCAACCTATTCTGGAGGCCGCGCGGGATGCTTACGCCCAGCCCGGTCTAAGGGCCTCGCCGACCCGCTTCCAGTACGATCAGCTTGTCCTCGCCCAAGGGTTCCTGGCGATGATCGCCTGGATCGAGGGCGACGACTCCCGTGCTCAACTGGCGGCCGACGCGGCCGTGGCGGAAGCCAAGCGCCTGGACCATGCTGGCTCGCTCGGGTTCGCGCTGGACAGCGCGATCACTGTGGCGATCCTCCGCGGCGAGCTTGGAGAGGCCCAACGCCATTGTGCCCGCCTGAACGAAGTCGGAGCGAATGTCGGCTTTGAAGTCTGGATGTTGCGCGGCGAGATGCTGGGCGCGATCATCCAGGTTCGATCGGGAGACCTGGTTCACGGCGTGCCCCGTCTGCAAGCGGCGCTGGCCGCGCCAAAACGGAAGCTGGCGAGCTACCGCGCGCCGCTGTTCCTTGCCGAGCTGGCCGCGGCGGAACTCGCGGCGGGAATGCCGGAGAAGGCGCTCGCCACGATCGACGATGCAATCTGCTGGTTCAGAGACCTGGACGACTTCTGGTGCGCGCCCGAGTGTTTCCGGGTGAAGGCAGAAGTCCTCAGCCAGCACGGCGGCGCCAACGCGATGAGCGAGGCGAAAATGCTGATGGCCCGCGCCTCGCGCACCGCCGAAAGACACGCGGCGATCGCATGGAAGCGCGGTATTCCAGCCGACCTGAGCCTGTAAGCCAATCTCACCGCCGTGTGCGCCGAAGTTCCGTGAGACGGGGCTGCCGTTGGCGTGTCGAGGCAACGCACGCCTGGGCCAGATCCGATCCTTGGCTGGGACCCGGGGGGTCGAACATCTGGCCTCCTGCTTCGCGTGACGTTGGAAGCTGGCTGTCAGGCGGCGCAAATTGCTGCTTGGATGACGTCGACTTTGCGCGGCGAACGCCGTGGAATGGCCTTCTCAGCCTCGTGAGCGTGTTCGGATGTATAACCTCTACGCGATGATGAAGACCCGCGCCGAAGCGGCCGCGGCCGCTGTTCGCTGCCGCCTTGGCCAGAGAGCAGCAGCTGATCCCTGAGGTCGACGAGCCTACCGTCTATCTCAAGCCGATGACCGCCGGCCGCGAGGTGGTCGAGGACTACGGCCATCTCGGCCTGACCCTGCGCCAGCATCCTCTCGCCTTCCTGCGCACGGCGTTGTCGTCAGAGACCTATCAGACCTGCAGAACCGCCACGGATGCGCGAGACGGCCGCTTCCTGAAGGCGGCCGGCCTGGTGCTGATCCGCCAGATGCCGGCCTCGGCCAAGGGGGTGATGTTCATCACCATCGAGGACGAAACCGGCATCGCCAACCTCGTGATCTGGCCGACCCTCTACGAGAAGCAGCGCCGCACCATCCTCGGCGCCTCGATGCTCGGCGTCGACGGCCGCATCCAGCGCGAAGGCGAGGTCGTCCACCTGATCGCCTACAAGGTCTTCGACCTGACCCCGCAGCTTTCCAGCCTGGGCCAGCAAGACATGCCCTTCCGCTGCCCCACGGCCGCGGCGATGAAGGCCCCCGAGGATCATCGCCGGATCCGCGCACCCGCCCGCCCCACAGGGCCCGCGACCTCTACGATCCCGACCTCCATATCGACACGCTCAAGCAGACGTCGCGCAACTTCCGCTGACGGGATCGAAAAGCGGCCTGGCCCGTATCCCGTGCATGACCGCCCCCGCTCATCACGCCGGACGGCCGCTGTCTTGCTCATCGATCGGCGCCGACAGACAATGGATCTTCGGGCGGCGTGGAGACAGAGACCCATCTTGAGCCGGGGTGTGGCCATCGCCACAGGCAGCGGTGGGTCTTGAAGTACCGGCCTCACGCATGAGGTTCCACCGCCCGACCCCCTTTCGAGGCGCCTTGCGCCCGCAAACCGAATGATTCATGGTCAAGCTTGCCGGCGCGGAAGCGTTGGCAGGGGCGTGGAATCCCCTTGCGATGGTTTTAGATCGATAGGCTCGCCGCTCGCGCGGGCATGCTCCGCTTTCGGTTGGCGGAACCCCTCGTCGCGGCCTCGGCCGGGGCGGCAGCTTTTGGATTCCGCCCGGGCTCGCCCGGCGCCCCTTCGTGCAAGCGAGGGAGCAGACCGCATGACGCGGTTCAAACCGACGCCCGGGGCCAGGCCTCGGCCAGCGCCGTCCGCGCTGGAAAATCTCTATCGCAACACCTCGACCTGGCTCGTCGCCCGGCTCCGCCGTCGCTTCGGCGAGACGCTCGCCGAGGATATCGCCCAGGAAGCCTATGTCCGGATGTCGCGGATCGACATGGACGACGTGCGCCATCCCAAGGCCCTGCTCCTGAAGGTGGCCGTCAACGCCGGGCTCAGCCAGACACGGCGCGCGGCCTCGCGGGGTCGGGTCGCCAATCTGGCGCTCGAGTGCGACGCAGCCGAGATCGACGCTCCCTACCCCTCCGAGCAGGACGAGGCGCAACTCTTGAAGGAGATCATTCTTGGGTT
>JAZJXN010000046.1:0-17767 GCA_040390885.1 Pseudomonadota bacterium | reverse complement strand
CGCTCTACCGTGACGTGTTCCTCTTGAGCCAGTTCGCGGGAATGCCGTATGACTCGATCGCGGCCCAACTCGGGATTTCCGTGGCGACCGTGAAGCGGCGGCTCGCCAGGGCGATTGCCCTCTGCACCGCGCATTTTCGCGACTAGGGCGCACCGCCATGAGCGAGACACAGCGCAGGATCGACCCGGGCCTGGAACAGGCGGCCGACTGGTACGCCACGCTCAATCAGCGCACGGTTTCCCACGAAGCGCTGACGGCGTTTCGAGCCTGGCGCCAGACGCCGTCCAACGCCGCAGCCTATGCGCAAGTCGAGAACACCCTGGGCAAGGCGGCGAGCCTCTCGGGTGATCCGGACATCAGGGCCGCGCTTGGCGAGATTGGCAGCCGCCGCTCCCTCCGCGACCGGCTGGCCAGGCTCTGGGCAAAGAGTTTCCGCCGACCGGTCATCGGGATCGGCCTCGCCGTCGGCGCGGGCGCGATCGGCTTCCTCGCGCTGCAAGTCTATCAGGGCGAGACCTTCAGCACGGGGATCGGCGAGCAACGCGTCGTCCGTCTGGATGACGGCTCCACCCTGCGGCTGGACACCAACAGCCTTGTGCGCGTGAAACTGGGCGGGAAAACCCGCAACCTGGAGCTGGTCCGTGGGCAGGCGCAGTTCGCTGTTTCACACGACGCGAACCGCCCGTTTGTCGTCACGGCGAACGGTGTTTCCGTCCGCGCGCTCGGGACAAAGTTCGATGTGCGGCGCTACGACGACGGCGTGAAAGTCACGCTGGTGGAAGGCCAGGTCGAGGTCAGCCAGGACGACGCCGCCGCGCCCGCCCGCTGGACCTTGCGTCCAGGACAGCAAGTCGTCGCCGGCGATGAGCCGCAGGCGCCACGCCGTATCGACGTCGCCGCCGCGACGAGCTGGACCCGAGGCACGTTGGTGTTCCGTGACCAATCGCTTGCTTCGGCGGTCGCCGAGGTCAATCGCTACAGCCGCACCAAGATCGACCTGCGGAGCGCTCGCCTGGCCCGCACACCGGTCAGCGGGGTCTTCGCCAGCGGGGACACCGACGCCTTTGTCGCGGCGGTGACGACCCTGCATCCGCTGGAACAGTCGACGTCAGCTGACGGCAGGATCGTACTTCGCGATCACCCGAAGGCGGCGCTCTGAAAATAAATGTCAGCACCCTGAGCTGATGGGTGAGTGTCGAGGAGTCTCAGGGGTGAACCACGGGTGATGAGAGCACCGGCCAATCGCCGCCGGGCCCGCCGTGGACGCCCCAGGGGGACCCGCTCATGCTGACGTCAAATCGCTTCCTGCTCGCCGCCACGACCGCCGTGACGATGTCGCTCGCCACGGCCGGCCACGCCGCGACGCCCATCGCCTTCGACATTCCGGCCGGTCCGCTCGCCGCCGCCCTCGAGACTTACGCGGCCCAGAGCCGGCAGCAGCTGCTCTACAGTCCCGATCTCGTCAGCGGCCGCACCGTCGCCGCCATTCAAGGCCGCCGCGATCCGGAGGCCGTCCTTCAGCAGTTGCTTGCCGGGACCGGCATCGTGATCAAACGGGCCAGGCCCGGCGTCATTGTCCTGCAGGGCTCTGTGCGCAGCGCCGCCGGCACGACTGGATCGGCGGCGGTCGAGCCGCCCGTCGTGGTCGACGAGGTCGTGGTGACCGGCACGCTGTTTCGCGGCGCGTCACCCGCCTCTCCGGTACAGGTTCTGAAACGCGAGGATATTGATCGTAGTGGGGCCGGGACGGTGGCTGACGCGCTGACCGCCCTGCCCCAGGCGTTCGGCGGAACCTCATCCGGCGATACCTTCCTCACCCTGTCCGACGCCCAGGGCACCAATTCGGCGCTCGCCACCGGCATCAACCTGCGCGGACTGGGGTCGGACGCCACCCTGGTGCTCGTGAACGGTCGGCGCCTGGCCGGCACCGGCACGAAGGGCGACTTCGCGGATGTGTCGGCGATTCCGCTGGCGGCGATCGACCGGGTCGATGTCCTGCTCGACGGCGCCTCGGCGCTCTACGGCCCCGATCTCACGGAGGAGATCATGAGCAACTGCGGCGTCGAGGTCGTCTTCGCCCCCAAGGAACTGCATGTCGCCCAGACCCTGAGCGAGCGGCTTGGCTACCACGGCTATGTCGCGCGCTCCCACTCCCGGCCCAGTGGTCTTTCGAGGGGTCGTCGCTCGCAGACCCAGTCCGAGCAGCGCCGGGCCCTGATGCTGCCGCAGGAGCTGTTGCAGCTCGATCCCCGCTCCATGATCGTCCTCACGGCCGGCGCGCCGCCGGTGCTCGGCCGCAAGCTCGCCTACTACCGCGAGCCGGACTTCGCCCGTCGCGTGGCCCCGCCGCCCGACCTGCCGACTCCGGTCCTGCTCCGGACTGCCGACGTCGCCGCCGCGCCCGACACCATGTCGCTGACCGAAGCCGCCGCGATCCTCGCCGCCGACGGACTGGAGCCCCCGCCTCGCGCCGGCGCCGCCGACCATGAGGTCGAAGCCTGGGTCGACCGTTTCCTGACCGCGACCGCCCCCGCCATCGCGACGGAGATTGATCATGCCCGCTGAAGACGCCCGCCGCCCCGCCGTGCTCAAGGTCGAGGGTTCCGGCCGATCGGTCAAACGGGGCGACGTTCCGGAGGAAATCCTCGCCGCCTATCTGACCGACGCCGCCAGAGGCCGCAGCCTGGGCTTCTACGTCGATGCCCGCGCCACACGGCCCGCCTTCCGCGATAGAGGCGATCGCCTGCTTGCGGATCGCAACGACCCCGGCCCGATCCGCGCCATGGTGGCCGTGGCTGCCCATCGGGGCTGGACGACGATCTCGGTCCGAGGGGACAAGGACTTCAGCCGCGAAGTCTGGCGCGAGGCGAGACGCCGCGGAATCGAGGTGCGCGGATACGCCCCGACGCGCCGTGACCTGGAGGCCGAAGCCAAGCGGGATCAAACAAGGTCCAAACCACGACATCCGGCGCCGGCGCTGGCCAAGCCGATGACCCCCGAGCGACGGGCGGCCATCGTCGAAGCCGTGGTCGCCGCCCGCATGCTCGACCCTGAGCGGGCCCGACGGCTGCTCGACGCCGCCAGGGCCCGCATGACCCCCATCGTCGCCTTGGCCCGCGGCGGCCGAGACCGAACGCGGTCAGCCGACAACGCCGCCCGCGATCGCTAGACACGATATCTGACAAACCTGACGAACTTGACAAATCTGACGGATTGGCCCCTCTTATGTTCGTGACCCAAACTCGCGAACACGCTCGCCCAGCGCCCCCCAAGGCCGAACGCCGGCTCAAATCCGGCGCGGCTCGGCAGGCAGCGACGGGACAATTCGTGGCGGTCCAGGCCGGCGATACGATCGCACAGGTGCCCGTGACCAAGGCCCGCTTCCAGCGGATCGCCCAGAGACAGCGCGAGCTCAGCAAGATGATCTCCGGTTACGCCGATGCCTTCGCCAAGGCCGAACAGACCGGCAAGGACCACATCATCGCCTACCGGATCGGTCCGGACGGCCAGGCGGTCGAGGTTGCAATGACGGTCCCGGCGGAGGCCACCGCGCTCGAGGGCGCCGTCGCCCGGGCCAAAGCCCGCGGCGCGCTCAAGGTCGCCGACATCCTGAAGGGCGACGACATGCTGACGGCGCGGGACTTCGGCCCGCTGATCGGCGCCTCGCACGAGACGGTCAACATCAAGCGCAAGCGGCACGAGGTCCTCGGCCTGGAGGGCGCGACCCGCGGCGTGAAGTACCCACGCTGGCAGGTCACCGACGCGGGCCTGCCCCTGCCCGGCCTGCAGAAGCTGTTCGAAGCCCTGGGCGCCGAGCCGTGGACCGTCTTCCGCTTCCTGAAGACGCAGCACTCTGAGCTTGGCGGCGAGACCGCGCTCGACGCCCTCAAGGCCGGCCGGATCGAAGCGGTGCTCGGCGTGGCCGCCAATCAGGCATCCGGCGCCTTCAGCTAGATGGTCGCGCCCACCGCAGGGCCGGGTCCGGTGTTGGCGGGACGCGCACTGGTGCTGAAGACCATTCCGGCCGGCGATATCTGGCGGCGCATGTACGAGACCCGCTTCCCCGACCCCCTGGGGTGGGGGCCCGGATTGAGCCGGTTCAGCGACCCGACCGGCGCGGCCTTCGGCGTCGTCTATCTCGCATCGACTGCGAAGGCGGCCTTCGTCGAGACCATCCTGCGCGACGCCGCCGATGGCCGGGGCGATGACTTCGTCATCGACATCTCCGAAATCTACAAGCGCTCGCTGGCCACCCTCCGGGTCAAGAGCCCGCTTCGACTGGTCGACCTGACGCAGGACGCACGGCTGCTGATGGGCGTCCCCTCCGACGTGACCGGGGCCGCGGACCAGACGCTGGCCCGATCCTGGTCGGCCGGCTTCCACGCCCACGATGACCAACCCGACGGCGTCTACTACGCTTCCCGTCTCAACGATCAGCCCTGCATCGCTCTGTATGACCGGGCCCTGCCCAAACTGACGACGGTCGCTGCGCCTCCGCTATGGGATTGCGATGCGGAGTTGGCGGCCATCCTCGACGACCTCGAGATCGCCCTCACCTGAGCTTCAGCCTTAGCAAGGCCAGGTCATGCGCGACTACCGATTTGCGCCAGGAGCGGCCATTGAGACATTGTTTGGAACGCCAGATCGCGATCAGACTACCGTGGCCAATCCGTCAGCGATTTACGTCGACGACCGTCCGGCCTCGTATTCTGCCCGCGAAGATGCTGCGTGCTACGTCGGGCGCTTCTTCCAGGCTCACGGTTGTAACCATTGCCTCCAGCTTGCTCAGGTCGAGGTCCCGCGCCAGCCGCGTCCATGCCTCGGTCCGCTTCACCTTCGGGGCGTTGACCGAGTCGATCCCGGTCAGTGTCACGCCACGCAGGATAAAGGGCAGGACGGTGCCCGGCAGGTCCACACCCTGCGCCATCCCGCAGGCGGCGACGACGCCGCCGTAGCCAATCTGCGCCATCACATTCACCAGCGTACGACTGCCGACGCTGTCGATCGCCCCGGCCCAGCGTTCCTTCGCGATCGGCGCGCCGTGTTCTGAAAGGGCGGCGCGATCGGTGATTTCCGCCGCGCCCAGGGCGGTCAGATAGGCGGCCTCTTCCGGCCGTCCGGTGGAGGCGACGACGCGGTAGCCCAGCGTCGCCAGCAGGGCGATAGCGACCGACCCAACCCCGCCGTTGGCGCCCGTGACCAACACATCGCCGTTGTCCGGCGTCACGCCGCCATGCTCCAGCGCGAGGACCGCCAGCATCGCGGTATAGCCGGCCGTGCCGATCGCGGCGGCATGGCGCGTATCGATGCCGGCGGGCAGCTTGACAAGCCACTCGGCCGGAACCCGCGCTTTCTGTGCGAAGCCGCCGTCATGCGTGTGGCTGAGGCCCCAGCCGTTCAGCACCACCTTATCGCCTACGACGAATTCGGTGCTGTCCGAAGCTTCGACCGTCCCCGTCAGGTCGATGCCGGGAATGAGCGGGAAACGCTGGATAATCGGCGAGGCGTGAGTGATCGCCAGGCCGTCCTTGTAGTTGATGGTCGAATAATCGACTCTGACCGTTACGTCCCCGACATCGAGGTCGCTGTCATCAAGGGTCACCAGTTCAGTAGTGACGCCGGCATCGGATCGGATGGCCTGAATGACCTTGAGATCGCCCTACGTAAACTCTGCCCTATCAAGGCAGGTCGAACATGCGACTTCCGATGTGCGCCAAGAGCGGACAACGGCGCAGGGCTGAAAAGCAGATGTTCGCGCGTGGCGCGAACGGCGTCAGCCCGTTGCGTCAGCACGGAACGCGGTCTCCACGGCGCCGCCCGCGGTCCTCGAGCAGTCGACCAGCTTCTCCGCAGAGTGGCCGAGACACGCGAACGACGACAGGCCGCCTGAAAATCTTGGGCGGAGCTTAAGGCGCGGGCTCTGCACCGAGTGCGATCGGTGGAGAGCCCGGAAAGTACGCGAGTCTCCTGGTTGTGGGCGATGCGGGCTTGCGTCCGCGAGGATGCCCTGAATGGGACACGCCCGGCGAACAGGGTGAGGCGACCCCATACCTCCGTATGCGGTCGCCCCACCCACAGCATCAATCGACCCAGCTTCTCTCCGGGCGCTAGCGTCGGTTCGTGCTCGCAGCCCGTACGGATCGCGAACCACGGAGGACGTGATGACCGATGCTGGTAGGATGGCGAAGGCCAATGGCGAGTTCCACGCCGGCCCCGACGCTACCGCCCGGGCCGAGGGCGCGGGCGTCATTCACGATCTCGGAAACCTTATTCAGATCGCCAACTCGGCGCTGAACCTGATCTCCCGCAGCGGGCCTGTGCGCCACGACGAGGCGCTCCTGACGATCCTGACGCGCGCCAAGGTCTCGTTGGAGCGAGCCGGGACAATGGTTCGCCAGACCATGGCGCAGGCCACTACGGGCGTGGCCTCGGCTTCCATGGCGAGCGAGTTCGCTGTCGCCGCCTGTCTGGCCCAGATCAAGACGCTGATGACCTGGGTTAGCGAACCGAGGGCGTCCTTGACCATCGACGTCCCCGCCGATCTCGTTGTGCGGTGTAACCCAATCGATCTCCAGAACGCCGTCCTCAATTTGGTGATCAACGCCCGCGACGCACTCCCGGACGGCGGCTCCATCGCCATCATTGGCCGAGCCGCGGACGCGGACTCGGGCGCCGTCTTCCTTGTTGTCCGCGACGACGGCATCGGAATGCACCCCGACACCATGGCTCGGGCTCCGGCCCCGGGCTTCACGACGAAGAGCTCATCTGAAGGTCATGGGTTTGGGCTCTCGATGGTGCAGCGCTTCGTCGATGAGGCTGGCGGCCGGATGCACATCACAAGCGGTCCGGGCCTTGGAACGACAGTGGGCCTGCAGCTCCCGGGAACCAGCTTGCAACGGCGACATCCCGCCGCAGAAACGATCGGAGGCCGCGATGGACGACAACGATAAGTTTGCCGGCGACCGGCGCTCGGCGACACTTGAGGATCTCCCCGTCGAACCTGCTCTTGCGGGGCTCGAACGCGAGACCATGCGATACGATGTCGTCATCGTCGGCGCCGGCCCAGCAGGGCTGTCCGCCGCGATCCGGCTGAAGCAGCGCGCCGTTGCCGACGGTGTAGAGATCTCCGTCGCCGTACTCGAAAAGGCCGCCGAGCTGGGTGGTCACATCGTGTCGGGCGCCGTCATCGATGTTCGAGGTCTGGCCGAACTCTTTCCCGACTGGCAGTCGCGTGGCGCGCCTCTCGAGACACCGGTCAGCGCGGAGCGCTTCCTCCTGCTCGGCAAGCGTTGGACCCTACCCCTGCCGATGCCCCTCTTGCCCCCGTTGATGCACAATCGCGGTTGCTACGTGGGGTCCCTCGCCAGTCTCGTTCGATGGCTCGGCGCACAGGCTGAAGACCTGGGCGTCGAGGTCTACCCTGGGATGGCGGCAAGCCAGCTGGTTTGGGACGATGCCGGAAGCAGGCTCAAGGGGGTGGTCGCCGGCGTCTTTGGACTTGGCAAGAACGCGCAGCGCACGGACGCTTTCGAGCCCGGCGTGGTGCTCGAGGGCAAATACGTCCTTGTCGCCGAAGGCGCGCGCGGCTCGCTGTCAAAAGCAATCATGTCCCGCCATGGCCTCAGCGACGGCGCTCAGCCGCAGATCTTCGGTCTGGGCATGAAGGAACTGTGGGAAGTGCCCGCTGAGGCGCACCGTCCGGGCCTGGTCGAGCATACGACCGGCTGGCCCCTGGGCCCGTTCACGGGCGGTGGAAGCTTCGCATACCATTTTGGCGATCGCTTCGTCGCCATCGGCTATGTTGTTCATCTGAACTACACCAACCCCTACCTCTCGCCGTTCGACGAGTTTCAACGCTTCAAGCATCATCCCTCCGTCGCCCGTCATATCGCGGGCGGCGTGAGAGTGGCGTACGGCGCTCGCGCAATTACCGAGGGCGGCCTCCAATCCGTTCCCAAGCTGACCTTCCCGGGCGGGTGCCTGATCGGCTGCGCGGCCGGATTCGTGAACGTGCCGCGGATCAAGGGCAGTCATAACGCGATGAAGTCCGGCATGCTCGCCGCCGACGGGGCCTATGAGGCGGTTCGGGCCGGCCGCGAGGGCGACGAGCTTCTCACCTATCAGACAGCCTACGAACGCAGCTGGATCCGCGACGATCTCCACCGCGTCCGAAACGCCAAGCCCCTGCTCACCCGGTTTGGCACGCTCGTCGGCGGCACGCTTGGCGTCCTCGATATGTGGTGCACGACGCTTCTCGGCGGCTGGTCCCCGTTCGGGACGCTGAAACATCATGGCGCTGACGCGGGCACGACGGACCTCGCGTCGCGCCATAATCCCATCGCCTATCCCAAGCCCGACGGGCAGTTGTCGTTTGACCTGTCCTCGTCGGTGTTCCTGTCCAACACTAACCACGCTGAGGATCAACCCGTCCATTTAAGGCTTGTGGACCCTTCCATCCCGATTGAGGTGAACTTGCCCGAGTATGGAGAGCCGGCGCGGCTCTACTGCCCGGCCGGAGTTTACGAGGTGCTTTATGACCAAGCCGGCGCCAACCCCAAGTTCCAGATCAACGCTCAGAACTGTGTCCACTGCAAAACCTGCGACATCAAAGATCCCTCGCAGAACATCGTCTGGACCACCCCGGAAGGCGGCGGCGGCCCCAACTATCCAAACATGTAGGGTTCGGTCTCTGTAGACCGAGAGCTTGCTCGCCGATCTTTCGATCAATCCTTCAAGGGGGCAACGCGAGACAAACTCGGCGAACTCCAGGCTTGTTCTGAGAATCCTGTGAACGGTGGAGGGAATGCCCAGGCGCTGCCGTAGCTTTCCGACATCACTCGAGATCGAACTTTGGCTCCGCGCCAAGATCTGACCTTGGCGCTCAAGCCGGTTTCAGTGCGTAGAGTGCATGGGCCAAGCCGAATGAGCGATATTTGCGATGCGCCATCAGCGGATGTTGGCTGTCGGTCTCAAAGCGGGCGTTCGCCGCAGGCGCTTCCACGAGACCCTGGGCGACCTTCAGGAAGCCTCACGCCGTACGCGCCCATCCGGCGGGATGGCCGCGTAGCGGATCTCCCGCCATTGCGGGGCGCCACACCGGACGGCCGACTTGCGTAGGCAACGCCGGCAATAGCCAGGTCAATTAGCCGATGGAATGCCGCGAGAAGCCGAGCGCTTCGGTTTCAGAGACCGTGTGGCCCTCCACCTCGAAATCGAAGTGCTCGCTCAGGAAGGCGATCCGGTCGGTAAGTTCCTGAGCGGCCGGAGACGGAGCCTCCAGGGACCATGCGCAATTATCGACGATCTTCTGATCCCGATAGACCGTGAAGAAGGTCGCGGTCCCCAGCGTCGAGGAATACTCCTTGTTGAGGGTCTTGCTCAGGAAAACCATGGCCACGTCGAGGCGCGGAAAGAAACGCACCAGCGGCCGGCCAGGCTCCTGCAAGACCAGAACGTCGTCGCTGTCGGCGATCTCGTGGCCGGCGAAGAGCACGCGTACGCGTATTGGTTCGCGCGTAATCAGAAGGGTTGGATCAACGGCGTTCATGGCTTCCTCCGCCTGGGTCTGAAAATGGGATGAGCGGGCCGGACAGGTGGGATGCTCGACTGCCGTTTCGTTGGCCGCGAGCTGAAATCGGAAAAACGCTCGCGTTCATCATCCCTGTCGCGTCCGATTGACACGGCCCGCTCCCAGGTCGAACGGTCGTCGGGCTTGCGGGCGGCGACGGTCCGGCCTGTATCTCGGATCGCGGTCAATCCGCCGGAATGGTGCTTCGCAGCCAGTCGGCGAGGCTGGTGCCGCCCAAGCGAGCGTCGGGCCCGGCGGTCAGCGAATGCGCCTCGAGCACCGCGCCGAAGTAGGGCGCTCTGGGGTCGGGGAAGACGGGGCGCGGGTCGGCCCTGGCGCTGAGGTATTCCTCGGCGAAGCGGTTGATCGGCACCATCTCCGGCCCGGCGATCTCAACCGTGCCGTTGACGGGCGGGGCGGCGACGATCTCGGTCAGGGCCTCGACCACATCCTCGGGATCGATCGGCTGCATGAACGCGGGCGACAGACGGATCTGGCCGTCCACCACGCCGCCCTGGATGATCCCGTCGATGAACGGGAAGAACTGGGTCGAGCGCACGATCGTCCAGGGCGTCGGCGAAGCCTCGATCAGCGCTTCCTGAGCCAGTTTCGCGCGCAGGTAGCCGCTGGTCGGCAGGCGGTCGGCGCCGACCACTGACAGCGCGATGTGGTGTTTCACCCCGGCGGCCTGCTCGGCGGCCAGCAGGTTGCGGCCCGAGGTCTGGAAGAAGGCCAGCGCCGCGGCGTCCTCGAACGAGGGCGAGTTGGCCAGGTCGACGACCACGTCGGTTCCCGCCAGCACCGCGGCCAGACCCTCGCCGGTCAGGGTGTCGACACCGGTGGACGGCGCGGCGGGAATGGCCTCGTGGCCTTGTCCCTTCAGGCTGGCGACCAGTCGCGAGCCGATGCGGCCGGTGCCGCCGATCACTACGATCCTCATCCGTATTCTCCTCGTCCAATCAGGTTCGACGAGGTTAGGGTGCGGCGACGGCGCTCCCTATTGGACGGAGGTATTGGGCGGCGGTGGACGGCGCAGGCGATGGCGCGGCCCTGCCCTGCGGCCGGCTGTCTGGATGTGTACTGGCGGACAGGCGACCCTAGACCTCCGGATAGGCCGGCAGGCTTCGACGACAGGCCTTTCCCTCGGCCCCGGCGCCAAGGTCGATGGTCGGCGCGCCCTCCGTACGATGGCGGCGCCGCCCTGCCGGCGGCAGGCTGAGGTCATCGTCAAACCCAAGTGAAAGAGCCAGACATGACCCCTCGCTTCAACGCGTTCAAAGTGGCGCCCGATCTCACCAAGGCCCTGATCGCCGTCGAAACCGCGCTGGCCGAGAGCGGTCTCGAGCACAGCCTCGCCGAGCTGGTCCGGCTGCGCGCCTCGCAGATCAACGGCTGCGCCTTCTGCATCCAGATGCATGTGATGGACGCCCGCGCGCACGGCGAGAGCGATCTGCGCATCGTCATGCTCGACGGCTGGCGCGAGTCGCCGCTCTACACAGACCGCGAACGCGCCGCCCTGGCCTGGACCGAGTCCCTGACCCGGATCGCCGAGACCCACGCCCCGGACGCCGACTACGACCTGGTGAAGAGCCAGTTCAGCGAGGCCGAGATCGTCGCCCTGTCGATACTGATCGGTCAGATCAACACCTGGAACCGGCTGCAGATCGCCGCCCGCGTGGTCCACCCCGTCGAGACCGCCAAGGCGGCCTGACGAGACGGTTCCGGTCGGTCTCCCCCGTCCTCATCGACCGGAACCGGCGAAGACGCCCTCCCTCCCGACGCCTCCCCCTCGGGGAGGGAGGGCTCTTCCACCCCTTTCCCCTCGCGCCGCCTTCAGAAGTTCTGTCGGGAGACCGACCCACTCTTGTGTTTTTCGAGGGGAGGCCGGACTCTGCCGCCGCTATTTCCCGGTCGCGCTGGTGCGGACCGCGCGTGGCAGGGCGGGCGATGTCGGAGACGCCGAGGACAACAAAGGACGACGCTTCCACCGTGACGTTCGGCCCGTTCCGGCTCGACGCCCGGCGGCGGCGGCTGACCCGCGACGGCGAGCCCGTGCCGATGGGCGCCCGCGCGCTGGATCTGCTGGTCGCCCTGGCGAACCGGCCGGGCGAGGTGGTGACCCGTGATGAACTGATGGAGGAGGTCTGGCCGCGCCTGACGGTCGAGGACACCAACCTCCGCGCCCAGGTCTCGCTGCTGCGCCGCGCGCTCGGAGACGACGACGACGATCCCTACATCGCGACGGTGACCGGCCGCGGCTACAGCTTCGTCGCTCCGGTGACGCGCGAGACGCCCGTCTCGACCCCGCCCCCGGCGCCGTTCCGCCGCCCCTCCGGTCCCAGAACGGCGGCCATCGGGCGCGAGTCCCTGGTCCGCTCGCTGTCCAGCCGCCTGCGAGACACGCGCTTGCTGACGATCGTTGGCCCGGGCGGCATCGGCAAGACCACCCTCGCCCACGCGCTGATCGCGGCGGTGGAGGACAGCTACGCGGACGGCGTGGTGTTCGTGGACCTGGCCGAGGCGGACGATCCGGCGATCGCGCTCTCCTCGGCCCTGGGCCTGGCGCTGGCGGCCCGCGAGGCGGTCGACGGCCTCACCGCCTACCTCGCGCCGCATCAGGCCCTGCTGGTGTTCGACAGCAGCGAGCACACGGTCGAGGCGACGGCGGCCCTCGCCGCCCGCATCCTGGAACGCGCGGCGGGCGTCACTATCCTGGCGACCGGCCGCGAGGCCCTTCGTGCCGAGGGCGAGGTCGTCTGGCGGCTGGAGCCCCTCCCCGCACCACCCGCCGACAGCGCGATCGACGCCGCCGGAGCCCTGGCCTACGCCTCGGTCGAGCTGTTCGTGGAGCGGGCCCGCGCGGCACTCGGTCTGTACGCCCTCGCCGACCGCGACGCGCCGATCGTCGCCGACATCTGCCGTGAGCTCGATGGCCTGCCGCTGGCCATCGAACTGGCCGCCGCGCGGCTTCCCGGACTCGGCGTGCAGGGCATCTCGGAGGCGCTCCACGACCGCCTGCGCCTGCTCAGCCAGGGTCGCCGGACGGCGCTGCCGCGGCATCGCACGATGCAGGCCGCCATCGACTGGAGCTACCGGGCGCTCGCGCCTGCGGAACAGACCACGCTGCGCCGCCTGAGCCTGTTCGTCGGCCCGTTCTCGGCGGCCGGCGCGACCGCCGTCGCCGGCGGCGGCGACCTGGATCCGGCCGATGTCGCCTATGTGCTGGCGGACCTGGTCTCCAAGTCCCTGGTCGTGGCCAAGCCTGGCCCGGCGGCCATGGAGTACCGGCTGCTCGACACCACCCGCGACTATGCGCAGGACAAGCTGCGCGGACCGGAGCGGGCCGAGGCCGCGCGGCGGCACGCGCGCCATACCGTCGGCATCCTGTCCCAGGCGGAGGCCGAGCTGGCCAACCGGTCCAAGCTGGACTGGATCACCTACTACAACCGTCAGGTCGCCAACCTGGGGGCCGCGCTGGACTGGTCGCACGGACCCGATGGCGATCCCGCGTTGGCCATCGAGGCGACGCTCGCCGGCGTACAGATCTGGGCGCGCCTCTCGCGCAGCCACGAGAGCCAGCGCCGGGTGATCCAGGCCCTGGCCGTCGCCGAGCCGGACTCCCGCGCCGCGATGTACCTGAAGGCCGCGCTCGGCCACATGCTCATGTTCGAGCCCGACTCGATGCTGGCGCTCGAGGCCAACTGGCGCGACGCGGCCATGCTCGCCAGACGGCATGGCGACGTGCAGGCGGAGATGCGGGCCGGGTGGGGCCTGTGGAACGCCTACGCCTACAACGGCCGCATGCGCGAAGCCGTCGAGGTCGCCCACAGCTACGCGCCCTTGGTCGCCCGCCACGGCGGTCCGTTCGAGCGCGCGGTCGCTGATCGCCTGCTGGCCGCCAGCCTCTCGCTGAGCGGCGACCACGAGGGCGCGCGACTGGCCGCCGAGCGCGCGCTCGCCGCTCCGGTGCCGACCGGCTCCGACGTACAGATCGGCTGGTACTCGTTCGACCCCCGGGCCACGGCGCGCAACACGCTCGGCACCTGCTGGTGGATACAGGGCCTGCCGGGCCGCGCGGCCGAGGACTCCGCCCTGGCCGCGGAAGAGGCGCTGCAGGGCGGCGCGGACATCACCGTCTGCGCCATCCTGTCCGACAACGCCTGCCCGATCCACATGCTGATCGGCGACCTCGCCGCCGCCGACCGCTACCTCCAGCTGATGAAGGAGCGGGTGCGGCATGGCGGTCTGATGCTGTACGCCCAATGGATCGGGATGTTCGAGGCGGTGCTGGCCGCGCTGCGCGGCGATCCGCGGCCGGGTCTGGCCCTGCTGACGCCGGACCTTCTCAAGATGTCCGCTCATCCCCGGTACAGTCTGCCGCTCACGACCCTGGCGGCCGCGCTGGCCGAGGCCGGCGCGACGGCGCAGGCGCGCGGCCTCGCCGATGACCTGCTGGCCTGGATCGAGACCTCCGGCCAACGCTGGATCTGGCCGGAGGTCCAGCGAGTCCGGGGCGAGCTCTCGCCCGATTCCGAAGGCGGCGCGGCGCTCATCGAGGCCGCCATCGCCGAAGCCCGCGCCCAGGGCGCGCCCGCCTGGGGCCTGCGGGCCGCCGTGAGCCTCGCCCGGCGCCGTCCGACGGAGGCCGAAGCGCTGCTGCGTCCCTGGCTCGCGCAGTTCACCGATGGTTTCGACACGCCCGACATCCTGGCCGCCCGGGCCCTCCTGCCCCCGACCTAGCCAACGCCGACCCGCGCCCTGACGCAATCTGCGGTCCGGTGGAATTCACGGCGATTCACAACACGCAACTCGCGCCCGCGCGGCGGCCGGCCGAACGTGCCGGTCATGGACGTACAGACCCGTCATGTTCCGACGCTGATCGGCCGCCGCAAGGCGTTGGCGGGACCCGTGGCGGGACGCCGGCGCTGTACATCTATAACGCATACCTATATGGGTTGCGTTATGTCAAAGCAGCCCGCCTCTTCCAAAACCGGTTCTGAAGGCGAGCGCCGCGGCGTCAGCCTCTACGGATCGTCGGTCGAGTACGCGATCCACTGCCTGCGCTGGCTGGCCTCCCGAAACGCCCCGGCGAGCAGCCGGGACCTCGCGGAGCTGATGGGCGTCTCGCCGGCGATGATGGCCAAGATCCTGCCGAAACTGGAGAAGGCCGGCATCCTGTCCGCGCAGGACGGCATCGCCGGCGGCTACCAGCTGGCCAGGCCGGCCGGCGAGGTCACGGTCCTCGACATCATCGAGGCCGTGGACGGCGGCAAGCGCGTCTTCGACTGCAAGGAAATCCGCCAGAACTGCATCCTGTTCGGCGGAGAGACGCCGCCCTGGATCAGCCATGGCGTCTGCGCCATCCACGCCGTGATGCTCCGCGCCGAGAAGAGCATGCGCAAGGAGATGGCCGCGACCACCCTCCTCGACCTCGCCTCCACGGTGGGCGCCAAGGCTCCGGCCAGCTTCGGCGCCGACGGCGGCCGCTGGCTCGATGCCCGGATGGCTGAGCGGGAACAGACCCGCCTCGCCGCGATCCGCGACGGCGCCCGGCGCCGCGCCACGGAGGGCTGACCGATGCTCGCCTATTCGACCCCGACCGCGCTCAAGCTTGCAGGAGTTTCCATGCACAACATCCGACAGGCTGGAGATGGGCTCGGCGTGGACCAGGCCTCCGAGCAGCTGGTGCTGGTCGTGGACGACGACGACGATGTCCGCCTCGCCACCTGCGAGCTGCTGGCCTCGGTCGGCATCCGGGCGGCGGGCTTCGCCTCGACCCGCGAACTGGTCGAGGCCGATATGCTGGACCGTCCGGGCTGCATGATCCTGGACGTGCGCATGCCGGGCCTCAGCGGTCTCGACTTCCAGTCCCAGCTGGCCGCCAGCGGCATCCCGGCCTCGATCATCTTCCTTACCGGCCACGGCGACATCCCGATGACCGTCCAGGCGATGAAGGCCGGTGCGGTGGAATTCCTGACCAAGCCGGTGCGCGACCAGACCCTGCTGGACGCGGTCAGCAAGGCGATCGCCGCCGACGGCGCGAACCGCAACGACGCCCTCCTCGCCCGCCGCAACGTCGAGCTCTACGGCGCGCTGACGCCCCGTGAGCGCCAGGTGCTGCGCGCCATCGTGGCCGGCGCGCTGAACAAGCAGATCGCTTTCGATCTCGGCATCACCGAGGTCACCGTGAAGCTGCACCGGAGCGCGGTGATGAAGAAGATGCAGGCGCCGTTCGTCGCCCATCTGGTGCGGGCCTGGCAGACGCTGCCGGCGGAGTTGCGCGATGCGCCGGCGGCCTAGCCTTTCGTATAGCTTGGCAGGAGCCCGGTTCGGGCCGAGGGAGTCCGGAGGCGTCACAACCGCGCCGAGTGAGGACGTCCGGATTGGCCAGAGTAACCCTGATCGCGCTCGTCGAGGACGACCTCGCGCTGCGCGACGCCCTGGCGGACCTGCTCGAGGTCTCCGACTACCCGTGCCGAACGTTCGAGGGCAGCGAGAGCTTCCTCGCCGCGCATGCTCCCGGCCGCTTCGACTGCCTGATCACGGATCTCAACCTCATCGGCGCCAGCGGGCTGCAGCTGCTGGAGCGGCTGAAGACGCTGGAGCCGGCCCTGCCGGTGATCGTCATCTCGGCCCAGACCGATCCTTCGGTGCGGCGACGGGTGCTGCAGGCAGGCGCGCTGGCCTATCTCACCAAGCCGCTCAACGACCAGGTGCTGCTGCGGCATCTGGCGGCGGCGCTCGGCCGCGGCGCGCCGGCCGCCTGACGCCACCCTCCATCATCCGGGGAGCCGCCCATGTTCGCTGAGCTCTCCGAGCGCGAGTCGAAGCGTCGCCGCCTGGGTCCCACGGCCTGCTGGCAGTTCAACATCGCCGCCGCCCGCCCGCTGATGGGTCCGGCGCTGACCGGACGCGAGAGCGAATGGGGCGGGGAACGGCTCGACCGCTTCCTCTCCGAGATCCGCATCCTGGAGGTCAGCGACCCCGCCTTGCGCCTCTTCGGCCTGCCGCTCGACCGCGATCGGGCGCTGGCGCGGCCGGTCGGCAGCCTGTGGCCCGAGGCCAGCCACGCCCCGCTCACCGACCTGCTAGCGGCGATCGCGGGTCAGGAGGGCGATGCGCCGCTGACGCGCGAGATCGGGCAGATGGACGGCTGGCGCGACGTGGTCCTTACCGGCTGGCGGGGCGGCGATGCGCGGTGCCATGACATCGTGTTCGTGTCCGTCGAGGCGACGCTCGACGCGCCGGGCGCCCTGCGGGAACTGGAGGCCAGCGAGCACCGCTACCGCAGCCTGATCTCGTCCCTGCCCCTGCCCGTCTGGCAGGTCGACGCCCGCGCGATGGGGCGGGTGTTCGAGCGGCTGGTCGCCGACGGCCTCACCGACCTGGACGAGTATTCGACACGACATCCGGAGCTGACCGAGCTGGCCTGCGACATCGTCCTGGTCACCGAGGCCAGCCGGGACGCCATCGAGTTCACGGGCGCGACCGATCCGTCGCAACTGATCGGCCCGGTGCGATACCTGTTCGCGGCCTCGCCGGGGACGGCCCGGCGGGTGATGCTCGCCCACTTCGCCGGCCAGCGGAACTACGTCGAGCAGATGAAGTTCCGGACCTTCGACGGCCGGCTGCGCGACGTCCTGCTGCTGATCACCCTGCCAGTGCCCGGCGAGCGGCTGGACACCACCCTGATCATGATGATCGACAACACCGCCCAGCTCGAGGCCGAGGCCCGGCTGCGGCAGGTGGAGTCCGACTTCACCCATGCCGCCCGCCTGTCGACGCTGGGCCAGATGACCGCCTCGATCGCCCACGAGATCAAGCAGCCGCTGTCGGCGATCCTGACCAATGCCGAGACCAGCCTGCGCTGGCTGGTCAAGGACGATCCCAACCTGCCGAAGGTGACCCAGCTCTCCGAGCGGATCGTCGCCAGCGCCGAACGCGCCAACGACATCATCGGCCGCATTCAGGACATGGCCGGCAAGCGCCAGCCGCAGCACGCCGCCCTGGCGCTCAACGAGGTGATCCGCGAGGCCCTGACCTTCGTGCGCCACGACAGCGAAGAGCGCTCGATCCGCCTGCGGCTGGACATGGACCCCGACCTGCCCGCCATCGCCGGCGACCGCATCCAGCTGCAGCAGGTGGTGGTCAATCTGCTGGTCAACAGCCGTCAGGCGATGGCTGAGGTCGCGCTGGATG
>JAZJXN010000045.1:5054-10576 GCA_040390885.1 Pseudomonadota bacterium | reverse complement strand
TTCAAGAACATCATGCACCGCAAGGGCCGCGCCGACGCGGTGCGGTCGAAGCTGTTTTCCAAGCTGTCGCGGGAAATCACCGTGGCGGCAAAGGGCGGCCTGCCCGACCCCAACATGAACCCGCGCCTGCGCCTGGCGGTGAACAACGCCAAGGCCGAGTCGGTGCCGAAAGACGTCATCGAGCGCGCGATCAAGAAATCGCAGATGGGCGACGCCGCCGACTACAGCGAGATCCGCTACGAGGGCGTCGGCCCCGGCAGCGTCGGGATCATCGTCGAGGTCCTGACCGACAACAAGAACCGCGCGGCCGCCAATGTCCGCTCGCTGTTCGGCAAGCTCGGCGGCAACATGGGCGCGACCGGCTCGGTGGCGTTCAACTTCGACCGCATGGGCGAGATCAGCTACCCGGCCAAGGCCGCGACCGAGGACGCCATGATGGAGGCGGCCATCGAGGCCGGCGCCGCCGACGTCGAGTCGGACCTTGGTGAAGAGGGCTCGGGCCACACCGTCTACACCGCCTTCGAGGACCTCAACGAGGTGGCCGGGGCGCTGGAGAAGGTGTTCGGCGAAGCCGCCTCGACCAAGATCATCTGGCGGCCGAAGAGCACCGTGACCGTCGAGGGCGAGACCGTCGCCACCCTGATGCGCCTGCTCGACGCCCTCGAGGACGACGACGACGTCCAGAACGTCTACTCGAACGCCGACATCAACGCCGAGGACATGGCGAAGCTGGGGTAGGGCTGCACGACCCGGCATCCTCGGCCAACAAGACGGGCGCGGATCACTCCGCGCCCGCTTTCGTTTGGCTCAATCCCGCACGGCGTCATTCCTGCCGCAGCGAAGCGTGGAGCCGGGACCCAATCTTGATGCAGTGCGTGGTCCGGGATGACACCGGAAGCGTGTGTTACTTCGCGTCGGCGTAGTCCTTGACCAGCGCGTAGAGGAAGTCCCGCGCGTCGTAGAGCGACTTCACGCGAATGCGCTCGTTGAGCCCGTGCGTGCCGTTGCCGCTGGCGTCGGCGAAAATGCCGGTCAGGCCGTAGGTCGGGATGCCGGCGGCGTTGGTGTATTTGCCGTCGGTGGCGCCCGTGGTCTGGAACGGCACGATCGGCACGCCCGGCCAGATCTTCGCCGCCTGGCGCTTCATAGGCTCCATCACCGCGGCTGACAGCGGCGGCGGCGGCGGCGTGCGCAGGGACGTATCGTCGGGGACGATCGAGACCTTGGCGTCGCCGACCACCTCGGCCAGCCGCGCCCGCGTCATCTCGGTGGTCTGGCCCGGGAACATGCGGCAGTTCACATTGGCCCAGGCCCGCTGCGGCAGGGCGTTGGGCGCGTGGCCGGCCTTGACCAGGGTCGGCACGCAGGTGGTGCGCATCATGCTGTTCCACATCGGATTGCGGGCGATGATGGCGACGGCCTTGGCGTCCGTGGGGTCGGCGACCAACGCCGTCATCGCCGCGCCGTTCTCGGCGTCGACCAGCGGGGCCATGGCGGTGAAATAGGCGCGGGTCGTCTCGTTCAGCTGCACCGGGAAGTCGTCGTTTCCGACCTTGATCAGGGCCGCCGACAGCCGGGTGATGGCGTTCTCCTTGTACGGACGGCTGGAGTGGCCGCCCGGGTTGGTCACCTCGAAGTGGAAGTCCTGGTAGACCTTCTCGCCCGACTGGATCGACAGCGAGACGAACTTGCCGTTCTCGTCCAGCAGCCCGCCGGCCCCCTCGTTCAACGCCATGCCGGCGTCGATCAGCTCGCGATGCTTGGTGACCAGCAGGTCGGCGCCGTTCAGCGCGTCGTCGCTCTCCTCGCCGCAGGTCAGGGCCATCTTGATGGTCCGGCGCGGCTTGAAGCCCTCTTTCTTGTAGCGGATCAGGGTGTCCACCCAGATCGCCGCCTGGGCTTTGTCGTCGCTGGCGCCGCGGGCGTAGAACCAGCCGTCCTCCTCGACCAGGGTGAAGGGATCGCGGGTCCAGTCGGCGCGGTTGGCCTCGACCACGTCAATGTGGGCCAGCAGCAGCAGCGCCTTGGCCTTGGGGTCCTTGCCCGGAAGGATGGCGACGAGGTTGCCTTCCTTGGGATGGGTCGGCTCGACGATCAGATGCAGGTCGCTATCGGGGAAGCCGGCCGCGCTCAGCCGCGACGACATCGCCTTCGCCGCCGCCGTGCAGTCGCCGACCGACAGGGTCGTGTTGATCTCCACCAGCGCCTTGTAGGTCTCGCGGAAAGCCGCCTGGTCCGGCCTCACGCTCGGCGCCTGCGCGCCCGCCAGCCCCGGCAGAGCCGCCGCCATCACCGTCGCCGCAAGGCTTCGCCGCCAGACACGCATGAGAACTTCCCCTCGTTTATGGAGGCCAGTTCAACGGCTCGGCGCATCAAGAGCAAGGGGACATGTACCTGAAAGGTACGTGTCCCCCGTATGCACCTCCAAACCGGGAACGCGGACCCTTCGGCAGCATGTCCCGTCAGCGGCGGTCAGCTCTTCTTCTGATCGCCGCGATCGCCGTCGCCCTTCTTGACCGTGGTCTTGGCCTTGGTCCGCTGGTCGGCGGCGAGCGACTTGCCGACGTCGGCCGACTCCTTGAACTGGCCCTTGTCGTCGCGGCGGACGTAGCGCTTGTCGGTTCCGGTATCGATCAGTTCGCGGGGCATGACGCATCTCCTGCTTTTGCTCGGCCCTGGGAATCCTCGGGGATCGGCCTGGTTCCGCCGGGCGTTGAGGGATCGCCGACGGAGACCCGCATGGACTGGAACGACATTCGCCTGCTCAGGCTCGACTACTGGCTGCCGCTGGTGGCGGCGCTGGTCGCGGGCGGCCTGGTGGGAATCGAGCGCGGCCACAGCGGCAAGCCGGCGGGCTTCCGCACCCACGCCCTGATCTCCGTCACCTCGGCCCTGCTGATGCTGGCCGCCCACCACCAGACCGCCTGGATCGGCGACGTCGCCGGGGCCGAGATCGTCCGCATCGACCCGGTCCGCATGGCCCACGGCGTGCTGACGGGCGTCGGCTTCCTGTGCGGCGGCGTGATCTTCCGCGAGGGCTTCACCGTTCACGGCCTGACGACGGCGGCCTCGCTATGGATCACCTCGGCGCTCGGCACCCTCTACGGCATGGGCTTCTGGAGCGTGGCCATCAGCGGCACCCTGCTGACGCTGTTCACGCTGCGGGTCCTGCACCTGATCGACCGCCGCCTGCCGCAGAGGGAGATGGCCGAGCTGCTGATCCGCTATCGTCGCGACCAGGCGCCGGACATCGCCGTCGAGCGCAAGCGCCTGCAGGACCTGAACCTGGCCCCGACGGCCTTCAGCGCGCGCCTCCTCCAGGAGGGCCAGGTCGTCGAGCACGGCTCCACCGTCATCGGCGGCTCGATGGACCAGATCGACGGCCTCGTCCGCGTGCTGCGCGGAGACCCGGCGGTGCTCGAGTTCGAGATCATCCCGCGCAACAACTGATCGGTGGTCAGCGGCTAGAGCCGGGGACACGCACCCTTCGGGATGCATGTCCCCGACCGGTTTGCGCTTCGCTAACCACTTCCCCGCTTCTATAGAACACATGATGAACACGCCGATTCGCATCCTCGGGCTCGACCCCGGCCTGCGCCGCACCGGATGGGGCGTGGTTTCGGTCGAGGGCTCGCGGCTGACCTGGGTCGCCCACGGGGTCATCGCGCCGGTCGACAGCCTGCCCTTCTCCGAACGGCTGCTGTGCCTGTTCAAGGGCGTCTGCGAGATCGTCGCGGCCTATGCGCCGCACGAGGCGGCGGTCGAGGAGACTTTCGTCAACACCAACGGCCAGTCGACGCTGAAGCTCGGCCACGCCCGCGCCGCGGTGATGATCGCCCCGGCCCAGGCCGGGCTGCTGGTCGCCGAATACTCGACCACCGTGGTCAAGAAGGCCGTGGTCGGAACCGGCGCCGCGGACAAGGACCAGGTCGCCTTCATGATCGCCCGCCTGCTGCCCACCGCCGGCGGCCCGACCAAGGACGCCGCCGACGCCCTGGCCGTGGCGATCGCCCATGCGAACAGTCGCAAGATGAAACGGTACGCCGCATGAGCCCGCTTCGCCAAAGCTACGCAGGCCGAGCCCAGGGACTTGTCCTGCGAAGCTCCGCCAGGAGCGAAGCAGGATGATCGGGCGGCTGCGCGGGATCGTCGCCGAGATCGGCGAGGAGGAAATCCTGATCGACGTCGGCGGCGTCGGCTACGTGGTGCGCTGCGGGGCGCGGACGCTGAACCGCCAACCCGCCGTCGGCGACGAGACCCTGCTGCATATCGAACACCAGTGGAGCGAGGCGCAGGGCCCGCGCCTCTACGGCTTCGCCAGCCGCGAGGAGCGCCGCGCCTTCGTGCTGCTGCAGGCGATCCAGGGCGTCGGGCCGAAGGCGGCGATGGCCGTGCTCGACATCCTGTCGCCGGGCGAACTGGCCTCCGCCGTCGCCCGCGAGGACAAGGCCTTGGTCGGCCGCGCCAACGGGGTCGGGCCGAAGCTGGCGCTGCGCATCGTCACCGAGCTGAAGGACAAGCCGATCACCGACGGTCCGGTCGCCGCCTTCCACGCCTCGGCCACGCCGCACGAGCCCGCCAAGCCCTCGGCCGCCGGCGAGGCCGTGGCCGGCCTCATGGGCCTCAGCATCGCCGAGCCTGTCGCCCGCCGCGCCGTCGAACAGGCCGCGCTGCGCCTCGGTGAAGAGGCCGACGTCTCCGCGCTGATCAAGGCGGCGCTGCAGGAGATCGGACGGTGACGGCCGTCCAGAGCCCCTCCCCTCGAAGGGGACGGGTTGGGATGGGGTGGCGCCGCCGAGCTGACTCGATGAGCACCATTGGGTTCAGGGCCTTACGCGCCCTTCCGGACGCTCCTTGCGCTCACCTCCATCCCCGGCCCTTCCCCCATCGAGGGGGAAGCGAGATGTTGCGGCCATGAACGACCGCATCATCTCCGGCGACGCCCAACCCTTCGAGCCCACAGACAAGGCCCTGCGGCCGCAGACCCTGGCCGAGTTCGTCGGCCAGGCCCAGACCAAGGCCAACCTCAAGGTCTTCATCGACGCCGCCCGCGAGCGCAACGAGGCGCTCGACCATGTGCTGCTGTTCGGCCCGCCGGGGCTGGGCAAGACCACCCTCGCCCAGATCGTCGCCCGCGAGCTCGGCGTCGGCTTCCGCGCGACCAGCGGCCCGGTGCTGGCCAAGGCCGGCGACCTCGCCGCGATCCTGACCAACCTCGAACCGCGCGACGTGCTGTTCATCGACGAGATCCACCGCCTGGCCGCCAATGTAGAGGAAATCCTCTATCCGGCCATGGAGGACCACGTCCTCGACCTGATCATCGGCGACGGGCCTTCGGCGCGATCGATCCGCATCGACCTGGCCCCCTTCACCCTGGTCGCGGCCACCACCCGCGCCGGCCTGCTGGCGACACCGCTGCGCGACCGCTTCGGCATTCCGCTCAGGCTCGAGTTCTACACCCCGGCCGAGCTGCAGCAGGTGCTGCTGGGCGCAGCGCGGAAGATGGGCGCCCCGCTCAGCGA
>JAZJXN010000045.1:1852-5044 GCA_040390885.1 Pseudomonadota bacterium | reverse complement strand
CGCCGCCCGCGCCCGGGGCACGCCGCGCGTCGCCGGCCGGCTGCTGCGCCGGGTCCGAGACTTCGCCGCCGCCGACGGCGCCCCGATCATCGACAAGGCCCACGCCGCCCGTGCGCTGGCCCGGCTGGAGGTCGACGAGGCCGGCCTCGACAGCCTCGACCGCCGCTACATGCGGGCGCTGATCGAGAACTATGGCGGCGGTCCGGCCGGCGTCGAGACCCTCGCCTACGCCATCGCCGAGGCCCGCGACGCGGTCGAGGACGTCATCGAGCCGTTCCTGCTGCAGCAGGGCTTCATCCAGCGCACGCCGCGCGGCCGCGTCGCCTGCGGCAAGGCCTACCTGCACCTCGGCCTGACCCCGCCGCCGAACGCAAATGGCGGCCAGGCTGGGCTGTTCGAGTAGGTCTCAAGTCCGGCATCCCCTGGCCTGTCCCAGGGCCTCTCTTTCCGCCGAAGTGCTCCGCCCTTGCGACCGATGATGGCGTCCTCGCCGCAGCGGCGAGGATGTCGGCGGGTGGGAGGGAACCCCACCGCCCTCTGTCGGGTTTCCGACGGCGGAGGAGTCCATCCATGAAGACGTTCGCCGTACTCGCCGTGGCCGCCCTGTCTCTTGCCGCCTGCGACGGCGGCAAAGGCCGCTGCAAGGCGCCTGAAGCGCCAAAGGCCGCCGCGCCGACCGTGGCGGGGCCGATCGGCCCGAACGCGGCCGGGATCCAGGACGCCCAGGCCGCTAGTGACGGGGCCCGCGTCTGCATCCAGCGCTACGCCTGGAAGCTGGCCAAGAGCGAGGAGAAGGCGCCGGTCGTCGCCGACGCGGTCGTCACCGCCTGCGACGCCGCCATCGCCAAGGTCACCGAGGCTGAACAGTCCGCCTACGGCGCCCGCGACCTCAACGCGGCCCACGAGGCCAATGTGAAGGCGATGACGCGCTGGGCGACGCTGTACCTGGTCCAGTACCGCACTGGCGTCTGCGACTAAGGTCACGAACAGCTAACCGCGTTCGATAACCGCCGCGCAAGGGGCGCGGCCGTAGGCTCTCGTCGTCGCAAACGGGGGGCTGCGGATGTCCAACGATCTGAACTCGCTTCGCTGGCTGTTCGGCTTCCGCCGCGCCGAGGGCCGCTCGGTCCTGCCGATGGAGACCATCACCCTCTCCCTGCGCGCGTTTGCCAACGCCAGATTCGAGACCGAGGCGCGCGACCGGGTCTATCAGCCCTCGGGCTGGGCCAAGGACGGCAAGGCGGCGGTAAGGATCGTCCGCAAGGGATGGTGGCCGTTCACGCCTGTGGTCAATATCCGCTTCAGGCCTCAGGAAGGCGGCCCATCGGTAGTGTTTACCGATGGCTTGCTGCTCGACTCTTGGATCAAGCTGACCCTGTTCCTGGGCGCCGTGCTCATCCTGCTCGCCACCGGTCTGGACGGGTTCACCGGCCAGGTCCGCTTCGGCATTCTCGTCGCCATCGCCTTCTTCGTCCTCAACCGCTGGGTCGCGCGCAAGGACTGGGACATTCTCGTCGATCAGTTCATGACCCACGCCGGCGCCCTGCCGGTCGAGGAATGGACCCGCGAGCCGGTTGCGGCGCCGACGGCCCCTGCAATGGTCCAGACGAGACCCCTGCCGACGCCAGCCTCCGTTCAGCGTCCGGCACAGCCGTCCTACGGCGCCCCGATCGTCGAGTCCGGCAGCGGCATCTTCGGACGCCGTCGCGGCTAGGTCTGTCTCCAGCTCCGCTCGTCCGCGGGTTTTGAGTCTGGCTCTAGAGGGGTTCACCTTGGCGCCGACGCCCGGCATGCTGGTCCGATGAGCGACGATACCCCCACCGCCGGCCGCTTCGAGGGTCGCGAGCATATCCTGCCCGTGCGGGTCTATTACGAGGACACCGACTTCACCGGCGTCGTCTATCACGCCAACTACCTCCGCTATTTCGAGCGCGGGCGCAGCGACTTCCTGCGCATGGTCGGCGTCGGTCACGCCGCGCTGGCCGACCACGACAGCCCCACCGCCTTCGTCGTCACCCGCATGGAAGTCGACTTCAAGCGGCCGGCCCGGATCGACGACGCCCTGCGCGTCGTCACCACCTATGACGAGGTCCGCGGCCCGCGCCTGTTCGTCAGCCAACGCATCCTGCGCGGCGACGAACTCATCGCCGCCGCCGTCGTCGAGGCGGCCTGCATCACCATGACCGGGCGGCCGCGCAAACCGCCGCCGGGGATGGCCGACTGCATCAAACCTTATCTGCGAAACGGGTAATGGCTAACGCCCGTTAACCTCCACGCCTTAGTTTCACCAAAGCCGCCGCCATCTTAGGCGGCGAATCCGTAGACCTATCGGGGGACCCCGCACGCATGGACGCCCAGGCCCTTTCCGCCGAGAGCTTCTCGATCGTATCGCTCTTCGCCAATGCCGACTGGGTGATCCGGGGGGTCATGGTCGGGCTGGCCCTGGCGTCGCTGTGGTCGTGGGCGGTGATCATCGACAAGGCGTTCCGGTTCACCACCCTGAACCGCCAGGCCGGCCAGTTCGAGGACCGCGTCGGCTCCGGCCAGCCGCTCGAAGAGGTCGCCGCGGCCGCCGCCGACTCCAAGCAGCCCCTGCCCCGGATGCTCAACGCCGCCCTGCGCGAGTGGAAGGACGCCCGCGCCAAGGGCTCGCTCGGCGACACCCAGACCGCGCTGCTGATCAACCGCATCGACCGGGTGCTGGACAGCACCATCGCCCGCGAAAGCGCCAAGATCGAAGACGGCCTCGGCAGCCTGGCCATCGTCGCCACCGCCTCGCCGTTCGTCGGCCTGTTCGGCACGGTCTGGGGCATCATGAGCGCGTTCCAGAACATCGCCATCGAGAAGAACACCTCGCTGGCGGTCGTCGCCCCCGCCATCGCCGAAGCCCTGTTCGCCACCGCGATCGGCCTGGCCGCCGCGATTCCGGCCTACATCGCCTACAACAAGTTCTCGACCGACGCCGGCAAGTTCGCGGCCCGGCTGGAGGGCTTCGCCGACGACCTGTCGACCGCCATCCAGCGCCGCCTGGCGGAGAAGATCTGAGCCATGGCGCTGTCCGCCAATGACGCCTTCGCCGCCGGCGGTCGCCGCCGCAGCCGTCGTGGCCGCCGCGGCCGCGGCGCGCTCAGCGAGATCAACGTCACACCGCTGGTCGATGTGATGCTGGTGCTGCTGATCATCTTCATGGTG
>JAZJXN010000045.1:0-1842 GCA_040390885.1 Pseudomonadota bacterium | reverse complement strand
CAGGGGATCAGGACGGCGCGACCAAGTTTCTGACGCTGGCGCAGACCGCGGCCGGGGCCATGCAGGACCAGTCCGAGCCGATCACCCTGACGGTGCGGGCCGATGGCGCGTTGTTCATCGGCGACGAAGCGCTGCCGTTCGCGGCCCTCAAGCCTCGGCTCGAAGCGCTGTCCGACAGCGGCTACGACAAGCCGGTCTATGTCCGCGCCGACGGCAAGGCCGCCTATGGGGTCGTGGCCCAGGTCATGGCCGCCCTGTCGACCGGGGGCTTCACCAAGATCAACCTGATCACCGAAACCGGCGGCCCGTCCTCTGGCGCCTCGTCCGCCGAGACGACCCTGAAGCCGACGGTGCAATAGATCATGGAACGCGAGAGGTCAGGCATCTCGCCGGCCCTCGCGGTCTCGGCGGTCATCCACGTTGGCGCGCTGCTGGCGGTGATCTTCCTGGGCGGGCTGTTCAAGAAGCCGATCGAGCTCGGCGGCGGCGTGCCGGTGACCCTGGTCGCCGAAGGTCCCCCGATCCTGCGCGACGCGCCCGAGGCCCCTGAGGAGAGTGTCGCCCAGACCGAGGATCCGGCGCCGCTGCCGCCGGAGCCCGACCCCGCGCCGCCGACCCCGCCTGCGCCCCAGCCGACCCCCGCCAAGCCGGAGCCGACCCCGGCCAAGCCAACGCCGAAGCCGACCCCGACGCCCAAGCCCAAGCCCGCGCCGACGGCCAAACCGACCCCAACGCCGACGCCGACCAAAAAGCCGACGCCGCGCCAGGATCTCGACCTCGACCGGCTGCTCAGCGATGTGCAGTCGAGCCGTCCGAGCCGGCCCGCGAAGCCGTCCGGCGGCCGCCAGGGTCCGGCCAAGCCCGACAGCACGCCCGCCCCGGGCGCCAGCAAGGGCCAGATCAGCCAGGCCTCGAAGGGTTACCTGCTGACCCTCGGCACGGACCTCGGCCGGCGCTGGAATCCGAACTGCGAGGTCGAGGGCGGGGCCGCCGTGGATATTCGCATCTCGTTCCGCGTTTCCACCAATGGCCGCCTGCTGGCTCCGCCGGAGTCCTCCGGCGAGAATTCGTCCGACCCTGTGGTGAAGGCCGCATCCGACCGCGCCAAGCGGGCCGTGCGCGCGACCGAACCCTTCGATACCCTGCCCCCCGAACTGTACGGCGAGAAGATCGTCGTCCGGTTCAACGCCAAGACCGCCTGTTCGCAGTGACGACCGCAAGGAGAGCCTTCATGACCCTCAGACCCGTCCTCGCCGCCCTATGCGCCCTTGTGGCCGTGACCGCCTTCATCGGCGCGCCTGCGACCGCCCGGGCGGAGATCGAGGTCGACGTCAACCAGGGCGACGTGCGGCCGCTGCCGATCGCCATCCCTGCCTTCTCAGGCGCCACGCGCGGGGCCGAGATCTCGCAGGTCATCGCCGGCAACCTCGACCGCTCGGGTCTGTTCGCGCCGATCGACCAGGGGGCCTATCCGGAGCGCAACCTCGACATCAGCGTGCAGCCGCGCTTCGACGCCTGGAAGGCGATCAACGCCCAGGCCCTGGTCAACGGCAATGTCGTGGTCGAGGCCGACGGCCGGCTGCGGGTCGACTTCCGCCTGTGGGACGTCTTCTCCGGCGAGCAGCTGCTCGGCCTTCAGTTCACCTCCACCCCGGAAAACTGGCGCCGCGTCGCGCACAAGATCAGCGACGCCGTCTACGAGCGGCTGACCGGCGAGAAGGGCTACTTCGACACCCGCGTCGTGTTCGTCGCCGAGAGCGGCCCGCGCGACAAGCGGATCAAGCGCCTGATGATCATGGACCAGGACGGGGCCAACCCCTCCAGCCTGACCGACGGCAGCTA
>JAZJXN010000044.1:0-6281 GCA_040390885.1 Pseudomonadota bacterium | reverse complement strand
ATGACGTTGGTGCGGCCGCCCGGCGAGCAGCAGCCGGGAGGGCTGGGCGGGCGCGGCGGCGGCGCAGGCGGGGTGCAGCACGGCGGCGGCGCCGGCGGCGTACAGCACGGCGGCGGCGGCGGTGGCGCACAGCATTGCGCGGCGGCGTCTCCGCCATCCACAGCGGCCGAAGCCATCCAGAGCATCAATCCACCAGCCAGAGCCAGCAGTACGTTCCGAGGCGCCATGGGCGTGCCCCCTCCACAAAAGCCTTCCTCGCCCGTGCAAGAACCGCGCCGCGACGGTCAAACCGTCCCGAAACGGAACATCACGAGCCTGGCCTGACCCTTCCTTGCAACCCCCGTGCGGTCGCTGTGGACCGTTGGGGCGGAGGGCCGACCATGGTCCATCCAAACACGGAACAATTGACGGAGTATTGGCGCGCCCGACGGGGCGACAACGCCATGCCCCGACGCATGGACATCGATCCGATGGCGTTCCACACCCTGCTGCCCCAGACGTTCATCGTCGGACGCACCGTTCAGGGCGCCTATCCGTTCCGCCTGGTAGGCGGAATGATCGCCGACGCGCACCAGACAGACCTGCGCGGACAGGACCTGCTGTCGCTGTGGCGCCAGGGCGATCGCTGGCAGCTAAAGTCGGCGCTCGAGTTCGCGCGTCGCCGGCCCGAGCCGGTGATCGTCAGCGCCGACATGCTGGCCGACGGCGCGCCGCCGCTGTCGGTGGAGATCCTGTTTGCGCCGCTGACGGGTCCGGAGGGCGAGGCCGACCGTTTCCTCGGCCATATGCAGCCGTTGTCGCCGCTTTCCTGGCTGATGGGTCGCCCGGTCCGCAGCCTCGCCATCGCCGCCATCGCCCGCGGCGAAGGCGAGGAGGCGCCGTCACTGCGGCTGGCGGCGGTCGGCGGGCGGTTGATCGCCTAGGTCACCCGTATCCCCGGCGAAGGCCGGGACCACGGCTTCAGGCGCTCGCCGCATCCAGCCGCGCGATGTGCGCAGGGTCCAGCGACAGCCGGGCCGCGCCCATCAGGTCCTCGAGCTGCTCGACGCTGGTGGCGCTGGCGATCGGCGCCGCGACCGCCGGACGGGCGATGACCCATGCGAGCGCGATCTGGGCCGGTGTCGCGCCGGTCTCGGCGGCCACCTGGTCGAGAGCGGCCAGCACTTTCGGCCCCTTCTCGCTCTCCAGGTACTTCTTCATGCCGCCGCCGCGCGCGCTCTTCCCGTAGTCTTCCGCCGAACGGTACTTGCCGGTGAGAAAGCCGCTGGCGAGGCCGTAGTAGCTTATGATGCTGACGTCCTCGGCGAGCGACAGCTGCTGCAGCGGCCCCTCGATCTCCCGATCCATCAGATTGTAGGCGGGCTGCAGGGTGTCGTAGCGCGGCCCGCCCTTGCTCTCCGCCAGCGCCAGCGCCGACTTCAGCCGCGATGTCTCGAAGTTGGACGCGCCGATGGCCCGCACCTTCCCGGCCTTCACCAGACTGGCATAGGCCTCCAGGGTCTCGTCCTGGGGCGTGTCGGCGTCGTCCTTGTGGCTCTGGTAGAGGTCGATGTAGTCGGTCTGGAGCCGCCGCAGCGACTCCTCGGCCGCCGCCACGATGTTGGCCGCCGACAGGCCCGGCTGGGCGGGCCACATCCCGACCTTGGTAGCGATGACCACATCGTCGCGCTTTCCTCGCGCCTTCAGCCAGGTCCCGATCACCTTCTCGGAGTCGCCGCCGGTGTTGCCGGGAACCCAGGCCGAATAGACGTCGGCGGTGTCGACGGCGTTGAAGCCGCCGGCCACGAAGGCGTCGAGGATGCGGTGAGACGCCGCCTCGTCCGCCGTCCAGCCGAACACATTGCCGCCCAGCATCAGGGGCGCGATCGAAAGGCCGGAACGGCCGAGGGGGCGGTGGTCCATGTCAGTTCCTTTCCCTTCTCCCCTCGCGGGAGAAGGTGTCGGCGCCGCCGACGGATGAGGGGGCTCGCGGAACTATACGACCAAGGGACGGAGAGAGGGCAAGTCGGAACCGCCGTGCCCCCCTCGTCCGTCAGCCTCCGGCCGCCACCTTCTCCGCCAGGCGAGAACGAACCGGGCTTACGCCGCCCGCGCCGCATCCCCGTCGAACACAGGCGCGTCGTCGGCCGGGAGAGCCGGACGGCCGCGCAGCACATCAGCGATCTTCTCGGCGATCATGATGGTCGGGGCATTGGTGTTGCCGCCGATCAGGGTCGGCATCACCGACGCGTCGACCACACGCAGGCCCTCGATGCCCTGCACCCGCAGCTGATCATCGACCACCGCGAGGGCGTCGCCATCCACGCCCATGCGGCAGGTCCCGACCGGGTGATAGATGGTCTCGGCCTTGGCGCGGATCCAGGCGTCGATCTCGGCATCAGTCTGCACGGACTTGCCCGGCGAGTATTCGTCGCCGCGATAGGGATCGAGCGCCGCCTGCGAGGCGACGTCGCGCGCGATGCGGACGCCCTCGCGCACGGCGCGGCGGTCTTCCTCGGTCGCCAGATAGTTGGCGAAGATGGTGGGATCGTCGGTCGGGTCAGCGGAACGCAGCCCGACCTTGCCCCGGCTCTCCGGCCGCAGCTGGCAGACGTGCAGCGTGAAGCCGTCCTTCTCGACCCGGGTCTTGCCGTGGTCCTGCATGATCGCCAGCACAGTGTGGAACTGCAGGTCCGGCCGGTCGAGATCGGGACGCGAGCGCAGGAAGGCGCCCGATTCCAGCATCTGCTGGCGTCCCGTGCCCTGCTTGAACAGCAGGTAGTTCAGGCCGGTGGCCAGGGTCTTGAGGCCCTTGGTCATCGAATAGGCGGTGATCGGCTGCGGGCATTCCCACGACATGCAGACGTCGAGGTGGTCCTGCAGGTTGGCGCCGACCCCCTTGAGCTCGTGCTGGACCTTGATGCCATGCGGCTGCAGGTCTTCCGAGGAACCGATGCCCGACAGCTGCAGCACCTGGGGCGACTGCACCGCACCGGCGCTGAGCAGCACCTCGGCGTCGGCCCAGGCCGTCTTCACCTGGCCTGCGACGACGTACTCGACGCCAATCGCGCGGCCCTTTTCCATCAGGATGCGGTTGGTGCGGGCGCCGGTCTCGCAGGTCAGGTTCTTCCGCCCCAGCGCCGGGTAGAGGTAGGCCTTGGCCGAACTCCAGCGCTCGCCGTCCTTGACGGTGAGCTGATACGGCCCCCAACCTTCCTGCTGGAAGCCGTTGAAATCCTTGGTCGTCATGTAGCCGGCCTGGGCGCCGGCATCGATCGCCGCCTTGTAGATCGGGTTCGGCGTGCGGGCGTGGCTGACATGCAGCGGGCCGTCGCCGCCGTGCCAGGGATCGGCGCCGCTCTCGAGGCCTTCCGACTTCTTGAAGTAGGGCAGCACGTCGGCATAGCCCCAGCCGCCGAGGCCCATCTGCCGCCACTGGTCGTAATCGCGGGCGTGGCCGCGGATGTAGATCATGCCGTTGATCGAGGACGAGCCGCCCCAGCCCTTGCCGCGCGGCCACCAGAGCTTGCGATTGTCGAGGTGGGGCTCTTCCTCGGTCCAGAAGCCCCAGTTGTAGGGCCCCTTGTCCTTGATCAGCCCGCCGACGCCGGCCGGCATCCTCACCATGATCGAGTTGTCCTTGCCGCCGGCTTCCAGCAGCAGGACCTTCGCCGCGCCGTCTTCGGTCAGACGGTTGGCGAGCACGCAGCCGGCCGAGCCGGCGCCGATGATGATGTAGTCGTAGCGATCGGCCACGGCGTTTCTCCCGGTAGATTATCGTTGTTAAGCTGAGAGTGACGCGGGCGTCAGGTTTGGGCAAGCGCCAAACCGGCGTTCAGGCGACGCCCCACTCGTCGCGCTGGATCGCCGCCAGGTCGCGCCAGCCGAGCGGGAGCGGTGGCGGCGGCATGAAGGTCGCGTCGGCGTGGGCCAGCCGCATCGCGTCTCGCTCGCCGACCCCCAGGAATTCCAGCAGGCGCGCGGTCACCGGCTCGATCGCCGACCGGTCGAGCACGCCGCGGTGCAGGTCGAGCCCGGCGCCCGCAATGGCCCCGGCCAGCAGGCTGACCGTGATGTCGATGTTCTCGATCCGGAACACGCCCCACTGCTCGGCCGCGGTGATGTCGGCCTTCAGGGTCTGACGCATGCCGGCGACGAACCAGTCCAGCGGCAGGCCCGCATCGAACAGAAGCTGACCGTAGCCAGGACCGTCGGTGACGATCCGCAGGGTCTGGCGCGTGATCGCGGCGAACGCTTCAGCGGGCCCCGCAAAACTGTCGCGCAGCCGCTCGACGAGGACCGTCTGGGATGTGAACACCAGCCTGGCGAGATCCTCGACCATCGCCTCGATCGACGAATAGTGGCTGTGGAAGGCGCTGTAGGGCACGCCGGCGGCGGTGGTGATCTGACGGACTCCGAGCGCACCCGCAGGACGCTCGGCGAGCAGGGACTGGGCGGCCGCCAGCAACTGGTCACGGGTTCGGGCGCGCCGGTCGCTGAGAATGATGGGATCGGACATATGCCCCCGTCGTCCCGTTCTGGCAGGCTGTCAATCGACCGCAGCGGGTGGACAATCCCCTTGCGGGTCAGGGCTGATGCCGGAAGGATGAGGTCATGCTCGACCGACGCGAAATGATCGCCGGCGCGATCGCCGCCTGTGTTCCGGAGGGACCGATGTCCGAGAAGTATGGCCTGTTCGGCAAGATCGTCGCCACGCCCGGCAAGCGGGACGAGCTGATCGGCTACCTGTCCGAAGGCACAGGCACGATGCCCGGCAACATTCTCTATGTCCTCTCGACCTCGGCGACGGAGCCGGACGCGGTCTGGATCTACGAGGTCTGGGAGACGAAACAGCACCACGCCGACTCGCTGAAGCTGCCGTCGGTCCAGGCCGCCATCGCCAAGGCCCGCCCGATCATCGCCGGCTTCGGCGACGAGCGGTTCGAGATGACGCCCGTGGGCGGCGTGGGGATCTAGAAGAAAGCCCTGCTCATCGATGGAGGAGGGTTGCGCGGTGGTGTAGCCGCAGAGTCTGGCGAAGGGCTCGGCGCGGCTCCGCGCCAAACAGCGCCCTCACCGCACAATTGCGACTACACCACCATCCCCGGCCTTCCTCCATCGGGGAGGAAGGGGCTGTCGCGTCCTCACCCGAGCGGTAGAGTGTCAAAAAAGGGAAGAACGCGCATGGCCTTCAACGCCGAGTCCACCACCGACGAGATCCTCGCGGGCGCCGACCTGTCCGGCAAGCGGGTGCTGATCACCGGCGCCTCCGCAGGATTGGGCGTCGAGACGGCGCGGGCGCTCGCGGCCAGGGGCGCGCAGGTGGTCGGCGCAGTGCGCGACCTGAAAAAGGGCGAAGCCGCCACGAAAGTCGTCCGCGACCAGGCCGCCAACGGCGGCTCGCTCGAGCTGATCGAGCTCGATCTCGCCAATCTGACCAGCGTGCGCGCCGCCGCCGACAAGCTCGTGGCCGATGGCCGCAAGTTCGACATCGTCATCGCCAACGCCGGGGTCATGGCCTGTCCGCAGGGCAAGACCGCCGACGGGTTCGAGACCCAGTTCGGCACCAACCACCTCGGCCATTTCGTGCTGATCAATCGCATCGCCCCGCTGATCAAGGACGGCGGCCGGGTCGTGGCGCTGTCGTCGGCGGGGCACCGGTTCTCCGACGTCGACCTCGACGATCCCAGCTACGAGCGCACGCCCTACAATGAGTTCGGCGCCTATGGCCGCAGCAAGACCGCCAACGCCCTGTTCGCGCTGGAACTGGACCGCCGCCTGAAGGGCCGCGGAATCCGCGCCGCCTCGGTGCACCCGGGCGTCATCCAGACCGAACTCGGCCGCCACATGACGCCGGAGCTGACCCAGCAGATGGTCGGCTCGATCAGCAGCGCCAACGAGGCGGCCGGCAAGCCGGCCTTCCAGTTCAAGTCCATTCCCCAGGGCGCCGCGACCTCGGTCTGGGCCGCCGTCACCGCACCGGCCGACGAGGTCGGCGGCCAGTACTGCGAAGACTGCCACGTCGCCGAGCTGCAGGAAGAAGGCCGCGGCGGCGCGAGGGGCTACATCCGCGACCCCGAGCACGCCAAGGCGCTGTGGGCCAAGAGCGAAGAGATGGTCGGGGAGCGGTTTTAGGGGGAGCACCTTTGGCGCCTCCATTGGACCGTCATCAGCTGCCTCGAGGAAACGGCTGCTGCTGTTGCGGAGAGAGGAAATAGGGGCCCGAGCGACACAATAGCCTGCCCCACGTTGTCGTCCTGGCCGAAGCGCTGCGCAGAACCGGGACCCAGCCTCACACACCG
>JAZJXN010000043.1:0-12591 GCA_040390885.1 Pseudomonadota bacterium | reverse complement strand
CGCGGATGTTGGCCAGGAACTGGTTGCCCAGGCCCTCGCCCTTGGACGCGCCGCGGACGAGGCCGGCGATGTCGACGAAGTTGATCCGCGACGGGATGATCTCTTTCGAGCCGGCGATGCGCGCCAGCTCTTCCAGGCGTGGCTCGGGCACCGCCACGTCGCCGGTGTTCGGCTCGATGGTGCAGAACGGGTAGTTGGCCGCCTGGGCCGAGGCCGTCTGGGTCAGGGCGTTGAACAGGGTCGACTTGCCCACGTTGGGCAGGCCGACGATCGCGACTTTCAGGGCCATCGGAATTCCGGGAAGCGTTGGGCCGGCGGGGGCCGGCGAGTTGGCGCGTCTTATGACGGCTTTGGCCCGCAATCTCAACGCTTGCGGACGCCGCGCCGGCGTCTACCGACGCTCGGCCTCCATGAACGCGACGATCCGGGCCGCGAAGTCCGCCGGCTTCTCCAGATACAGGAAGTGGCCGGCGGCGGGCACGACCTCGCGTCGGGCGCCGGGGATCAGCGCTTCGATCTCCGCGGCCTGTGTGCGGACGTCGGCGTGATCGGCCTCGCCGACCAGGATGAGCGTCGGCGCCTGGATCCCGGGCAGGCGCGGCTTGGCGAGAATCGCGAACCGCTCGTCGGCGCCCGCGGTGACGTTGCCGGGATGCGCGCGCAGCCAGGCGACGACGCGTGTGCGCTGGGCGTCCGCGCCCTTGGCGAGGATGTAGGGGTCCTTCGCCGCCTGGTCGATGTTGCCGGCCTTGAACTGAGCCAGCAGCTTGAGATTTCGGACGGTGAAGCCGAGCGACGGCTTGAACCCGGCCACCCACGGCCCGACCAGCACCAGGCCGTCCACCGCCTCGGGATGGGCGAGCGCATAGTCCACGGCCAGCCCGCCGCCGGCCGACGAGCCGACCAGGGTCGCATGCTCGATCTTGAGGGTCTTCAGCAGCTGTTCGAGATCCTTGGCCGGGGTGTAGGGACCGCTCGCCGTCGGCGAGGCGCCGTAACCGCGCCGGTCGTAGCGGACCACACGGAACCGCTCGCAGAGCAGGGGCCAGGCGTCGTCGTAAGCGGCGGAGTGCAGGATGCCGTCGTGCAGCAGCACGATCGTCTTCGGCCCGGACCCGCAGGTCTCGTAGGCCAGCGCGCCGCCCTCGACCTCGATGACGGCGGGCTCGGCCAAGGCCGCGCCGCCGCCGAGCAGCAGGCACAGGACCGCGATCGCCCAAGCGGGCGTTGAAAACAGGCGCATGGCGGAAACTCCGGTCTAGGGGGGGATCATCCGGCGCGTCGGATCTCTTCGACGCCGCCTTCGGGTTGATATTCGAGCAGGTCGCCCGGCTGGCAGTCGAGAGCGCGGCAGATGGCGTCCAGGGTCGCGAAGCGAAGTCCCTTCACCTTGCCGGACTTCAGCAGGGACAGGTTGGCCTCGGTGATGCCGATGGCCCGCGCCAGGGTGTTCGAGCGCATCTTGCGCCGGGCCATCATCACGTCGAGGCGGAGCACGATCGGCATCAGACGAAGGCCTCGCGATCTTCCTCGATCTCGCGGCCCACCTGCATGACCTGGGCGATCACGAACACCAGCAGGCCGAGGACGAACGCCTGGAGGCTCGAGAGGTGCATCCAGTTCTTGTCGATCTCGTAGCCGGTCGCGCTGAGGAACAGGTGGCAGAGGAAGGGCGCGGCCGCGTAGGCGCAGAGCCAGACGCCGACGCGGCCGATGTGGCGACCGTTGGCGCGGCCGAAGACCTCGCCCCGGCCGTAGAGGCCGAACAGCGCCCGCAGATGCCAGAAGATCATCAGGCTCGGCGCGATCCGGACGACGCCCACGGCCGCATAGGCGAGGCGGTGGGGCAGGGACAGGCTGTGGAAGGCGACCGAGTCGGCCGGGCCGCTGCCGATCCAGACGGCGGTGGAGGCGATGCGGTAGTTGTCGCCCGGATAGACGACGACGCCCGCGATCAGGATGGCGGCGACGATCCCGACCACACCGAGCAGGCCGGTGAACAGCCATGACAAGGCGCGACTGGCCCGTCGCAGGCGCAGGCGATGGGGCGGCGGGGCGGCCTGGACAGGCGCAAGCTGAACGACGGTGGACATGCGATCCTCCCGTCACCATGATTTAAACAGAAAAAACTTTCTGTCAAACGATATGACGCCTGGCGCTAGCCGGCGTCTTTTGCGGCCTTGCGCGGATCAGCCTTGGGCGCCGGCGCGAGGCGCATGACTTCGCCCTGGTAGCGCTCGTCGTCGCCGGCGGCAGCGAACGGCAGGGCATCGGCCATCGCCTCGAGCATCGGATCCAGCCAGACCTTCTCGGCCTTGTGCAGGTCGCCGAGGACGTAGTGCATGACCGCGTCCTTGTCGCCGGGATGGCCGACGCCGATGCGGCCGCGGCGGATGTCGGCGCCGACCTGGGCGCTGATCGAGCGGATGCCGTTGTTGCCCGCCGCGCCGCCGCCGGCCTTCATCCGGAAGCGGCCCGGCGCGAGGTCGATCTCGTCGTGGAAGACGATGACGTCGGTCGGCTTCAGCTTGAAGAACCGCACCGCCTCGCCGACCGCGCGGCCGGTCTCGTTGTAGAAGGTCTGCGGCTTCAGCATCAGCAGCTTGACCACGCCGCCAGGGGTCTCGACGGCGCCCTCGCAGGCCAGGCCCTGGAAGCGTGCGCGCCAGGGGGCCGTGGCGTACTTCGCGGCGATGGCGTCGAGCGCCATGAAGCCGACGTTGTGCCGGTTCTTCTCGTACTTGGGGCCCGGGTTGCCCTGGCCGACGAGGATGAGGGTCACAGCGACCTCCAGATACGAAAACGGGCGAGCCTCGGCCCGCCCGTAAACGTTAGCGATGAGACCCGAAGGCTACTCGGTGGTCGCGGCGGCTTCACCACCCGAGGCGGCTTCGTCCGCGGCTTCCGACAGGGCGGCCGAGGAGATCTTCAGGGTGGCGATGACGAAGTCGCGGTCGGTCATGGCCAGGGTCACGCCCTTGGGCAGGACCAGGTCGCTGGCGCGGATGGTGTCGCCCATCTCGCGGCCGGTCAGGTCGACGACCAGTTCTTCCGGGATGGCGTTGGCCGGCGCGTTCAGCTCGACGTCGTGGCGGACGATCTCGAGCGAGCCGCCCGACTTCATGCCCGGCGAGGCTTCGTGATTCGAGAAGTGGACCGGCACGGCGATCTTGACCGCGGCGCCCTTTTCGACCCGGTACAGGTCGAAGTGGACCGGCTCGTCGGTGACCGGGTGGAACTGGATGTCCTTGGCGATCACTTGCTGGCTCTCGTCGCCGTACTTCAGCGTGACGAGGTGGCCGAGCAGCTTGCCGGTGTACAGCGACTTGCGAAACTCGTTCGACTTCACCGCGATGTTCACGGGGGCTTGCGTGCCGCCGTACAGGATCCCGGGCACCAGGCCGGCGCGGCGGGCTTCGCGGGCGCCGCCAGTGCCGGTGCGCTCGCGGACTTCGACGTTCAGAACGATCTCGGCCATGGTCTCAAGGTTCTCAAAACGAAGTCGCCGCGGCAGATAGGCTCCGCGCGGCGACGGTCGGTGAATTCAGGGTTGCGCTCGATACACGCTTTAGCGCGGCCGTGCAACGTGAGTCAGATCAGACTCTTAACGGACCCTAGCGCTTGGGCGCGGGCTTCTTCGGCGTGGCCGCGGCCGTCGCCTTGACGGCGACCGGCCGCGGGGGTTCCGGCGGGGCGGCGATGCCCGTGCCCTTCACGATGCACTGGCCGGTATCGATCATGACGTGCTGGCCGAGGCAGAAGACGTCCTCGTAGTGCGGCTTCGAGACGGCCAGGCACTGGTACATGTTGAGCTTGGCCATCTTCAGGCAGAAGGCGCTCGACTGCTCGTCGCTGAGGGCGTCGATGTTGACCAGGTTGGCGTCCCCGGCCTCGCCGAGCGCGGCCAGGGCGGCCACGGCCATGCCGCGGACCACCAGCGGCGACCAGGGCGGCGGAGACTGATGGCCGATGACGCTCATCGGCGCGGCGCCGCTCGAGGCCTGGGACAGCATCATCATGTCGGCGGCGTCGCCGAGCATCGGCGAGTTGCTGAGAGTGCGGGCCGCGACCAGTCGCCCGGGGCGATCGACCACGTCCTTCTTGGACCAGGCCTGGTGCTGGACGTCATAGGCGGCCTGCTTGACCAGCCGGCCGCTGACCAGCAGGCGACTGCCTTCGCCGCCCACGCCGGCGACGATCAGCCCCGCGGCGCTCTGGGCGCCGGCGAGATTCACCACGGTGTTGGGATTGGCGATGATCTGATCGCGCAGGGTGATGCGGTTGGTCGGATCGGCCGCGTAGCCACGCACGGTCTGCACGAAGGTGGGGTCCTGCAGCGCCAGGATGGCGGCGTAGGCCACGGCGCCGCGCTGGTACTGGCGCGGCTCGTAGGCGTTGGCCATGCGCAGCGCGCTCTGGATCTGTTCGCCGTCCTTGAAGTCCGCCGAGATGCCGCCGACGCGCGTCATGTAGGCTCGCCAGGCGCTGGCTTCCTCGATCAGCCGGGGCGCCATGGTGATGGGCGGCGGCGGCGGCGGGGGAGGCGGCGGGGGCGGGGCTTCAGGCGTACAGGCGCCGAGAATAAACAGCGCTGCGACCGCGGCGACGGGCGCGAGGCGACGGAGGGGCGAGGACGATTTCATGGCTGCAACTCCCCCATCGGCATCCGATGAAGTCAAGAGTACTCGGCGGAGCGGCGATAATGTGTCACCGCTTGTTAACCATCATTAGCCCAGCAGCTGGTTTCCAGAACCTTATCAATCGAAAAGCTTTGAGACGGATTCTTCGTTGGCGATGCGGCGGATGGCCTCCCCGATCAGCGGCGCGCAGCTGACGATGCGGATCTTCTTGCAGCCCTTCACCAGGTCCGAGGCCTCGATCGAGTCGGTGACGACCAGTTCCTTGAGCACCGAATTGGTGACCCGATCGGCGGCGGCGCCCGACAGAACGCCGTGGGTGACATAGGCCGAGACCTCGGTCGCGCCCTTGTCCATCAGCGCCTTGGCGGCGTTGCACAGCGTGCCGGCGGAATCGACGATGTCGTCGTAGAGGATGCAGCGGCGGCCTTCGACGTCGCCGATGATGTTCATGACCTCGCTCTCGCCGGGGCCGGCGCGGCGCTTGTCGACAATGGCCAGGTCGGCGTCGTCGATGCGCTTGGCCAGGGCCCGGGCGCGCACCACGCCGCCGACGTCCGGCGACACGATCAGCAGATCGCCGGCCTTGCCGTAGTGGTCCTTGATGTCGGCGGCGAGCAGCGGCACCGGCAGCAGGTTGTCGGTCGGGATGTCGAAGAAGCCTTGGATCTGACCGGCATGGAGATCCATCGTCAGCACCCGGTCGGCGCCGGCGCGAGTGATCAGGTTGGCGACGAGTTTGGCCGAGATCGGCGTGCGGCCGCCGGTCTTCCGGTCCTGCCGGGCGTAGCCGAAGTAGGGCACCACCGCCGTGATCCGCCGGCCCGAGGCGCGCTTCAGCGCGTCGACGCAGATCAGCAGCTCCATCAGATTGTCGTTGGCCGGGTAGCTGGTCGACTGGATGACGAAGACATCCTCGCCGCGCACGTTCTCGTCGATGGTGACGAACACCTCGTTGTCGGCGAACCGGCGCACCTGGGCGCGGGTCAGCGGCATGTCGAGATATTCGGCGATCGCGGTGGCGAGCGTTCGGTTGGAGTTGCCGGCCAGCAGCTTCATCGGACGTCTTCTTCGCTTTGAGAGTGTTGGGCGGCTTCTAGCAGGGGAGGCGAACGGGGCAAGGCGATTCGGACCGGCTGTGCCGGCTGTGTGATTGGCAGAGGGCGCTAGAGCAGCGTGCCCGCGGCCGCCCGCGGCGCCTCTGTCACCGTCCAGGTCCCGGCGGGCGAGGGGAGCAGCAGCTCCGCCGCCGGGGCGCCGCCCATCCACTTCGCCCAGCCGTCGCGGTCCAGCACCACGATCTGGCGGTCGTGGATCGGCGCGATGTCGGGGCCTGGCGCGCAGGTCAGCATGGTGAAGCGCTGGTCGTCCCCGCCGCCGCTCTCCAAGCCTGCGATGCAGAACCAGTCGCCATCGGTCCGCGTGAACCGCCAGCGGGTCATCGGCGTCTTCGTGCCCGTGAACTCGAAGAACGACGAAGCCGGGATCAGGCAGCGGCCGCGCTCGAAGGCCCGGCCCTCGGAGCGGAAGTTGATCACCGGCGGCCGCTTCGGCTGCTGCGGGACCAGGCCCCACTTCAACCGTGTCAGGGCGACGCCATCGGGCCTCTGCAGCACGACCGGCGCCAGGTCCGTGGGCCGGATGTCGTCACTGGGCGCCAGGTTCGGCGCCGAGAGGTCCGCGATCCAGTGGTCGATCGACGCCTCGAACGCGTCGCGAAGCCCGAACAGCGGGACGTGGAGGGCGTAGTTGTTGCACATCCCTCCTGCGTAATCCTTCTCCCGCGAAGCGAGAAGGGACGACCCGCGCCGCTTGCGTCTCGCAGCGGCAGGGGGCCAAGAGTCTCACAACAACAATCGGGAGAAACACCATGGGTGACAGTCAGGCCGGCAAGACGCTGTTCGTGGCGGGCGGATCGAGCGGCATCAACCTGGGCATCGCCCGCAGCTTCGCGCGCGAGGGGGCCAACGTCGCCCTGATCAGCCGCAGCCCCGACAAGATCGCCGCCGCCGCCGCCGAGATCGGCGAGATCAACGGCGGCCGCGCCATCGGCTTCGCCGCCGACGTCCGCGACTACGCCGCCGTCGAGGCCGCCCTCCGCGCGACGCACGAGAAGTTCGGCGACATCGACACGGTGATATCCGGCGCCGCCGGCAACTTCGTCGCCCCGGCGCTGGGCATGTCGGCCAACGGCTTCAAGACCGTGGTCGACATCGACCTGATCGGCACCTTCAACGTGCTGCGCGCCTCGTTCGAGTTCCTGCGCAAGCCCGGCGCCTCGCTGATCTCGATCACCGCCGGCCAGGCCACCCGCGCCTCGATGTTCCAGGCCCACGTCTGCGCCGCCAAGGCCGGCATCAACATGCTGACCCAGTGCCTGGCGCTGGAGTGGGGACCGGCCGGCGTCCGCGTCAACGCCATCTCGCCCGGCCCGATCGAGGACACCGAGGGCATGGCCCGCCTCGCTTCCACCCCCGAGGCCGAGGCCCGGGTGAAGGGCCGCGTGCCGCTGCGTCGCTACGGCACCAAGGACGAGATCGGCGACGCCGCCCTGTTCCTGAGCTCCGACGCCGCCCGCTACATCAACGGCACGATCCTCAACGTCGACGGCGGCTCCGGCGCCGGCGACAGCACCGGCGACGCGCTGATGGGGCAGGGGGCGTAGGCCGATCCAAGGGGACAGCTTCCGTCAATAGACGGTAGCTGTCCCGCAACATTGGCGCCTTGGCGGGGACAGCTAATGACGTTCCAAGAGGGACGCCAAAAGCAGCCCCCCTGACGGCTGATCGCCCTCGTGCTAAACTTGACGCCATGACGCACGAGCGCATCAGCCAGGATCCGGCCGTCATGGTCGGCAAGCCCGTGATCAAGGGCACTCGGATCACGGTGGAGCACATCCTGCGCGGATGCTCGCTGGGTCTCTCGCCGGATGAGATCGCTGAGCACTATCCGTCGGTCACAGCCGACGATGTGAAGGCGGCGCTGGCCTACGCGGCCGATCTCGTGCGCGGCAAGACTCCGTTCGCCGCCGAATAGAACGTGCGCTTCCTGCTCGATGAATGCTGCCCGCGCGCCCTCGCAGACGCCCTGCGGGGGCAGGGGCACGACGTTGTGCATGTTGTGGAAACAGCGCGAGGCTCTCCGGACATTCAGCTCGCGGCCCTGGCCGAGGCGGAGGATCGGCTGATCGTGACCGAGGACTTCGACTTTGGAGAACTGGCGGTCCGGCAGGCCACGCCGCGAACGGGTGTCGTCATTATATTCTGTCGGACCTTGCTTCCCGCCGAAAACACCGCGCGGGCGGTGCACGTGATCGAGGAGTTCGGGAAAGCGCTCGCTGGCCATCTGACGATCATCGAAGCGGAACGAGTGCGTCGGCGCCCGATCTGAAATTCCTTTATCTGGAGGGGGGACCATTGTTCATCTCACCGGCACGCGGGCCTGCATGAGATGAAGGGCTGAGGGTGGGCTTGCTACGGCTTCAACAACTGCCGCACCGATGCCAGCGATAGTGTCGTCGCGCCGGTAAAGCGCAGCTGCATCCAGCGGTCTTCAAATTCCACTTCGCCATCCACGATGCGATGCAGGCGCTCACCTATCGGCCAGCCCGTCATGATGTACTCAGCTCCTTTGTGGCAATTCGACAGGCGCAGGGAAGGGGCGAGGCCATATAGTTCGTCTACTGTACCGGCCTTTGGACCGGCATAGTCCGATCTGTCGCGCAGCACTTCGAGAGTAGTGACGCGATCAGTGTTGCAATCAACGGCCCGTACTCGGCTCACATAGCCCGAAAGAGCGAGGAACTGAGCTACGGTCGGGCGCCACGGATATGGCTCGGCGGGGTTGGCGACGAAGGCAGCAACCAGGTTGGGGAGCGGGTCGTCGGCCGAAACCGGTTCGGCGGCGGTCACCTTGCCTCCGGGATCACGGAACACCAGGTAGGCCTTCGCCGGATCTAAGCCGAACTGATTGCTGCAGTCGCCGGGACCTCCGGAGAATTGCGCGAGTGCTAACCGACCATCGCTCCAGAAGGATTGATCGGATCGTGGCGTCGAGAAGTCGGCCATGTCGTCGTTGGGAGCGATCGCCCACCCCCGCTCGGTCCCGGCCCGGTTCGTGAGGTAGCTGGTTGTGAACTCGAAAATGGAGGGGGGTGTGCCCTTGATCGTTCGCTGGGTCTCGAGCTGGTAGCGCACGGGCTGAAGGCCGAGTGACTGATACCACTTCAGCCGCGAGCGAAAATCGGGTGGAAGATCGCTCTCAGGTCCTGGAGTGAAACCCGCGACGCGGACAACACTGATGTCAGCGGCGGTTCGAACACGGTCGGCAAGCTGCGGCGTCGCACTCGCGTCCGCGAACGTCTTCGCCTCTTGAAGCTGTTGCTCCCGCGTAAGTGCAGGCGGTGGGGCCGGACTGCAGGCTAACGCCGCGGCCGGTGCGATCACCAGGACCAAGCCAAGCAATGCCGACTTCATCAGCGCGTTCTCCCCGCGCGAACCTTTGCGCCTCGGGAGAGCTTCTTTCAGCGGCAAAAAAAGGGCAACCGCGTCTAAGCCACCTTCACCCGCGCCGCGCTCTCCGGGAGGTCCTCGCCGAACGCGCGCTGGTAGAACTCGGCCACGGTCGGGCGTTCGAGTTCGTCGCACTTGTTCAGGAAGGTCAGGCGGAAGGCCAGGGCCAGATCGCCGGCGAAGATCTCGGCGTTCTGGGCCCAGGTGATCACCGTGCGCGGGCTCATGACGGTCGAGATGTCGCCGTTCATGAAGGCGTTGCGGGTCATGTCGGCGACGCGGACCATGGCGGCCAGGGTGCGGCGGCCCTCGGCCGTGGCGTAGGCCGGGTTCTTGGCCAGCACGATCTCCGCCTCGGCGTCGTGGTCGAGGTAGTTCAGGGTCGTGACGATCGACCAGCGGTCCATCTGGCCCTGATTGATCTGCTGGGTGCCGTGATAGAGGCCGGTGGTGTCGCCCAGACCGATGGTGTTGGTCGTCGAGAACAGGCGGAAGTAGGGATTGGCCCGGATCACGCGGTTCTGGTCGAGCAGGGTCAGCTTGCCGCCCGCTTCGAGGACGCGCTGGATCACGAACATCACGTCCGGACGGCCGGCGTCGTACTCGTCGAACACCAGCGCCATCGGGCGCTGCAGGCACCACGGCAGGATGCCTTCACGGAATTCGGTGATCTGCTTGCCGTCCTTCAGGACGATGGCGTCCTTGCCGACCAGGTCGATGCGGCTGACGTGGCTGTCGAGGTTCACCCGCACCATCGGCCAGTTCAGCCGGGCGCAGACCTGCTCGATGTGCGTCGACTTGCCGGTGCCGTGGTAGCCCTGGACCATCACGCGGCGGTCGAAGGCGAGGCCCGCGACGATGGCCAGCGTTGTCTGGGGATCGAAGCGGTAGGTCTCGTCCACTTCCGGCACATGCGGATCGTGCTGGCTGAAGTAGGGGACCTTCATGTCCGAATCGACGCCGAAGATCTCCCGTACGGAGACCTGACGGTCGGGAACCAGGGTCAGAAGCGGATCGCCAGCGGCGGAAGTCTCGGTAAGGTCGGCCATGATGGGTTGATCGATTACCGCCTAAACCGCGTTAGGCAAACATTCGTTGGGCCGTTGGGCGAAAAAAGGAGGCGAGCGCGTGATCTCACGGGAAAGACTACGCGGATGGCTGGCCCTGGCGCGTCGCGAGGTCGGGCTGCTGGTCGCGCTGATGGCCCTGGCGCTGGCCGTCAACGGTTTCGTCGAGATCGCCGATGACGTGGCCGAGGGCGACACCCACCAGATCGACCGCGCCATCCTGATGAGCCTGCGCGGCGCCGACGACCCGTCCGTGCCGCTTGGGCCCCACTGGCTGACCACCGCGACGATGGACATCACGGCGCTGGGCTCGGTGACCGTGCTGGCGCTGCTCGTCCTGTTCGTCGCCGGCCTGTTCGTGGCCCTGCGGCGTTGGCGCGAGGCGCTGGTGCTGGTGGCGGCGTCCGGAGGCGGCGTGGCCCTCAGCCAGGGGCTGAAGATCGTGTTCGGCCGCGATCGGCCGGAGGAGAACCTGCGGCTGGTCGAGGCGATCAACAACAGCTTCCCGAGCGGCCACGCCATGCTCTCGGCGGTGGTCTACCTGACCCTTGGCGCGCTGGTCGCCCGGTTCGCGAGGCGGCGGCGGGTGAAGGTCTATGTCATGGTCGGCGCCTTGGTCGTGGCCGTGGCGGTCGGCATGAGCCGCGTCTACCTCGGAGTCCACTGGCCGTCGGACGTGCTCGGCGGCTGGTGCCTCGGCGCGGCCTGGGCCCTGGCCTGGTGGCTCGCTGTACAGGCCTGGGACCGATTCCGGCCGCTGGACGTGGCCACCGGGACGATCTCGCAGGCGGAGCTGCGGTAGGCGCATTGCGTGGTTCGAGACGCGCTATGCGCTCCTCACCATGACTAACGTTTTGGAGCCACCGACCTTCGTCATCCTGAGGAGCGATCCCTCAGGATCGCGTCTCGAAGGACGCAGGACCTAGGCCAGCCCGGACTTCTTCAGGGTCTTCCACGCCTTCAGCACGCGCTGGAGCTTGTGCTCGGCGCTGCGGTCGCCGCCGTTGCTGTCCGGGTGGCACTTCTTGACCAGCTCGGTGTAGCGCACGCGGATCTGCGCCTTTTCGGCCGTGTCCGGCAGGTCGAGGTCGGCCAGGGCCCCCCGCTCTAGCTTGCCGAGCTGGCGGCCATCGGCGCGGGCCGGCGGGGCGTCGATGCCCGACCGGTCGCCGCGGCTGAAGCCGAAAAGGCTGAACGGGTCGTTCCAGCCCATAGGCCCCTTGGCCTGGGCCATCGATTCCCGCGACTTGTTCGAGGCCTTGAAGCTCCAGGTCGGGCGCTCACCCGTGTGGCGAGCGGCCTGGGCCTGGGCGACGGCGTCGTCGCTCATCCCGGCGAAGAAGTTCCAGGCCTTGTTGTACTCGGCCGCGTGCGGTTGGCAGAAGTGGTAGAACTGGCCCGGCATGTCGCGCGACTTGGGCGCCCGCGCGGTGGCGACGGAAATGCAGTCCGAATGTTCGCAGCGCCGTTCACCGGGCTTGAGGTGATTCACGTCCGCCGCGGCCGCTTCCTCCTCCGGTTTGGGAGGGCGAACCCGAATGTCCACGAACTTGGGACGATATTGAAAGTCGCCGGCCATGGACCGAAGTATGATGCGCAACCTTTCGCTTTCAAGAATTGACCTTGGGAAAATGCCCTCCGTAACCGACTTAATCCGCGACAAACTCACCCAGGCGTTCGCGCCGAGCCGTCTGGAGGTCGTCGACGACTCCGCGCGGCATGCCGGGCATGCCGGCGCCCCGGCGGGCGGAGAGAGTCATTTCAATGTGCTGATCGAGGCCGAAGCCTTCACCGGGGTGGCCCGGGTGGCGCGCCAGCGGAAGGTCTACGCGGCGCTCGCGGACGAGCTGGCCGGGCCCGTGCACGCGCTTTCGGTCAAAGCCCTGGCGCCGGGGGAATAGGACGGCCTGCTCCGGCGGAGGCCCCGCCCCGTGGGCGGGGCGGCGCTGACTAGGCCGCCGCCGCCTTCATCAGGCTGCTGAGCGCGCGCTCGAGATCGGCCTGACGGAACGGCTTCTGCAGGACCGGCGCATCGCGATGCGCTTCGGCAAGGCCGGCCTGGCCATACCCGCTGGCGAAGGCGAAAGGCACGCCGCGCGCCTTCAGCGCGTCGGCGACCGGGAAGACCGGTCGGCCAGCGACGTTGACGTCGAGCAGCGCCGCGTCGATCTCCGCCGAGCCCGCCAGGGCCATGGCCTCGTCGAAGTCCGGGGCCGGTCCGACAACCACGCAGCCGAAATCGGTCAGCATGTCCTCGACCAGCATCGAGACGAGCATCTCGTCCTCGACCACAAGCACGCGCAGTCCGTTGAGTTCGGTACCCACTATCATTCCTTCCGTTCCAGCCCCGCCACCGGCAGGCGCATGACGCAGGAA
>JAZJXN010000042.1:0-2634 GCA_040390885.1 Pseudomonadota bacterium | reverse complement strand
GAAGGCCAGCGCGACAAGGCCACGGGCGACTACCAGGCCTGGATCCCCGGCGAGTAGCCCGGCGTGCGGCTGAAGCTCATCCTGCTGGCCGGCCTCGCCCTCGCGGGAACCGCAGGCCTGGTTCAGGCGCGCCAGCAGGGCGCCGCGCCGACGCCGCCGCCCGCGCAGCCGCCTGCTGTCCAGGCGCCGCAGCAGCCCGGTCCGCCGTCGCAGCCCGCGCCGGAGGAGCCGCCGCCCGGACCGCTGGTCCCCGCGCCGCAACCGCTGCCGATGCCCGCGCCGGTGACGCCCGAAAAGCCCGCCGTGACGGCCAAGCCAAAGGCCACGACCGCCGAGAAGCCCGCCGAGCCGATGCGCCGCGTCCGCGGAGGCGGCGCGATCATCCAGACCCTCGACAAGGTCACCGCCGAGACTCTGCGCTTCGAGGCCCCGATCGGCCAGCCGATCCGTTACAAGTCGCTGGTGATCACCGTGCGGGCTTGCGAGACCACGGCGTCGGACGAGGCGACGCCGGACACGGCGGCCTACATGACCATCGACTCGCAGCCGATGCCGCTGACCGGGCGCGCGCCGCCGCCGCCCAAGCAGGTGTTCCGCGGCTGGATGTTCGCGTCCTCGCCGGGCCTCAACCCGCTGCAGCACCCGGTCTATGACGCCTGGCTGATCGCCTGCAGGGCCTCGGCGCCGTCCCCGGCGAAGCGGTAGAAGTCGGCTGGCGCATCGAGCGCCTCTTCGAGCATCCGTCGATACGCGATCCGCGGCACTTCCTGAGCGCCGAACTGGGCCAGATGCTCGGTCATGAACTGCGCGTCCAGCAGCCGGTAGCCCCCGACCCTCAAGCGCGCGACCAGGTGCACCAGCGCCACCTTGCTGGCGTCGCGCTCGCGGCTGAACATGCTCTCGCCGAAGAAGGCGCCGCCCAGCGAAACCCCGTAGAGCCCTCCGACCAGCAGGCCGTCCAGCCGGCACTCGACGCTGTGGGCGCGGCCCGACCGGTGCAGGGCTTCATAGAGGTGCTGGATCGGCCAGTTGATCCAGGTGTCCGGGCGGCCCGCCGTCGCCTCGGCGCAGGACTCGACGACGCCGGTGAAGTCTGTGTCGACCGTGACCGCGAACCGTCCCGCGCGCACCGTCCGCGCCAGCCGTCGGGTGATGTGGAATGAGCCCAACGGAATGACGCCCCGCTTCTGGGGATCGATCAGGAAGACGCGTTCGTCCTCTCGCGCATCCGCCATCGGGAACACGCCGCGGCGGTAGCAGTCGACCAGATCCTCGATATCGAACGCGTCGTGGGCCATGGCGTGATGGTATCAGAAGCAGAAGTGCGTGACTCGCCTCCCTCCCCTTTATGGGGAGGGTGTCTCGCGAAGCGAGACGGCTGGGGGACTGTCGACGCGGTGCCCCACCCTGGCCGGCAAGCCGGCCTGTCCCTCCCCATGAAGGGGAGGGAGAAGAGTTACTACCCCTGCGCCGCGATCCACTTCTCGAGCCAGTGGATGTTGTAGTCGCCGGCGCGGATGTCCGGCTGCTGCAGCAGGTCCTGGAACAGCGGGATGGTCGTCTCGACCCCGGCCACCACCATCTCGTTCAGGCAGCGCTGGGTGCGGGCGATGCACTCCTCGCGGTCGCGGCCGTGGACGATGAGCTTGCCGATCAGGCTGTCGTAGTAGGGCGGGATCGAATAGCCGTCGTAGAGGGCGCTATCGAGCCGCACGCCGAGGCCGCCGGGGGCGTGGAAGCCGGTGATGGTGCCGGGCGAAGGGGTGAAGGTGCGGGCGTTCTCGGCGTTGATCCGGCACTCGATGGCGTGACCCTCGAAGACGACGTCCTTCTGGGTGAACGACAGCGGCAGGCCGGCGGCGATACGGATCTGCTCGCGGACCAGGTCGATGCCGGTGATGGCTTCGGTGACCGGGTGCTCGACCTGCAGGCGGGTGTTCATCTCGATGAAGAAGAACTCGCCGTTCTCCCACAGGAACTCGATCGTGCCGACGCCGAGGTAGCCGATCGCGCGGATCGCCTCGACCACCACGTCGCCAATCTTGGCCCGCTCGGCCGGCGTCAGGGCCGGCGAGGGGGCTTCCTCAAGGATCTTCTGGTGGCGGCGCTGCAGCGAGCAGTCGCGCTCGCCCAGATGGACCACATTGCCGTGGGCGTCCGCCACCACCTGCAGCTCGATGTGCCGCGGGGTCTGGAGGTAACGCTCCATATAGACGGTATCGTCGCCGAAGGCCGCGCGCGCCTCGGAGCGGGCGGTCGAGACGGCCTCGTAGAGGTCCTCCTGCGTCGCCGCGACCTTCATGCCGCGTCCGCCGCCGCCGGCGGCAGCCTTGATCAGAACGGGGAAGCCGATCTTGGCGGCGGCTTCGAAGGCCTCTTCCTCGGTGGTCACGCCGCCGTCCGAGCCGGGCACAACCGGGATGCCGGCGTCCTTCACGGCCTGTTTGGCGGTGATCTTGTCACCCATCATCCGGATATGCTCCGGCTTGGGCCCGATGAAGGTGTAGCCGTGGGCGTTGACGATCTCGGCGAAGCGGGCGTTCTCGGACAGGAAGCCGTAGCCGGGATGGATCGCCTGGGCCCCGGTGATCTCGCAGGCGGCGATGATCGAGGGGATGTTCAGGTAGCTCTTGG
>JAZJXN010000041.1:10816-24991 GCA_040390885.1 Pseudomonadota bacterium | reverse complement strand
TACATCGCCATCGGCATCTCGGGCGCCATCCAGCACCTGGCCGGCATGAAGGACTCCAAGGTGATCGTCGCGATCAACAAGGACGCCGACGCGCCGATCTTCCAGGTCGCCGACTACGGCCTGGTGGCGGACTACAAGACCGCCGTGCCGGAACTGATGGCCGCCCTGGGCTAACCCCCGCAGGCATCGCCGAAAAGACGAAGGCCCGGAGCGCATGCTCCGGGCCTTTTTCGTCGCCCGCTTGTCTTCACCGTGCGCTGGCGACGACCGGAGGCGTCTCACCCAGGGTGAAGCTGACGCGCCGCCCGGACAGGTCGATCGGCGGCGTCGAGAGGCGGACGCCCTTGAGCGCGGTCTTCACGGCGTTGTCGAAGTCGGCCGAGCCGCTGCTTTCGGCGACTTGCGCGCCGTAGTCGCGGAAGCTCTCGCTGGCCTTGATGCGGATGACGACCACGCGGCCGTCGTCGTTGAGGCCGGCCTGCGTGATGCGGGCCTGAAGCGCGGCCTGGCTCTCGGCCAGCCAGCGATCGGCGTCGGCCGAGGCCTGGGCCGCGGCAAGGGGGACGACGGCCAGCAAGGCGCCGGCCGCGAAGGCGATGATCTGGGTCTTCATGGTCTTGGCTTTCCGTTCGGGGAAGGAAAGCAGCGCTGCTGAGAGGGAACATGGGCCGTCGAACGCGGCTTCGCGAACGATACCTTTTGGTGCGGGTTGTGAGGTGAGCTAACATGCGTGCATGGTCCGCCTGCCGCCCTTCATCGCCCTGCGCGCGCTCGAGGCCGCCGCGCGCCACCGCAGCTACAGCAAGGCGGCGGCGGAGCTGAACGTGACTCATGGCGCGGTCAGCCAGCAGATCCGGCGGCTGGAGGAGACATTCGGCGCCAGGCTGTTCGTGCGCCAGGGCAACGCGATGGAGCCGACGCCGGCCGCCGCGCGACTGGCTGCTCGCATCGCCGCCGGCATCGAGGAGATGCAGGCCGGTGTCGCCGAGCTGGCCACCGAGGCGCTGGTCTCGCCGCTGGTGATCAGTACGGTCCATGCCATGGCCGGCCGCTGGCTGATGCATCGGCTCGCCCGGCTGCCCGCCGAGGTCGGCGAGATCGAGATCCAGATTGATCCGAAGCTGTCGAACTTCGTCACCGACGGCGTCGACTGCGCCATCCGCCACGGCTCGGGCCCGTGGTCCGGCGTCGAGATGGAGCATCTCTTCAGCGAGCACTGGTTCCCGGTCTGCAGCCCCGACTTCCTGGCGCGGCACCCGATCCGGACGCCGGCCGACATCGCCGGGGCGCCGCTGCTGCATCACATCGAGTATCCGTGGTCGCTCTGGTTCACTGGCATGGGGCTGGAGACGCCGAAGCTGCCCGGCGGCCCGCGCTTTGACGACTCGGTCGTCCTGGTCGACGCGGCAGTGCAGGGATTGGGCCTGGCGCTGGCGCGGGAATTCCTGGTCGAACACGACATCGCCACCGGCCGGCTGGTGCGGCCGTTGCCGGGCGCGGTCGAGGCCGCCGCCGACTACACCTTCGTCTGGCGGGCCGACGCGCCGAAGCTGTCCCGGGTGCTCAGGCTGCGCGACTGGCTGCTGGAGGAGGCGGCGCGGCTGCCGGCCGAGGGGCGGCCAGCGCGTCCGGCAGCCTAGGGCGGGACCAGATAAAGCCGAGCGCCTGCAGCCGGCGTGGCTCGACCCGCTCGCTGGCGAGGAACAGGTCCGACATCTCGCCCAGCGCCAGCCGCAGCATCCAGCCGGGGAGGCCGAGCCAGCGCGGCCGGCCCACGTGTCGGGCGAGGGTGTCGGTCAGCTGGCGCTGCGTCACCAGGCCAGGGGCGACCGCGTTGATCGCGCCGTCGTAGCGGGGGTCGACGAGGGCGACGTCGATAAGCCGGAGCGTGTCCTCCAGATCGATCCACGGCGCCCACTGCCGTCCACCGCCGAGCACGGTCGCCACGCCAAGGCGGGCGGCGAGGCCGAGTAGCGCCAGCGGTCCCCCGCTCCAGGCGAACACCATGCCGAGCCGCAGCCGGCAGACGCGCGCACCCGTCGTCTCCAGCGCGATCATCTCCTGCTCCCAGAGCCGCACCAGGTCGGCCATGAAGCCGACCCCGGCCTCGGCGGCGTCGGGCAGCGGCTGGTCGCCGCGGTCGCCATAGATGCCGATGGCCGAAGCGTTGACCACCGCGCTCGGCGGCTGCTCCAACCGCGCGATCAGCCGGCCGATGGCGCGGGTGGTCTCGACGCGGCTGTCCAGCAGGACCGCGCGGCGTCGGCGGGTCCAGCGGCCGGCGGCGACCGGCGCACCGGCAAGATTGACGACGGCGTCGAGGTTCAGGTCGGCGGGCAGGTCGTCGAGGCTGCGCACGATCTGCACGCCCTGCGGCCAGCGCCGACGGGCGGCGGGCTCGTCGCGGACCAGAGCGATCACCCGATCGCCCCGCGCCAGCATGCGGGCGACGAGCGGCGCGCCGATGAAGCCGGTCGCGCCGGTGACCAGCACCGCCGTCATCGCCGCGTCTCCTCTAGGCGGGGTCGTGGAACAGCCCGTCCTGGAACAGGGTGCGGCCCAGCCAGGGGTGCTGGAAGTCCAGGGTGAAGCGGAAGGTCCCGCCGCCCTCGTCGCGGTGGACGACATGGGCGCGCCCCGGAGTCATCAGGTCGGGAATCCGCAGTCTCCAGGGGCCCAGGCTCACGAAATAGTGGCGGCTGCGGAAGTGCAGGGCCTGGTCCTCGACGGTGACGTCCAGCGCCATGCCGAGGCCGCCGCGCACCACCTCCAGCAGATCGCCCTCGGCGGTCATGAGCTTGGTCGAGCTGACCAGGATCGGCGCGTGGCGCGCGAAGCGATAGGTGCGGGCCCAGACCAGTCCTCCGCGGCCATCCAGGTGGACGTCGACCGTGGTCGGGACGTCGGTCCCGGTCCAGGGCGCCAGCGGTGTGCCGACCAGCCGGCAGACCTGGGCGAACAGCCGGCCGGCCATCGACGCGGCGACCACCATCCGGCCCTCGTAGAGGATCGTGTCGTGCGCCGCATGCGGACCGAAGCGGCGCCGGACCGCCGCCGGCAGCCGATCCCAGGCCGCGCGACCCAGCAGCCGCTCGAAATCGATCGGCACGGTCAGAGGAGCGGCCCTCACGGGCGCTCTCGCCACCTTTCGACCGCCCAGCACCCTCTCCATGTCCGCCCCCTCTAGCGTCCCAGCAGCCCGGCGACCTTGCCGCCGAGGTTCAACAGCTTGACCAGCGTCGGTCGCGGGATCTGGCGCACCTGCGCGTACCAGCCGTCGAGCTTGCTGACGAAGGCCTCCATGTCGCGCAGCTTGGCCTTCACCGCGGCCGGCGTTTCGGCGTCCGCGTCGGCATCCGCCACGCACGCCTTCAGCATCTCCAGCGTCGGGTCGATCTCGCGCTTCTTCCGCCCCTCGACGATGATCATCATCATCTCCCAGGGATCGTCCTTCGCCTCGAAGTGGTCGCGGCGGTCCTCGGCCAGATGCACCAGCCGCACCAGCCCCCAGCCCTGCAGCTCCTTGAGGCTGGTCGACACGTTCGACCGCGCGATGGTCAGGGTCTCGACGATCTCTTCGGCGTGCATCGGCCGGTCGGCGAGGAACAGCAGCGCATGGATCTGCGCCACCGACCGGTTGGCGCCCCAGCGCGCGCCCATCTCCCCCCAGTGGAGGATGTAGCGCTGCATGACGGGCGTGAGGCGCACTGATTTCACCAATTTCTGTTGAGACAGAAATAACAGAAATTGTGAATCATGCAACGAGACAGGGACAGACACCTGCGGTGTCTGTCCCTGGTCGTTCGCCTACGGCCGGATCAGGAACTTTTCGCCGGTGGCCTTGCGGTTGTAGGCGGCGATGACCTGCGGATCGAGCGCCTCGGCCAGTGAGATTTCCTTGGTGTAGTGGCTGGCGAAGGTGGTCTTCAGCTCGGCGACCACGCGGTCGCGCAGCTTCTGCGTCTCGACCGGCCCGATCTTCATCAGGAACGGCGTCAGCAGCCATCCGCCCAGGCCCCACATCATGCCGAAGGCGCGGTTGAGCTCGGTCGGTCCGGTGTCGAGGCCGCCGTAGACGTAGACCTGCTTCATCTGGTTCGAGCCGTAGCGGCTGTAGACCTTGGCGGTCTTGTTGGCGGCGACTTCCATGCAGTTGAGGATCTGGCCCGACAGCTTGCCGCCGCCGATGGCGTCGAACGCCAGATAGGCGCCGGTTTCGACGATCGCCTGGGTCAGGTCGTCGAGGAACGTCGGCTTGCTGGAGTCGACGATGTGGGTGGCGCCGATGCCGCGCAGGATCGCGGCCTGCTCGTCGTTGCGCACGATGTTGACCAGCGGGATGCCGTCCTTGAGGCAGATCTTGACCAGCATCTGGCCGAGGTTCGAGGCCGCCGCCGTGTGGATCAGGCCGGTGAAGCCCTCGCGCTTCATGGTCTCGGGGAAGCTGAGGGCGGTCAGCGGATTGACGAAGCAGGAGGCGCCGTCCTTCGGGTCCGTGCCGTCCGGCAGAGCCATGACAGAGGCGACGGGCAGGGTGCGGAACTGGCCGTACATCGCCCCGCCCAGGACCGCGACGGTCTTGCCCAGCAGCGCCTGGGCCTCGGGCGAACCGCCCGCGGCCACGACGACGCCGGAACCCTCGTTGCCGACCGGCATGCTTTCGTCGGCCCGCGCCGCCATCATCCGCATGAAGCGCTCGGGGATCGCGGCTGTGACCACCGGACCGTTGTCGTTGGACGTGACCCGCGCCGTGCTCATGTCGGCCGGCCCGATCAGCAGGCCGAGGTCCGACGGATTGATCGGCGCGGCCTGGACCTGGACCACCACCTCGCCCTCGGCCGGCGCCGGCGTCGGGGTCCGCTCCAGTGACAGCTGAAGTTCGCCCGCCGAGGTCACCAGCGACCGAAGTTGCAGTCCCGACTCCCAGGATGCCGCCATGTTGTTTCTCTCCCGCTTCCGGTTGATCCGGTTTGGCGGCCAGTTGAGCGTATCGGCGGCGAGGGGGAAAGGGGCGTTGTCGAAAAGGACGCTCTCAAGCCGCGGAACCGGCCGTGCAGGCGAACGCCGGTCGCGCAGGCGGGTTTCCGCTGCATCGCAGCAAAGCCCTTGGCGGGCGTGCGGACTCTCGTGCTAGAAAGCCGCCACTTCTCCAGGCGCGGGCCTCCCGGTCCTTCTCACCGCGCCGACGTCAAGGGCGAGACTTCATGGCGGATATCAAGTCGGTCGGCATTATCGGCGCCGGCCAGATGGGGTCGGGCATCGCGCACGTCTGCGCGCTTGCCGGCTATGACGTGTATCTGAACGACATCGACGGCGAGCGGATCGCCGCCGGCATCACCACCATCGAGCACAACCTGGCCCGCCAGGTCGGCCGCGGCATCATCGACGACGCCGCCATGAAGGCCGCGCTGGCCCGCATCAAGCCCGCCGAGAGCCTCGCCCTGATCGGTCAGACCGGGCTCGCGATCGAGGCGGCCACCGAGAACGAAGAGACCAAGAAGGCGATCTTCCGGGCGCTCGCGCCGCATCTCAGCGCCGACACGCTGCTGGCCAGCAACACCTCGTCGATCTCGATCACGCGCCTGGCCTCGACCACCGACCGGCCCGAGCGCTTCATCGGCCTGCACTTCATGAACCCGGTTCCGCTGATGAAGCTGGTCGAGGTCATCCGCGGCATCGCCACCGACAGCGGCACCTACGAGCGCGCCGTCGCCTTCGCCCGCTCGCTGGGCAAGACCACGACCAATGCCGAGGACTTCCCCGCCTTCATCGTCAACCGCGTGCTGGTGCCGATGATCAACGAGGCGATCTACACCCTGTACGAGGGCGTCGGCACGGTGGAGTCGATCGACACTGCCATGAAGCTGGGCGCCAACCATCCGATGGGCCCGCTCGAGCTGGGCGACTTCATCGGCCTCGACACCGTCCTGAGCATCATGAACGTGCTCTACGAGGGCCTGGCCGACAGCAAGTACCGTCCGTGCCCGCTGCTGGTGAAGTACGTCGAGGCAGGCTGGCTCGGCAAGAAGGCCGGGCGGGGCTTCTACGACTACCGCGGCGAAGTCCCGATCCCGACGCGCTAGGGCGACGGCAGGGCGTCAGCCCCAGCCCAGCGCCACCGCCGCGCGGTAGGTGGCGAACGAGGCCGCGTAGGCCAGCCCGAACATGTAGAAGAACATCACCGTCGGCCACAGCCAGCCATTGGTCTCGCGCTTGACCACGCCCAGCGTCGCCACGCACTGCGGGGCGAACACGTACCAGGCCAGGAACGACAGGCCGGTGGCGAGGCTCCACTGCGCCGCGACGATGCTCTGCAGCACCGCGCCGCCGGCGCCCTCGACGTCGCCGACCGAGTAGATGGTGCCGAGCGTGGCCACCGCGACCTCGCGGGCGGCCATGCCCGGGATCAGCGCCACCGACATCTGCCAGTTGAAGCCGATCGGTGCGAGCAGCGGCTGCAGCGCGTGGCCGATCATGCCGGCGAAGCTGTAGTCGATCGCCGGTCCGGTCGCGCCCTCTGGCGGGTAGGGGAAGGTCGACAGCACCCAGACCAGCACCATCAGCGGCAGGATGATGCGGCCGGCGCGGTTCAGGAAGATGGCGATCCGCTGCCACAGGTTCAGCAGCACGTTGCGGGCGTCAGGCGCCTTGTAGGTCGGCATCTCCATCATGAAAGGCTCCGACGCCGTGCGCCAGAACACCTTGCGGATGATGAAGGCGACGACCAGGCCCGAGACCAGGCCGGCGGCGTAGAGGCCGAACATCACCAGGCCCTGGAGGCTGACGAACCCCCAGACCGTGCGGCTCGGAATCAGGGCCGAGATGATCAGGGTGTAGACCGGCAGCCGCGCCGAACAGGTCATCAACGGCGCGATCAGGATGGTCGTCAGGCGGTCGTGCTTCTGGTCGATCACCCGCGCCGACATGATGCCGGGGATGGCGCAGGCATGGCTCGACAGCAGCGGGATGAAGGCGCGGCCGTGCAGGCCGGCGACGCCCATCAGCCGGTCGAGCAGGAAGGCCGCCCGGGCCATGTAGCCGCTGTCTTCCAGCAGCAGGATGAAGAAGAAGACGATGATGATCTGCGGCAGGAACACCAGCACGCTGCCGACCCCGGCGATCAGGCCGTCGACGATCAGGCTGTGCAGCAACCCGTCGGGAAGCAGCCGGCCGACGAGGTCGCCCAGCGCGGCGAAACCGAGGTCGATCAGATCCGCCGCCGGCGTCGCCCAGGCGAACACCGCCTGGAAGATCACGAACATGATCGCCGACAGGATCAGCAGACCGGCGACCGGCTGCAGCAGCACGTTGTCGATCTTCGTGGTCAGGGTGTCGGGGCGCTCCGGCGGCCGGACATAGGCCTTGAGGATGCGCTGGGACTCGGCGTGGGCGGCGCGGATCTCGGCCGCGTCGGGCTCGCGCCAGACGTTCTCGGTCGGGGCCATGGTCATGGCCAGCTGCTCGGCCTGGGCGACCAGGTCCTCGATGCCGCGCTTGCGCGTCGCCACGGTGGTGACGATCGGCGCGCCGATGGCCTGCGACAGGCCCTCGAGGTCGATGCGCAGACCCTGGCGCAGGGCGATGTCGTACATGTTCAGCGCCAGCACGAACGGCCGGCCGACCTGCTTGAGTTCGAGCGCCAGCCGCAGGACCAGCCGCAGGTTTGTGGCGTCGGCGACGCAGACGATCACGTCCGGCGGCGTCTCGCCGGCCAGCTGGCCGAGCACGGCGTCGCGGGTGACGGCCTCGTCGGGGCTGCGGGCGCGCAGGCTGTATGTGCCCGGCAGGTCGAGGATGTGCATCACCCGACCGGACGGCGCGGTCAGCATTCCTTCCTTCCGCTCGACGGTCACGCCGGCGTAGTTGGCGACCTTCTGCCGGCTGCCGGTGAGGGCGTTGAAGAGGGCGGTCTTGCCGGTGTTGGGATTGCCGACCAGGGCGAGACGGGTCGGCGTCAGGACGGCATCGGTCACGCGGCGGTCCCCGGCAGGATCTCGAACTTCACTTCCACGGCCCGCGCCTCGCGGCGGCGCAGGGCCACCCGCATGTCGTCCAGCTTCACCGCCATCGGGTCGCGGCTGAACAGCCCCTCGTGCAGGACCTCGACCACCGCGCCCTCGACGAAGCCCAGCTCCAGCAGGCGCCGCTCGAGTTCTTCCACGGTCAGTGCGCCGCGCGCGTCGTCGTGGGGGTGGACGCGAACGATGACGCCGCGTGAGCCGGGATCGCCCTCGCTCAGGAAGCGGGCGTCAGGGTTGGATTGGGTGTGGGTCAAGTGATGCGTCCGACTGCCCGACTTTGAATTTGCGAGTGACTATCATTCAGATAGGGCGCTGTCGATGCAGCGGAAGGCCGCGCTTCCGAAGGGACGCGTTAATACATTCGACACCATGATGCGACGCGCGGGATAATCGAGCCCGATTCGCGGGGTAGGCTGCCTTCATGCAACGACTGACCCAGATTTTTCTCGGCGGCTTCTATGTCACCCTGGCCCTCTGCCTGGCGCTGGGCATCTGGCGCAGCGGCGGCGGCTGGGCGGCCGGCGTCTCGGCGCTTGTCGGCGGCCTGGCGGTGATGGGCGTGGTCCATCTGCTGGTCCGGCGCGGCCTCGACATGGCCTCGCTGCGGGGCGAGCTGGGCAACATCCGCGAAGCCAACCTGATCCTCGCCCAGCAGATGGAGAAGATCGACGCCCGTCTGACCGAAGTTGTTGAGACGGTCACCGACGACGCCCTGCGCCGCTCCGAGGAACTGGCCAGCGAGGTCCATACGCTCGAAGACACCGTCCAGCGCATGGCCGAGAGCATGGAAGCGCAGCTGCACAGCCGCGTCGCCGCCGCCCCGGGCCATACCTTCGGCCGCGGCCCGCAGTCCGAAGCCCTGCTGGACACCGTCAAGGCGGCCCTGGCCGAGAACCGCGTCGACCTCTACCTGCAGCCGGTGGTCTCGCTGCCGCAGCGCCGCACCGTCTTCTACGAAAGCTTCTCGCGCCTGCGCGACGACAGCGGCCGGGTGATGATGCCCGCCGAGTACCTGTCGGTGGCCGAGCCCGAAGGCCTGGTCGCGGCGATCGACAACCTGCTGCTGTTCCGCTGCGTGCAGATCGTGCGGCGCCTGGCCAAGCAGGACCGCAAGGTCGGCATCTTCTGCAACATCTCGCTGGCCAGCCTCGGCGACGACAGCTTCTTCCCGCAGTTCCTCGAGTTCCTGTCGGCCAACAAGGACATGGCCGGCGCCCTGATCTTTGAACTCGGCCAGGCGGCGTTCGATCGCCGCGGATCCGTGGAAGCGCGCAACATGGCGCGCCTCGCCGACCTCGGCTTCCGCTTCAGCCTCGACAAGGTCAGCGACCTCGATCTCGACTTCCAGGATCTGAGCCGCGCCGACGTGAAGTTCATCAAGGTCGGCGCCCAGATGCTGCTCGATCAGCTGGAAGAGACCGATGGCCGGCTGGTGATCAAGTCGCTGCCCGACCTGCACGCTTCGGACTTCTCGCGCCTGACCCGCCGCTACGGTGTCGAGGTGATCATCGAGAAGGTCGAGAGCGAACGCCAGATCGTCGACCTGCTCGACCTCGAGATCGCGTTCGGCCAGGGCCACCTGTTCGGCGAGCCCCGCGCCATCCGCGACGCGGTGCTGGCCGAGTCCGAGCCGCCGGCCGACTTCATGCGGACGCAGATGCGCAAGGCGGTCGGGTACTAGTCTCGACCGCCCGGACCCGGTCCCGGCGCCGCCCGACATCGCCATGAAGCAATCTGAACTCGACGCCATCTGGAGAGCCCTGAACGACGGCGAAACCGTTGTCGGCTGGAGCTGTGAATCCTACTTCGACGTCCATGTCCTGCGACGCCCGCGGCCGGACGAACTCTGGGCGCGCCGGGTCGGGCGCAGCCAATGGCGCTTGCTGCCCTAACTGAAACTCCGCTCATCTCCCTTCGCGGGATGAGCGGAGGGATGTGACCTTGCCCGCCGTCCTGTCGCCCATAGCGTGCGGGTCGAACAGTCGAGGGGCTTTTGCAGTATGCGGATGATGGTGGCGGCGGGCCTGGCGCTCGCCCTGATGACGACGGCCGGCGCGGCCGAGGCGCGGCCCTTCACCGCCAAGGACCTGGCCACCCTCGATCGGGTCAGCGACCCGCAGGTCTCGCCTGACGGCCGCTGGGTCGCCTACAGCCTTCGCACCACGGACTGGGACGGCAACAAGGGCGTCAACGCCCTGTGGCTGCTTGACCGAAAGACCGCCGGCGCCAAGCCCATGCTGCTCTCCGGCGACGAGAAGGCGCCCGCCGCGCCGCGCTGGTCGGCGGACGGCAAGTGGCTCTACTTCCTGTCGTTCAAGTCCGGCTCGCGGCAGGTCTGGCGCATGGCCGCCGACCGGAGCGGGAAGGCGCAAGTGACCGCCCTGCCGCTCGATGTCGGCTTCTACCGGGTCTCCGCCGACGGCCGCACCCTGGTCGTCGGACAGGACGTCTATCCGGACTGCGCCGACCTCGACTGCACCAAGGCCCGCGACGAGGCCAAGGGCAAGGAGAAGACCAGCGGGCAATTCTTCGACGGCACGGCCGCCCGCGCCTGGGACAGCTATCAGGACGAGAAGTTCGTCGGCCTCTACACGGTGCGGCTCGACGGGCCGGGCGCCCCGGCCTCGGCGGTTCCGCTGACCAAGGGCTATCGCAACGACGCCGGCGACGACGCCGAGGTAGCGATCAGCAAGGACGGCAAGACCGTCTGGTTCGCCGCCTTGCCGTCGGGCAAGGCCAGCGGCGTCGGGTACCCGCAGGAACTCTACGCGGTTCCCGCCGACGGTTCGACGGCGCCGTTGCGGATCGAAGGCCCGGCCGACGCCTCGGACAACCGGCCCACCCTGTCCCCCGACGGAACGAAGCTGGCCTTCACCCGCGAGGTCGGGCCGGTGATGATCAACCAGCGCACCGCGCTGATGATCCGCGACATCCGCAGCGGCGCGGTCCGCGACGTCGCGCCGGGCTGGGACATCTCGCTCAACAGCATCGCCTGGGCGCCGGACGGCAAAACCCTCTACGCGACCGCCCAGAGCGTCGGTCAGGTCAGCCTGTTCGGCATCAACGTCGCCAGCGGCAAGGTCACCCCGGTGGTCGCCGACGGCACGGTCAGCGACTTCGACGTCGCCGGCGGGACGACTGTCTATGTCCGCGACAGCCTGACCTCGAACGGCCAGATCTATGACCTGAACGGCGGCTCGCCGCGCGCCCTGACCGAGATCGGCAAGAGCGTGCTGGCCGAGGCGCCGCTGGCGCCGGCCGAGCAGTTCAGCTTCAGCGGCTGGAACGGCGAGACCGTCCACGGCTACGTCATCAAGCCGGCCGGATACGAGGCCGGGAAGACATACCCGGTCGCCTTCCTGATCCATGGCGGCCCGCACGGCAGCTTCGGCAACGCCTGGTCCTACCGCTGGAACCCGCAGGTCTGGGCCGGCATGGGCTATGCGGTGGTGATGATCGATTTCCACGGCTCCACCGGCTACGGCGTGGACTTCGCCCAGTCGATCGTCGGCCACTGGGGCGACCGCCCGCTCGAAGACCTGCAGAAGGGCTGGGCCGCCGCGCTCGGCAAGTACAGCTACCTTGACGGCGACCGCGCCTGTGCGCTCGGCGGCTCCTACGGCGGCTACATGGTCGCCTGGATCGCCAGCCAGTGGCAGCAGCCGTGGAAGTGCCTCGTCAACCACGCCGGCCTGTTCGACACCCGCACCTTCGCCTACGCCACCGACATCCCCGGCTTCTCCGACGCCCAGTTCGGCGGCGACAGCTGGTCCTCGTCCGAGCCCGCCGACCGCTTCAACCCGGCCCTGCACGTGAAGGACTGGAAGACCCCGATGCTGGTCATCCACGGCGCCCGCGACTACCGCGTGCCGCTTGACCAGGGCATCGGCGCCTACACCGCCAACCAGCGCATGAACGTCCCGACCCAGTACCTCCACTTCCCGGACGAGAACCACTGGGTGCTCAAGCCGCAGAACTCGGTGCAGTGGTACGCGACGGTGGAGGCCTGGATGGGGAAGTGGACGGCGGCGAAGAAGTAGCGCCCCGCGTGGTTCGAGACGCGCTGCGCGCTCCTCACCATGACGAGCTTTTGAGTCGGTCATCCTGAGCGAGCCTCCAGCGAGCGTCCCGAAGGACGCACGTCGATTCAGCGCTCGATCGCAAGAACCGGAATGCGCGGTCGCTCCCCTCGCCGCATACCGGCCCCATGACCCTCGACCTCGACTGGAAACGCATCGCCGCCGACCTCGACGCGCGCGGATGGGCGCTCACAGGGCCCGTCCTCGACGAGGCCGGCTGCGCGACCCTCGCCGGCCTCTACGACCAGGACGACGGCTTCCGCAGCCGCGTGGTCATGGCCCGGCACGGCTTCGGCCAGGGCGAGTACCGCTACTTCAGCTATCCGCTGCCGGGGCCGGTGCAGGCCCTGCGCGAGGCGCTGTATCCGCCGCTGGCCTGGGTCGCCAACCGCTGGGCCGAGCGGCTCGGCGAGGAACGGCGCTTCCCAGACACGGCGGCGGAGATGCTCGAGCGCTGCCACGCGGCCGGCCAGACGCGGCCGACGCCGCTGCTGCTGAAGTACGGCCCCGGCGACTACAACTGCCTGCACCAGGACCTCTACGGCGAGCACGTCTTCCCGCTCCAGGCCGCCTTCCTGCTCGACCAGCCGGGCGAAGACTTCGAGGGCGGCGAGTTCGTGCTGGTCGAACAGCGCCCCCGCCAGCAGTCGGCGCCGCAGGTCGTGCCGCTGACAAAAGGGCAGGGGGTGATCTTCGCCGTCCGCGAACGACCGCACCAGGGCGCGCGTCTGCACCGGCGGGTCCTGCGCCATGGGGTATCGGAGGTGCGCAGCGGCCGGCGTCGCGTGTTGGGGGTGATCTTTCACGATGCGGCGTAGCGACGGCTGTCCTGCCGGCAAGCTGGGGAGGATTGACCCGATCAGCCCCACCCTTTAGCCGCTCCCTTCATGACCGCCCTGCCCAACGGCCTCGCCGACCTCGCCGATCGCTATGATGTCCTGCTCAGCGACGTCTGGGGCGTGATCCACAACGGCCGCGAGAGCTTCCCGGACGCCTGCGCCGCGCTGGCGACGTTCCGGGCCGAGAAGGGCCCCGTGGTCCTGATCTCCAACTCGCCGCGTCCGGCGTCCGATGTCGTCGCCCAGCTCGACGCGCTGAAGGTGCCGCGCGAGGCCTGGAGCGCCTTCGTCACCTCCGGCGACGCCACCCGCGTCCTGCTTGGCCAGCGCGCCGCGTCCGGCCCTGCCTGGCGCATCGGCCCCGACCGCGACGGGCCGCTTTACGAGGGCCTCGGCCTGAGCTTCGGCGAGCCCGACGATGCCGCCTTCATCACTGTCACTGGCCCCTACGATGACGAGGTCGAGACGCCCGAGGACTACCGCGAACGGTTCACCGGCCCAGCCGCGCGCGGCCTTGCCATGATCTGCGCCAACCCCGACAGGGTCGTGCAGCGCGGCGACAAGCTGATCTACTGCGGCGGGGCGCTGGCCGACCTCTACCGCGAAATGGGCGGCGAGGTGCTGATGGCCGGCAAGCCCTACGCCCCGATCTACGACCTCTGCCTCGCCGAAGCCTCGCGCCTGCTGGGCCGGCCGGTCGACCCGCGCCGCGTGCTCTGCATCGGCGATGGCGTGCACACCGACGTCCAGGGCGCCGAGGAACAGGGCCTCGACTGCCTGTTCATCGCCCGCGGCATCCACGGCGAGGCGGCCATGGGTCCGGACGGCAAACTGTCCGCCGCCGGCGTCGACGCGCTCCTTGCATCCGAGGGTGTGAAGACCACCTACGCCATGGCCGATCTGGTCTGGTGAAGACCAACCCCTGTCATCCCGGCCGCCGAAGGCGATCCGGGACCCAGGGCCGGCGCAAAAAGACTGGGTCCCGGCTCTTCGCTGCGCTACGGCCGGGATGACAATGTGAAGGAGCGAGGGAAAGCGTCGTGACGGGCCTGTATTTCGAAGACCTCAGCATTGGCCAGTCGGCCACGCTGACCCGGACCGTCGACGAGGCGGCCATCCAGGCGTTCGCCGACGTCAGCGGCGACCACAACCCGGTGCACCTCGACGAGGCCTTCGCCGCGACCACGCCGTTCAAGACCCGCATCGCCCATGGCATGCTTTCGGCCGCCTACATCT
>JAZJXN010000041.1:8326-10806 GCA_040390885.1 Pseudomonadota bacterium | reverse complement strand
CGGCCCTGATCGCCGGCAAGCTGCCCGGCCCGGGCGCGATCTACCTGGGCCAGTCGCTGAGCTTCAAGCGGCCGGTGAAGATCGGCGACGAGGTCACCGTCACGGCCACCATCACCGCGCTCGAACCGGACAAGGCGCGCGTGACCCTGTCCACCGTCTGCACCGTGAACGGCAAGACCGTTCTCGACGGCGAGGCCCTGATCATGGCCCCGCGCAAGGCCGCCTGATGAGCCCGCGGATCGTTCACGGCTGGAAGAACCTGCCTGCGGAGGATCGCGGCGCATCCGTCGCGCTCGGCAACTTCGACGGCGTGCACCTGGGCCACCAGCAGGTCATCGCCGGCGCCGCCGAGGCCGCCCGTCGGCTCGGCGTGCCGCTCGGCGTGATCACCTTCGACCCGCACCCGCGGCGGCTGTTCCAGCCCGAGGAGCCGGCCTTCCGGCTGATGACCGTCGAGCAGCAGGCGCGGGCGCTCGCCGCCTTCGGCGTCGACATCCTCTATGTGCTGTCGTTCGACTTCGAGATGGCCAACTTCACCGACGAGGGCTTCGCGCGGCATGTGCTGCACGAGGGGCTCGGCGTCCGCCACGTCGCCGTCGGCTTCGACATCTCCTTCGGCAAGGGCCGCACCGGGAGCCCCGAGCTGATGGCGCAGTACGGCCAGGCGATGGGCTTCACGGTCTCGGTCGCGGAGGCCGTCGGCGAAGGCGCCGAGAAGTACAGCTCGACCGCCGTGCGCGAGGCGTTGCGCGAGGGGCGTCCCGAGGACGCCGCCGCCATTCTCGGCCGGCCGTTCGCCATCGAGGGCGTTGTCCGCCGCGGCCAGCAGCTGGGCCGAACGCTTGGCTTCCCGACCGCCAACGTGTTCATGGCCGACTATGTGGTGCCCAAGCTCGGCGTGTACGCCACCCGCACCACCCTGCCGGATGGCCGCGTGATCCCGGGCGTCGCCAACCTCGGCAACAACCCGACCACCGGCGAGGTCGACACCCGGCTCGAGACCTGGCTGTTCGACTTCGACGAGGACCTCTACGGCCAGATGCTGGAGACGGAGCTGATCGCCTTCCTGCGGCCGGAGGAGAAGTTCGGCAGCATCGACGAGATGGTCGACCAGATCCGGCGGGATGAGGCGGGCGCGCGAAAGATGCTGGGGGCTTAGGCGCTTTGCGTCCTTCGAGACGCGGCTTCGCCGCTCCTCAGGATGACTGACGTGGGTGGGCGGCAAAAAAGCTAGTCATGGTGAGGAGCGAGCCTCAGGCGAGCGTCTCGAACCATGCAATGCCCAACCGCGAGCCCTTCTGGATGACAGCAGGGGGGCGGGTCTGCTAGACCCCGCGCCCATGACTTCGGTTCGGAAGAGCTCGCGAATTATCCGCCCGGCGTGACGCCGCCGGGAACGGCCGCGCACGCCGGGACGTGACCCCGCACCTCCTCCGACCTTTCCGAGAAAGTCCCCCATGGCCGACGACGCCGCTTCCCCGCGCGATTACCGCGACACCGTCTTCCTTCCCGACACCCCGTTCCCCATGCGGGGCGGCCTGCCGAAGAAGGAGCCCGAGATCCTCAGCAACTGGGCCGAGCAGGACCTGTACCGGCTGATGCGCAAGACCCGGCAGGCCGCCGGCGCGCCGCTGTACGTGTTCCATGACGGCCCGCCCTACGCCAACGGCGCCATCCACATCGGCCACGCGCTCAACAAGCTGCTGAAGGACTTCGTCGTCCGCAGCCGCTTCGCGCTCGGCTACGACGTCGACTTCATCCCCGGCTGGGACTGTCACGGCCTGCCGATCGAGTGGCAGATCGAGAAGGACTACAAGGCCAAGGGCCGCCGCAAGGACGACGTCCCGACGGCCGAGTTCCGCGCCGAGTGCCGCGCCTACGCTGGCCACTGGATCGGCGAGCAGATGAAGGGCTTCCAGCGCCTCGGCGTGCTCGCCGACTGGGAGCGCCGCTACTCGACGATGGACTTCAACAGCGAAGCGACGATCGCCGCCGAGTTCCACAAGTTCGTGATGTCGGGCCAGCTCTATCGCGGCTCCAAGCCGGTGATGTGGAGCCCGGTCGAGCGCACCGCCCTGGCCGAGGCCGAGGTCGAGTACGCCGACCACAACAGCCCGACGGTCTGGGTGAAGTTCCCGGTTCGGGGCGGGGACGCCTCGGTCGTGATCTGGACGACCACGCCCTGGACCATCCCGGCCAACCGCGCGGTCAGCTACAGCCCGCGCATCGACTACGGCGTCTACGCGGTCGAGGCTCTGGAAGAGGGCCTGGAATTCGAGCCGTGGGCCGCGCCGGGTGACCGGCTGATCCTCGCCGATAAGCTGGCCGAGGAGGTCTTCAAGACCGCCAGGATCGCGAGCTGGAAGCGCGTCGAGACCGCCGACCTCGCCGGCGTGGTGCTCGAGCATCCGCTCGCCAGGCTCGATGACGGCTACGGCTTCGCGGTCCCCATGCTCGCCGGCGACCATGACACCGACGAC
>JAZJXN010000041.1:4262-8316 GCA_040390885.1 Pseudomonadota bacterium | reverse complement strand
AAGGTGCTGGAGACCGAGGGCAAGAAGGTCGGCAAGTTCGGCCCGGCCAACGCCGCGGTGATGGAGAAGCTGATCGAGGCCGGAAACCTGCTGGCGCGCGGGCGGCTCGAGCACAGCTATCCGCACAGCTGGCGGTCCAAGGCCCCGGTGATCTTCCGCAACACGCCGCAGTGGTTCATCCGCATGGATCAGCCGCTCGAGGACGGCCCGGGCGACACCCTGCGCCAGCGCGCGATCAAGGCCATCGCCGACACCGCCTTCTATCCCGACGCCGGCCGCAACCGCATCGGCGGCATGGTCGAGACGCGCCCGGACTGGCTGATAAGCCGCCAGCGCGCCTGGGGCACGCCGCTGGCCATGTTTGTCGACAAGGAGACGGGCGAGCCGCTGCGCGACCAGGCCGTCAACGACCGCATCGTCAGCCTGATGCGCGAGGAAGGCGCCGACGCCTGGTTCAACCGGCCGGTGACCGACTTCCTCGGCGACCACGACCCGGACCGCTACGAGAAGATCGAGGACATCCTCGACGTCTGGTTCGACTCCGGCTCGACCCACGCCTTCACCCTGGAAGGCCGTGACGACAGCGCATGGCCGGCCGACCTCTATCTCGAAGGCTCGGACCAGCACCGCGGCTGGTTCCAGTCGTCGTTGCTGGAGAGCTGCGGCACGCGCGGCCGCGCGCCCTACAAGGCCCTCGTGACCCACGGGTTCACGCTCGACGAGAAGGGCCAGAAGATGGCCAAGTCGGGAACCAACGCCGTCTCGCCGGCGGTGGTGATCGCCGAGTCCGGCGCGGAGATCCTGCGTCTCTGGACCGCGACGGTGGACTACATGGAAGACCAGCGGATCGGCCCGACGATCCTGGCCACCACCAGTGACGCCTACCGCAAGCTGCGCAACACCATGCGCTACCTGCTCGGCGCCCTGGAGGGCTTCACCGACGAGGAGCGCGTCGCGCCCGCCGACATGCCGCCGCTGGAGCAGTACATCCTGCACCGGCTGTGGGAGCTCGATGGCGAGGTCCGCAAGGCCTACGAGGGCTATCGCTTCAACGAGGTCGTGCGGCCGCTGCTCGACTTCTGCCAGGCTGACCTGTCGGTGTTCTTCTTCGACATCCGCAAGGACAGCCTCTACTGCGACCAGCCGTCGGAGCTGAAGCGCCGCGCCTATCGCACCGTGCTCGACGCCATCTTCGAGCGGCTGACCATCTGGCTCGGCCCGCTGATCAGCTTCACCATGGAAGAGGCCTGGACCACGCGCTTCCCGGACGCCGGCTCCAACTGCCTGCGCGTCTTCCCGGAAACGCCGGCCGAATGGCGCAACGACGCCGAGGCGGCGCGCTGGCAGGCGATGGACGAGGTCATCTCGGCCGTCACCGGTTCGCTGGAAGTCGAGCGGCGCGAGAAGCGCATCGGCGCCTCGCTCGAGGCCGCGCCGACGGTCGAGCTGCCGGCCGCGCTGAAGGCCCTGTTCGACGGCCTCTCGGCGGCGGAAATCTTCCGCACCAGCGAGGCCAAGCTGGTCGAGGCCGCCGCCCTGGCGGTTCGTCCATTCAGGGCGTCGGGCGACAAGTGCGACCGCTGCTGGCGGGTGCTTGAGGAAGTGAAGCCGGCCACCGCGCTTTGCCTGCGCTGCACCGACTCCGTCGAGGCGTGGGACAAGTCGCATACGGCCTGATACTCAACCCTGGTCCCGGCGTGCCGGGACCAGATCAAATACCCGGGCTCACAGTGTGAGTCCGGGCCCCGGCCTTCACCGGGGATACGGCGCCAGGGGATAGGCCACTTGAGTTCTGATACGTCCGACAAGAGCGCTCCGCGCCTGCAAGGCCCCACCGCCTTCGCCATCGCCCTGGTGGTGATCCTGGCTGACCAGCTGATCAAGCAGTGGATACTCTACGGCCTGAACCTGCCGGAGCTGGGCACCGTGCCGGTTTTCGGCCCCTTCCATCTGACCATGGTCTGGAACCAGGGCGTCAGTTTCGGCCTGTTCCGGGGCGAGGCCGACTGGGTGCGCTGGGCGCTGGCCGCCTTCTCGCTGATCGTGGCGATCGTGCTCGGGGTCTGGGCGCGCAAGGTCGACCGGCCTCTGCTCGGCATCGCCATCGGCCTGGTCATGGGCGGCGCGATCGGCAACCTGATCGACCGCGTGCGTTTCGGGGCCGTCGCCGACTTCCTCGACTTCAAGGCGCTGCATTTCCCGTGGGTCTTCAACGTCGCCGACAGCGCCATCACCGTCGGCGTGGTCCTGCTGCTGCTCGACAGCCTGCGTCGAGACGTCAAACGCTAACCCAGTTGCCGCACGCCCAACTTTTGGCGTATCGAAGGCGTCTTGTTTTGGCCGGGGGCGGTCTGTTGGAGCTAGGCTCGATGAATTCTACCCGCGTTCTTTGCGCCCTGGCGCTGATGGCCGCCGCCGGTCTCGGCGGTTGCCAGTCGACCGCCAAGGCCCTGGGCGTCGCCAAGGTGACCCCCGACGAGTTCCGCGTGGTGACCAAGGCGCCGCTCGTGGTGCCGCCCGACTACTCGCTGCGCCCGCCGGCGCCGGGTGAGCCCCGCCCGCAGGAACTGCAGCCGGAAAGCGCCGCCCGCGCCGCCCTGATCGGCCAGGCCGCCGCCACCCAGCGCTCCGACGGCGAACGCCTGCTCGTCGCCCGCAGCGGCGCCGACAAGTCCGACCCGCTGATCCGCTACGTCGTCGATGACGAGTTCGGCGATCTGGCGCACAAGGACAAGACCTTCGCCGACCGCGTCATGTTCTGGCGCAAGGACCAGCCGGCCGGGACCCAGGTCGCCGCCTCCGACGGCGCCTCGGCCCCGATCGCCGTCGACGCCGCCGCCGAGGAAGCGCGCCTGCGCACCATCACCGGCGGCAAGACCGTGGTCATCTCCCGCGAAAAGTCGGGCTGGGTGAAGCTGCCGGGTCTGTAGGGTTCAGGTTTCGACCATCTCCGCGAAGACGGAGACTCAAGCCGCGGCGCAGTGATGCGCCGCGGCTTTTCTTTACTGCGGGGAGTGACCCCGGGTGGCCGGACGGAGCGTGCTCGCCTGCCTCAACGGCGCTGAAGCGCAGTTCCGATTGGACGCCGCCGCAAAGGGCGTATGAGTCCGGGGAAGGACATTCAGGAGAAGCCATGACGGGTCAGCCGACAACGCGACGGAGGGGCCTGGCGCTTGAGAATGCGATCCTGGACGCGGTGTGGACTGAACTGGCGACCTTCGGTTACCCGCAACTGACGTTCGAAGCCGTCGGTCGCCGCGCCGGTACGAGCCGCACGGTCCTCTATCGACGATGGCCGACCCGGGCAGCCTTGGCGCTGGCTGCGATTGAACGGCACGTAAAGCAGAACCCGCTGACCGTGCCCGATCTTGGCAACGTCCGAGACGAAGTCTGCCTTCTCCTGCGCCGGTTCGCGGACAGAGCGCCTCCCAGGTTGCTGCGCCTGATCTTCGAGATGAGTGACGAAATGGCGGCGGAAAACGCGAGCTTCTATGACGCGGAATTTCGCGAGGACCCGCTGGCGGATCTGATCGACCGCGCGGTTCGACGCGGCGAGGTCGATGAGCACCGACTAACGCAGCGCGTGCTTCGAACGCCTCTAAGCCTCGTCATGCACGAGATAATTCTCACCTCCAAAGAAATCTCGGACGAGGCGATCGCGGAGATCGTCGATCAGGTGTTTCTGCCTCTGGTCACGCACGCGCGCTGACGGCCACCCGCCGTCCGTGCGGCAGACCGGTCGACATGCAAATGCCCATTGACCGCTGCACCAACAAATAAGATACGTCGCGCATCTTATTTGAAGGGCCTCTGATGCCGGTGCGCGACACGACAAACAAAGCCCCCCGGACATCCCGGGTCGCCCTGATGTCGCTGGGGGCCGCTCTTGCTCTCGGAGGCTGCCAGAGCGTTCCCGCAACGTCTGGATACCTGTCCCGATACGATGGCTTCACGACGTCGGAGGCGTCTATGGGCGCGGCCCGGGACCAGCGGCGAGACGACGGCGCGTCCGACGAAATCGCGGCTGTCTTCATCCAGCCTGCGGTCCTCGCTC
>JAZJXN010000041.1:0-4252 GCA_040390885.1 Pseudomonadota bacterium | reverse complement strand
GCAAAACCGTCGAGGCTATCGTGGCTGATGTCGGACCCGTCAATCATCTCGGAGGCGGAACAGGAGAAGGTCCGCAGCGAGGTGGATCGTCAGGTCTGTTTCGAAATCAGCGAGCGCTTCACCGTTGTCCCTAGCCCGTCGCCCGAGGCCGGCGTGGTGCGGATCGCCATCGTGAAGATCACGCCCACCGGGCGCTTCGGCTCGGCCGTCAGCGCGGCGGCGGGGTTTTTCATCCCGGTGCCGATCGTCAAGTTCCGGACCCCCATGACCACCGGGGGTCTTGCGGTGGAGACAGAGCTTCTGACACCGGACGGCAAACAGGTCGCGGCGCTACGTTGGTCGCGAACCGCGGAAGTTGTCACCCGGGTCAATCCTTCCCTCTCGCGTGTGGGCGATGCGCTGCAACTGGCGGAACCGCTTGGCGACGCTGTCGGGGACGCCTTCGCGAGCAAGGTCCGCAAGGCTCGCAAGGTCGCAGACCCAGACCCTTGCGCCCGATTCGGCAGCCGGCTCGACGTTGGCCGCGCGATCGCCGGCGGCCTCGTCGGCTTCGGGACGGGGCTCTATGTGCCTGAGGTTTCCGGCTCGGGAAGCCAGCCGCAAAACTGACACCCGTCAACGGCGCCGCGATCATCGCGGCGCGGAAGACGCGAGGGGCGACCAGTCCGCTTCAAGGGGACCGTCATCGAGCTTGCTTTCACTGGCCCAGTCGCTGGCCTTCACAGCCTCGAAGATGACGTGGATGTACTTCGGGTCGGTGTCGGTGTTGCGCCCAAGCAGGCATCCGCGCGCTCCAGCGCACCTCTGACCGCTCGACGCCCCCTCACATCACCCCTACGTGTCCCCCGGCGTCTTCACCGTGTACCCCCGCGCTCGCAGCCGCTGCAGCACGCCGTCCTCGCTGACCAGCGGGCGGACGCCCATGATCGCCACCGCGTGGCCGGGGGTCTTCAGGGCGCGGGCTATGGCCTCGGTCTGGTCGCTCAGCGCCTTCCGGTTCAGCTCGGCCGCCCCGGGCAGCTGGGCGGCGCAGCGCTCGTAGCCGCGCACGCCGGACATCGAGGTGCGCACCTCGCCGGCGGCCCAGGCCTGGCCGGCGGCGCGCAGGCGGCCGGCGCCGGCCTCGACCTCCTCCAGCGCCACCGCCAGGCAGGCGACGCCCGCCTCGGCCGTGTGGTCGCGCACGATCACCTTGGCGGCCGCGGCGGCCTTGAAGGATCCGGCCGGGACGACCTTGACCCGCTTCTTGCGGGCGATGGCGCGGATGGCCGCGTCGGGCTGGTCGAAGTCTAGACGCGCCGACTTGCGGAAGTCGCGGGCCATCAGCATCCCCGCCGCCAGCGGCTTCCAGCCGGCGTAGGCGCTGGCGGACTTGCCCATGGTCTTGAGCGCGGCGGTAAAGCGCGTGTTCAGCGCCGGCGACAGGGCCTCGGCCAGCGGCGTCTTGCTGCGCATCCGGTTCATCATCCCGATGAAGGCGGGCGTGTCGGTCAGTCCGGCCTTGGCCTCCGGCGGGGTCAACAGCGCGAAGGCGCCGGTCAGCCGTCGCTCGACGATCGACCGGTCCCAGCCCTGGCCCCTGGGGAGGGCCGACGGCGTGCCGAGGATGTAGATGGTGGTGTCGGCGTCCGACACCCGCCACCAGGCCGGGCCAGGCAGCCTGGCGTTGACCACCAGCTCCTCGACCAGGGTCTCCTCGGGATCGGCCGGCAGGGCCGCCGGCTGGGCGACGGCGCGACCGCTCGCGGCGGCGAGCAGCAACAGGGCGGCAATCACGCCTGGACGCATTATCTGTGGCTCCATCCGGCAGGGTCCGGAATCGGCCTATAGTCGCCGACCCAGCAAGGCATCACCATGACCATCCGCCGCCTCCCGCCCGAGACCGTCAACCGCATCGCCGCCGGCGAGGTGGTCGAACGTCCGGCGAGCGCGATCAAGGAACTGGTCGAGAACGCGCTGGACGCCGGCGCCGGCCGCGTCGAGGTCGAGGCCGACAACGGCGGCCTGACCCGCATCCTCGTCTCCGACGACGGCAGCGGCCTGACCGCAGACGAGCTGTCGCTGGCCGTAGAGCGCCATGCGACCTCCAAGCTCAAGCCGCAGGACGACGGCAGCTGGGACCTGCTCAACATCTCGACCATGGGCTTCCGCGGCGAAGCCCTGCCGTCGATCGGCTCGGTGGCGCGGCTGTCGATCTCGAGCCGCGCGCGCGGGGCGTCGGACGCCCACGCCATCCTCGTCGAGGGCGGCGCCGTCGGCGACGTCGGACCGGCCGCCTTCGCCGGGGCCCATGGCGCGCGGGTCGAGGTCCGCGACCTGTTCTACGCCACGCCCGCCCGGCTGAAGTTCATGAAGTCGGCTCGCTCGGAACAGATGGCCATCGCCGAGGAGCTCAAGCGCCAGGCCATGGCCCATGAGGCGGTCGGCTTCACCCTCGACATGGACGGCCGCCGCGTGCTGCGGCTGAATGCCGAGCATCCGGGGCCGGACGGGCGGCTGGCGCGGCTGTCGGCCGTGCTCGGTCACGAGTTCCAGAACAACGCCATCGCCATCGACCATGAGCGCGACAACGTGCGCCTGACCGGCTTCGCGGGCCTGCCGACCTACAGCCGCGGCAACGCGGCGCACCAGTACCTGTTCGTCAACGGCCGCCCTGTGCGCGACCGGCTGCTGCAGGGCGCCCTGCGCGCCGCCTACGCCGACTACCTTGCCCGCGACCGCCATCCGACGGCGGCGCTCTACATCGAGCTCGACAACAACTGGGTCGACGTCAACGTCCATCCGGCCAAGGCCGAGGTGCGGTTCCGCGATCCGGCGCTGGTGCGCGGGCTGATCGTCGGGGCGCTGCGCCACTCGCTGGCCGCCGCCGGGCACCGGGCCTCGACGACCGTGGCCTCGGCCGCCCTGGCCGGCTTCAGGCCGGAAGGAAACGGCTTCCAGGGCGGCGGCTACCAACCCGGCCCCTCGGCCGCGGGCTTCTCGGCCTGGCAGGCCGGCGGCTGGCAGCCGGGGCAGGGCGGCGGCTACCGCCAGCCCGCGCCGAGCCTGCTGCCCGGGCTCGCCGAAGCCACCGCCCGCGTCGAGCCGATGGGCGACTGGACGCCGTCGACGATCGACCAGCCGGGCGCCGCCCCGGTGTTCGACCCGGTCGACTATCCGCTCGGCGCCGCGCGCGCCCAGGTCCACGAGACCTATGTCGTCGCCCAGACCCGCGACGGCATCGTCATCGTCGACCAGCACGCGGCCCACGAGCGCCTCGTCTACGAGCGGATGAAGCACGAGATGGAGGCCGGCGGCGTGGTCCGTCAGACCCTGCTGCTGCCCGAGGTGGTCGAGCTCGACCCGGCGGAGGCCGAGCGCGTCCTCGCCAAGGCCGACGAGCTCGAGGCGCTGGGGCTGGTCATCGAGGCGTTCGGCCCCGGCGCCGTGCTGGTGCGCGAAACCCCGGCCCTGCTCGGCGACGCCGACGCGGCCGGGCTGGTGCGCGACATCGCCGACGACCTCAGCGAGAACGGCCAGGCCTTGGCGCTGAAGGAGCGGCTCGAGGAGGTCTGCTCGACCATGGCCTGCCACGGCTCGGTCCGCGCCGGCCGCCGCCTGACCGGCGCCGAGATGAACGCCCTGCTCCGCGAAATGGAAGCCACCCCCCACAGCGGCCAGTGCAACCACGGCCGGCCGACCTACGTCGAGCTGAAGCTGGCAGACATCGAGCGACTTTTCGGGCGTCGGTAGAACCGCTCTTTCTGCCCTCTCCCTCTTGGGAGAGGGGGACCATGCGATGCATGGTGGAGTGGGAAGCGCTCCCGGCGACCGGCTAGTGGCGCGGCCGTCCAACTGCCCGCCTGATCATCTCCAGCGCGCTGTTGATGTTGTTCTCCACCACATGTGTCGGAAGCCGCAGCGTGTGGATGCTTCTCTCCTGGAGCCACAGATCCCGCGCGATGTCACTTTCGCGCCGGCCGGGCATTCGGTGGGTTCCGCCATCGACCTCTACGGCGAGCCTGGCGCGGTGGCAGTAGAAATCGAGCACATACGGACCGAGCGGATGTTGTCGGCGGAAGTGCAGGCCGTCGAGCTGGTTGGCGCGGAGCGACCACCAGAGTTGTCGCTCGGGGGCGCTCATCTCGCGGCGGAGACGCTTGGCGCGGGCTTTTGTGGCGGCGGGGGTGAGCATGCCGGTTGCTCGCAAAAGTAGAGTGATAATCTAACGCGCCCATATCGATAGTCAACCTGTTGCCGGAGAGTTTCCCAC
>JAZJXN010000040.1:42037-65112 GCA_040390885.1 Pseudomonadota bacterium | reverse complement strand
TGTCCCCCGTCCGCGCCACATGCAGGGGAACACGCACCGCTTCGCGGAGCATGTCGCCAAACGAAAAGGGCCGGTGTTTCCACCGGCCCTTCGCATATCTGGCTGTCGTCGAAGACCTAGGTGATGTCTTCGTTGATCAGGCCGACCTTGTAGTAGCCGTTGGCCTGCAGCTCGTTCATCACGGCCATGAAGTCTTCGTACATCACGTCGGCGTCGGCGCGGATGAAGACGCGCTCCTCGGTGAAGTTGCCGGTGACGCCCTTGGCGACCATGGCGGCCGGGATATCGGCGGCGAGGTTCTCGAGGCGGGTCTGCTTGTCGGCGATGAACAGGGCGCCCGAGGTCTGCACCGAGATGAACACCGGCTCCTTGGGCTTCACGTCGTTGGCGTTGGGCACCGCGGGGGGAAGGTCCACCGCGATCGACACCGTCGCCAGAGGCGCGGCCACCATGAAGATGATCAGCAGGACCAGCATGACGTCCACGAAGGGCGTGACGTTGATATCGCTGTTCTGGCCGAGGTCGTACTTCTTGCCGCCGCCGCCGCCGAGTTTCGCACCCATACGTGCACTCCCAAAATACCGCGGGTCCGCGAGCGCGGCCCTGTCTCATTCACGCCACCCATTACGCGGATGGCGCCGCTTGTAAAGTCTGACTCTCGCCGAACACGAAACCGTCGCCGCACTGGGCAAAGACCGGGCCGTCGCTGTAAACGGCGTGACCATGACCTTCGATTTCGACGCCTATGTGACCGCCGCCCGCTTCGACCGCAGCGGGCGACCCTTGTTCGCTCTGGGTGACGGCACGGTCCGGGCCGTGACGGCCCAGGGGTTCGTCACGCTCGAGGCCCATGAGGGCGCGATCCTGTCGGCCTGCGGCCATCCCTCGGGCTTCGGCATCATCACCGGCGGCGACGACGGCAAGGTGGTCTGGACCCGCATCGAGGACGACGAGATCGCCGCCACCGAGATCGCCCGCATCAAGGGGCGCTGGATCGACAGCGTCGCCGCGAGCCCCGAGTCGGGCCTGATCGCCTTTTCCGCCGGCCGCGAGTTGCACGTTCGGGACGCCAAGGATGCCGCGTTTACGCGCACCTTCACGCACGAGAAGTCGGTCGCCGACGTGGCCTTTGACCCCAAGGGCCGCCGACTGGCCGCGGCGACCTACGGCGGGGCCGCGCTCTGGTACGCCCGCATCGAGGAACAGAAGCCGGTGCTGCTGAAGTGGGCCGGCGCCCATTCGCTGGTCGCCTGGAGTCCGGACGGCAAGTTCCTGATGAGCGCCATGCAGGAGAACAGCCTGCACGGCTGGAAGGTCGCCGACGCCAAGAACATGCGCATGGGCGGCTATCCGGCCAAGGTGAAGTCGATGGCCTTCCTGCTCAACGGGTTGATGCTGGCGACCTCCGGCTCGAACGGGGCCGTGGTCTGGCCCTTCACCGGCGCCACCGGCCCGATGGGCAAGGAAGCGGCCGAGATCGGCTTCGACCAGTCGTCCATGGTCGTCCAGGTGGCGGCGACGCCCCAGGGCGCGGTGGTCGCCGCCGGCCTCGACGACGGCCGCGTCTGGGCCGCCGACGTCAAGAGCGGCGCCCATGTCGTTCTGAAGGCCGAGAAGGGCGCGGCCATCTCCGCCCTCGCCGTCACCGCCGACGGCCGCCGCATCGCCTGGGGCGACGAGGCGGGCGGGGCCGGGGTGCTGGAGCGGGATATCTGACGCCTCCCTCCCCATGAAGGGGAGGGCGGTGTGCCCTACTCAAACCCCTTCATATCCGCCCAGACCTCGAACGGATCGCGCTTGGTCCGCAGGCTGTTGATCGGCGCGTCGTCGTCGGCCCAGCCCAGCGCCATGCCGCTGAACAGCATGTGGTCGTCGGGCAGGCCGACGGCTTCGGCCACGGTCTTGGGATAGCGGGCCCAGAACTCCTGGGCGCAGGTGGCGAGGCCCCGCTCGGTGGCCAGCAGCATCACCGTCTGCATGTACATGCCGACGTCCGCCCACTGCGGCTTGCCGAGGTTGCGGTCGAGGCTGAAGAACAGGCCGACCGGGGCGCCGAAGAACTGGGTGTTCTTGAACAGCTGCCGCAGCCGGGCCGGCTTGTCCTCGCGGGGAATGCCGATGGTCGCGTAGAGGTCCTCGCCGCACTGGAAGCGACGGGTGCGGAAGGGATCCCACAGGTCGGCCGGATAGACGTCGTACTCGGGCTCCTCGCCCGCCATGTTCGCCGCCACCTTGGCGGTCAGCTCGCCGAGCGGCGCGCCGGCGATGGCGTGAACCCGCCAGGGCTGGAGGTTGCCGCCGGACGGGGCGCGGTGGGCGGCCTCGAGGATCTCGCGGACCAGTGCTCCCGGCACGGGATCGGGCTTGAAGGCGCGGACGGAAACGCGGGCGGCGACCGCTTCGGTGACATTCATGATGGACGCTTTCGCTGGGCGACAGATTCAGTCAGTGGTTAGCATCCGTCCGCCGCGTCAAGGCAAGGAGTCGCGCTTGAACCCGAACCGGTCCCGCCTGTCGCCCCGCCGTCGATCGGCACATCGGTGATGCCGAAGCGGAAAAGCGGCGTCCTGCATGTGCTGAAGCTGGTGGTGCTGTGGGGCTTCATCATCACGGTGGCGATCCCGGTCGGCCTCACGCTCATCTATCGCTTCGTTCCGCCGCCCTTCACCATCCTGATGGTGCAGCGGGTGATCGAGGGGAAGGGCTGGGACTACCGCTGGCGCCCGATCGAGCGCATCTCGCCAGCCCTGGTCCATGCCGCCATCGCCGCCGAGGACGCGCGCTTCTGCACCCATGACGGCTTCGATTTCGAGGCCATGGAGAAGGCCTGGAAGAGCAACCAGCGCCCGGGCCGCCGCATCAAGGGCGGCTCGACGATCAGCCAGCAGACGGCCAAGAACGTGTTCCTGTGGCCGGCGCGGTCCTACGTCCGCAAGGGGCTGGAGGCCTATTACACGGTCCTGATCGAGACGATCTGGGGCAAGCGCCGGATCATGGAGGTCTATCTCAACGTCGCCGAGATGGGCGCCGGAACCTACGGCGCCGAGGCCGCCGCGCGACGCTACTTCGGCGTCCCGGCCGACCAGCTGACCCGGGCCCAGGCCGCGCGGCTGGTGGCCATCCTGCCCAATCCGCTCAAGTACAAGGCGGTTCAGCCCGGCAAGTACGTGGCCAAGCGCTCAAGGCGCATCGGCGCGGGCGCCGGCGCCGTGCGCAACGACGGCCTCGCGGCCTGCGTGGGCGGCCTGCGGGCGCCGACCCGGGCCGAGCGGGCCGAGCCCGAGGCCCCGCGCAAGCCGACCGTCCGCAAGCCCGCGCCGGAGCGGAAGAGCGAACCTCTGCCCGCCGCCGCGGCGTCCGAGCCCGAGGCGCCGATCCTGCCCGCGGAGCCGGAACCCCTGCCCCTGCCGGCCGCTCAACCGGCGGAAACTCCACAGCCCTCGGACTGATCCTTGACGCCGGGGGATGAGCGCGCTTCCCATGCCCGCAATCAGACTCCTTCGAGGAAACGTTCGATGCTGAAAATCAAGCTTCTCGCGACCGGCGCGGCCTTCGCGCTCGTCGCGAGCGCCGGCGGCCTTGTCGCCGCCGCCAATGCCCAGGCGCCCGCCGCCGCTCCGGCCGCCGCCGCCAAACCCACCGCCGCTGACGCCAAGGCGTTCGCGGACAAGGCCGAGGCCGATCTCGCCCGGCTGTCGCAGTACGTCCAGAAGGCGGCCTGGGTTCGCGCCACCTACATCACCGAGGACACCCAGTGGCTGGAGGCCAAGGCCAGCAGCGAGTTCAACGAGCTGCAGACCCGACTGGCCATCGAGGCCGCCCGCTATGACGGCGTCGCCGCCGACCCGGTCACCCGTCGCAAGCTCGACATCCTGAAGCGCTCGCTGGTCGCGCCGGCGCCGCCGACGAGATGGCGACGATCGGCTCGCGCCTGGACTCGACCTATTCGACCGGCAAGTTCGACTACAAGGGCAAGAAGATCACGCTCAACGACGCCGAGGAGATCATGGCCTCCAGCCAGGATCCGGCCGAGCTGAAGGCGCTCTGGGAAGGCTGGCACTCGATCTCGCCGGGGATGCGCGGCGACTACGCCAAGCTGGCGGCGATGTCGAACGAGGGGGCCAAGAGCCTCGGCTACGCCGACACCGGCGCCCTGTGGCGGTCGGGCTACGACATGGATCCGGACGCGTTCGCGGCCGAGACCGACCGGCTTTGGAAGCAGGTCGAGCCCTTCTACAAGAACCTGCACTGCTATGTCCGGGCGCGGCTCAACGAGAAGTACGGCGACGCCGTGCAGCCGCGCACCGGCCCGATCCGCGCCGACCTGCTCGGCAACATGTGGGCCCAGCAGTGGGGCAACATCTATCCGATCGTCGCGCCGAAGGACGAGAAGACCGGCTACAGCCTCGACCAGCTGCTCGTCGACGCCAAGTACGACCCGACGAAGATGGTGAAGACCGGCGAGGCTTTCTACGTCTCGATGGGGCTGGATCCGCTGCCGGACACCTTCTGGACGCGGTCGCAGATCGTCCGTCCCCAAGGCCGCGAAGTGGTCTGCCACGCCTCGGCCTGGGACGTCGACGACGCCGACGACATCCGCATCAAGATGTGCACCAAGGTCAACGGCGAGGACTTCTACACCGTCCACCACGAGCTCGGTCACAACTTCTACCAGCGCGCCTACAAGGATCAGCCGTACCTGTTCAAGAACGGCGCGAACGACGGATTCCACGAAGCGATCGGCGACTTCGTCGGCCTGTCGGCCCTGACCCCGACCTACCTCAACCAGATCGGCCTGCTGAAGGATGTTCCGGGCGCTGACGGCGACATCCCCTTCCTGCTGAAGATGGCGCTGGACAAGATCGCCTTCATGCCGTTCGGCCTTCTCGTCGACCGCTGGCGCTGGGAGGTCTACGACGGCGAACTGACCGAGGCCCAGTACAACGACGGCTGGTGGAAGCTGCGCACCCAGTACCAGGGCATCGTCCCGCCGGGCCCGCGCCCCGCCGACGCCTTCGACCCGGGCGCCAAGTACCATGTGCCCGGCAATGTTCCGTACACGCGCTATTTCCTGGCTCACATCTACCAGTTCCAGTTCCACCGCGCGGCCTGCAAGCAGAGCGGCTGGTCGGGGCCGCTGCACCGCTGCTCGATCTACGGCGACAAGGAGGTGGGGGCGAAGTTCAACGCCATGCTCGAGATGGGCGCCTCGAAGCCTTGGCCGGAGGAGCTCGCCGCGTTCACCGGCGAGACCCGGACCGACGCCTCGGCGGTGGCGGACTACTTCAAGCCGCTGAACATCTGGCTGACGAAGCAGAACAAGGGCGAGAAGTGCGGCTGGTAGGCTGACACGGGCAAACCGACGGGACGGGGAGGCGGAGCGATCCGCCTCCCCGTTTCCGTTCGGCCCATTCCCTTATGGTTCACCGATTTTCACCCTCTGCTGAGGCGTAAGCGTTTACCGCCCTTCGTCAGGCTCGGCCCGGGAAGCTGTATTTCGGGGGCGGGGGCCATGATCACGTTAGCGTCCGTCTCAGGACGGATCGGGAGAGTCTTGCGGGCCTTCCGGCGCGACGACGGCGCGATCGCGGTACAGGCCGCGCTGGTGGCCGTTCCGCTGATGATCGCGGTCTTCGGCATGGTCGATGTCAGCCGCGCCTCGGTCGCCAAACGTCATCTCCAGGACGCGCTCGACGCCGCCGCCCTGGCCGCGGCCCGGTCCCCGGCGACCACGGACAGCGCCCTGCAGACGATCGGCGACGGGGTTCTCGCCGGCGACCTGCAGGGCGGCGACGCCGTGCTTCAGACCTCATCCTTCACCATCGACGACAACCGCGTCACGGCCGTGGCCACCGCCACGATGACGCCGCTGATCGCCGGCCTTTGGCTGGACGGCGACATGAGGCTGAACGCCAGCACCGAGGTCACCCGCAATTCCTACAGCGTCGAGGTGGCTCTCGTGCTCGACGTCACCGGCTCGATGAAGGGGACCAAGGTGACCGGCCTGCGCGCCGCGGCGACGGAGCTCGTCGACATCGTCGTCCAGGATGTCCAGACGCCCTACTATTCCAAGGTCGCCATCGTGCCCTACTCGATGGGGGTCAACGTCGGGGCCTACGCGGCCAGTGTCCGGGGCGCGGTCACCAACACCGGAACCTGCACCACCCCCGGCTGCCAGAAGTTCAGGTTCAACAATCCTGGCGGCGATCAGAAGACGTTCACGATCAGCAACTGCGTCAGCGAGCGCACGGGCGCCGACGCCTTCACCGACGCCGCGCCCAGCGACGCCCCGCTGGGGCGAAACTATCCGAGCCCGGACAATCCCTGCCTCGCCAACGTCATCACCCCGCTTTCGAGCGACAAGGCGACGCTGAAGACGCGCATCGGAGAGCTGCAGGCGGCCGGTTCGACCGCGGGTCATATCGGCGTCGGCTGGGGCTGGTATCTGGTCTCGCCGACCTTCGGCTATCTCTGGCCGCACGAGAGCCGACCGGCCGCCTACGACGCCGACGATCTGATGAAGGTGGTCGTGCTGATGACGGACGGGGAATACAACAGCGCCTACTGCAAGGGCGTCATCGCCCAGGACTCGACGACCGGCAGCGGCGCCACGAGCGAGCACATCAACTGCAACGCCGCCAACGGCCACGCCTTCACCCAGGCGCAGGCCCTGTGCACGAACATGAAGGCGGCCGGGGTGGTGGTCTACACGGTCGGTTTCGAGATCGTCGACGACCAGAAGGCGCGCGACCTGGTCAACTTCTGCGCCACCGACGCCAAGCACGTCTACATGCCGAGCGGTTCGGCCGATCTGAAGGACGCCTTCCGGGCCATCGCCAGGGACATCAACGCCCTGCGCCTGTCGCGCTAGCGGGCTGTTTTGTCGCCGAAGGTAAACGCGGGTTCACCATGCCCATTCGCGGATTTCTTTACTCTCCCGCGCGAGAATGGCCGTGAAATCGGGGTGAACTATCCATGACTCGCCGTTCCATCCGGCCCGCCTCCGGGCTCGCCGCTCCTGTGGCGCGCTTCCTCAAACGCTTTCGCCACGAGGGCGGCGCGGTCGCCATCTGGTTCGCCGTGCTGGCGCTGCCGCTGGCGGTCCTGTCGTTCGGCCTGATCGACCTGAACCGCGCCGGCGTGGAGAAGCGCCACCTGCAGGACGCGCTGGACGCGGCGACGCTGCTGGCCGCCCGCTCAACCTCGGTGACCAGCGAGCAGATGCAGGCCATCGGGTCGGCGGCCCTGACGGCCGAACTCAGCGGTGTCACAGACGCGCGCCTGGAAAGCTCGACCTTCACCATCACCGGCACCAAGATCACCGGCGCGGCGACCGCCAAGGTCACGCCGGTCATCGCCAACCTCTGGATCGGCGGCGACATGACCGTCTCGGCCAACGCCGAGGTGGTGCGTTCGTCCAAGAACCTCGAAGTGGCGATGGTGCTCGACATCACCGGGTCGATGGAGCCCAACGGCAAGATCCAGGCGATGCAATCGGCCGCCAAGGATATGATCGACCTGGTCGTCCAGGACGTGCAGACGCCGTTCTATTCGAAGGCGGCCATCGTGCCCTTCTCGGCGGCCGTCAACGCCGGCAGCTACGCCGCGACGGCGCGCGGGGCCGTGACCGGCACCAAGGGCATCACCGGGGCGTCCTGGCAGAGCGGCGTCGAGAAGTCGGTCGGCAGCATTTCCAAGTCGAACAGCCGGGTCACGATCACCTCCAACGCCCACGGCTTCAACGATGGCGACATCGTCTACATCTCCGGCGTCAGCGGCATGACGCAGATCAACGACCGCTATTTCACGGTCTCCAACAAGGCGACCAACACCTTCCGCCTGTCAGGGATCGACAGCAGCACGTTCAACAGCTGGACGAGCGGCGGCAAGATCCGCAAGTGCCAGGTCTCGGACTGCAGCGTCGTCATCACCGCCAACGGCCACGGCTACGTCAACGGCGACATCATCTACATCGACGGCGTCCAGGGCATGACCGGCCTGAACGGCAAGCTCTACACAGTCGCCAACAGGGCCACGAACACCTTCTCGCTGGCCGGCGCGACCGGGGCTTCCTACGCCGCCTACACCGGGCCCAGCGGCACGGCCTACTGCACCAAGCAGGGCTGCGAGTACTACATCTTCACCAACGCCTCCGGCTCGGCGAAGATGTTCCAGATCACCGACTGCGTGACCGAGCGCACCGGAACCAACAAGGCGACTGACGTCGCCCCCGGCACCGCGCTGGTCGGTCGCTACTACGCCGGCGCGGCCTGCCCGAACGCCGAGATGATCCCGCTGTCGACCGACAAGACGGCGCTGAAGCAGCTGATCACCGACTTCCCCGCGGTCGGCACCACCGCCGGCCAGATCGGCGCGGCCTGGGGCTGGTACATGGTCTCGCCGACCTTCGGCGCGATCTTCCCGCCTGAAAGCCGTCCGTCCGCCTACGGCGCCGCCGACACGCTCAAGGTCGTGGTGTTCATGACCGACGGCGAGTTCAACACCGCCTACTGCAACGGCGTGCTGAGCGACGACTCGACCGGCAGCAACAGCAACCAGATCAACTGCAACGCCACCAACGGCAACGGCACCGTCCAGGCCCAGGCGATCTGCACCGCCATGAAGGCCAAGGGCGTGATCGTCTACACGGTCGGCTTCGACATCGGCGCCGACTTGGTCGCCAAGGACTTCATCGAGAAGTGCGCGACCAGCTCGGCCAACGTCTATCTGCCCTCCACCGGCGCGACCCTGAAGGACGCCTTCGCGGCGATCGGCCGGGACATCATGAAGCTGAGGCTGTCCAAGTAGGGACGGCCTCAGGACGACGCCAGCGACGGTCTGGGGGGTCTTGCGGGGCGCCTTCGGCCGGCCGCTGACGCGCTAGGCGCGGACGGCCGCCAACGGCTCGCTCTCGACGGCGCAGGCCCGGGCCAGAACCGCGAACAGCGATTCCGCCGACACAGGCTTGCTCAGGTGGCCGTCGGCGCCGGCGTTCATCGAGGCTTCGACATGTTCGGGGAGGGCGTTGGCTGACAGCGCCCAGATCGGCGTCGCCCGGGCTTGCGAGGCCTGTTCGCCCGCGCGAATGGCGCGGATCGCCGTGAGGCCGTCCATGATCGGCATCTGCATGTCCATCAGGATCAGGTCATAGGCTTCGGCCGCCGCGGCCTCGACCGCGTCGGCGCCGTTCTCGACGCAGGTCAGGTCGACCCCGACATGGCCGAGCAGCAGCTCGACCACCTTGCGGTTGATCGCGTGATCCTCGGCCAGCAGCACCCGCGGCGGCCGGTCGTCGGGCAGCTCGACCGGGGCGGCCACGGGCGCGGCCAGCACCGCGGCGGCGCGGTCGAGCATGAGGGTCAGGGTGAAGCTCGCCCCCTGGCGCGGCAGCGAGTCCGCTTCCAGCGAGCCGTTCATGCTCTCGGCCAGCGCCCGCGAGATGGCGAGGCCGAGGCCGGTGCCGCCGTAGCGGCGGGTGATCGAGCCGTCGGCCTGTTCGAAGCGCTCGAACAGCCGCGCCTTCACGTCGGCGGAAAAGCCGATGCCGGTATCGGTGACGGTCAGGGTCAGGCGGGTGCGGCCGCCGACGTCGTCGGCGCGTGCGCGCAGGCCGACGGCCCCGTCGGCGGTGAATTTCACTGCGTTGGACAGCAGGTTGCAGAGGATCTGGCGGATACGGACGACGTCCCCGACGAAGGTTCCGGAGGCGCGCGGCGCGATGTCGAGGTCGAAGGACAGGCCCTTGTCCTCGGCCGAAGGCTGGAACAGCGCGGCGGCCTGGCGCAGGCAGGCGCCAAGGTCGAAGGCCTCGGTCTTCAGCTCCAGCCGCCCCGATTCGACCCGGGCCAGATCGAGCACGTCGGCGAGAATCGCCTCGAGCGTCTGGGCCGAGGTCTCGATGAGGTCGATCATCTCGCTCTGGGCCGGGGTCAGCGGGGTGCGCGCCAGGGCCGAGGCCACGCCCATCACGCCGTTCAGGGGGGTGCGGATCTCGTGGCTCATGTTGGCCAGGAATTCGCTCTTGGCCCGGTTGGCGGCCTCGGCGTCATCGCGGGCCCTGGCCATGGCGTCCTCGGACTGCCGGCGCGAGGTGATGTTCTTGAGAACGCCGATGACGCCGTTGATGCGGCCGTCGTCGCCCTTGATCAGTTCGGCGGCGGAGAAGGCCCAGACCTCGCGGTCCGGGGTGTTCATCCGGTACTCGGTGCGGAAGGGCTCGCCGGTGGCGAGGTGCCGCTCCCAGGCGGCGACCGCGGCGGCGCGGTCGTCCGGGTGCACCGTCACCCAGATGTCCGGGGCGATGTCGTCGTAGGTGATGTCGCCGCCGAAGAAGGTGTCAGCGGCGCCGTCGATCTTCAGCGTCTTGTCGCGGTAGTTCAGCTCGTAGACCGACACCTCTGCGATATCGAGCGCGAGCTTGAGCCGCTGCTCGGAGCGCTCCGTGCGCGCCAGGGAGGCGACCATCGCGGTGGTGTCGTGGGTCATCGAGATCATGCCGCCGATCTCGCCCTCGCTGTCGCGCCAGGGGGCGACGGCGACCCGCAGGCAGCGGTCGGGACGGCCCGGAAGCGGGGCCAGCACCTCGTCCGCCAGGATCAGCTCGCCGGCCAGGGCCCGCTCGGCGCCCTTCCGGAGCACCGGCCAGGAGTGCGGGAAGACCTCGGGCAGGGTGCGGCCGACGGCGTCGGCGGAGGCGATGCCCTTGTCCCGCTCCCACTGCTCGTTAACGTACAGATAGCGGAGGTCGAGGTCGGTCATCGACAGCGCCACCGGAGAGGACCGCATGACCGCCTCCTTGATCGCGGTGGCGGCGCGGGTCTCGCGGGCCGAGGCCTCGGCGGCGCTCTGGGCGCGCAGGCGCTCGATGGCCTCGGCGACCAGGGCGGCCAGATCGCTCAGCGCCTGGACGACGGTCTCGTCACGCAGGCGAGGCGTATCGCCGCCGACGCAGAGGGCGCCCAGCCGCAGGCCGTCGGCAAGGGCGATGGGGGCGTTGGCGTAGAAGCGGCCGAACGGCGCTCCTGTGACCCAGGGGTGGTCGGGCCAGTCGCGGGACAGGTCCTCCTGCCAGACCGGGGCCTCCTGAAGCTGCCGGGCGGTGGTGGACTCGTCGAGGTCGATGTAGCTATCGGGCTGGTCGCCGAAGGCCGGCATCCAGACGCGGTCCTTGTCGACAAGCGCGATATAGGCGACCGGCGCCTCGGCCACCGTGCGGGCGAGCCGGGTCACGCGCTCGATGGTCGGCCGCAAGGCCTCCATGTCCAGCGCGCGAATCTCGGCCAGGCGCTTTGTTTCAGCGTCCATCGGCACCATTTGACCGGCTTCCCCCCGTTCAGAGAGGCAATTTGACGCCAGCGTCGTTAATTTAGCGTGCGCGCCAAAGGGTCAGAGCAGCTTGATCTCGCGCAGACGCTGCATCAGGAAATCGTCGGCCGTGATCGGTTCGGGATAACGGTCCGGGCGTTCGGCCGTGGCGCAGCCCGGCAGGGTGCGGATCTCGTAGTCGGGCGCGAAATGCAGGAAGAACGGCGTCGAGTAGCGCGGCACGCCGCGGCGCTCGGGCGGCGGGTTGACCACCCGGTGGATGGTCGAGGGCAGGACGTCGTTGGTCGCCCGCTCGAGCATGTCGCCGATGTTGCAGACGAGGCACCCCGGCGGCGGGTTGATCGGCAGCCACTGTCCGTCGCGATCCTTGACCTCCAGCCCGCCCTCTTCGGCGCCGAGCAGCAGGGTGATGGCGTTGATGTCGCCGTGAGCCCCGGCCCGCTCGCCGGTCGCGTGCTCCGGGATCGGCGGATAGTGCAGCAGGCGCAGGACGCTGTTGCCGTACTCGACCGCGTCGTCGAACTGGTGGCGCGGCAGGCCCAGGTAGTGGGCGATGGCCTGAAGCACCTTCACGCCCATCGCGTCCAGCGCGCCGTACAGCCAGGCGATCTTCTCGTGGAAGTCCGGGGTCTCCTGGGGCCAGACGTTGTCCGGCATCACCGCGCGGTAGCGATGGCCCCCGGGCAGGTCCCGGCCCATGTGCCAGAACTCCTTCAGGTCGAAGTGGTCGGCGTCCTTGGCGGTCTCGATGCCGAACGGGATGTAGCCGCGCTGTCCGCCCTTGCCGACGACGTACCGGCGCTTCACCTCTTCCGGCAGGGCGAAGAAGCGCTTCGCCGCGCCGATGGCGTCGTCGATCCTGGGCTGGTCGAGGTCGTAATCCGAGATCACGGCGAAGCCGTAGCGCCTGAAGCTGTCGCCGAGCGCTTTCGAAAAGCCCTCGAAATCGGTGGCGTAGCGCGTGAACGAGACGGGCTCGATCGCGGACGTTCTGGTCGCGGCGTCGGTCATGCCGCCTTCTACACCGCCGCGCCCATCTGTGCACCGGCGACGTCCGTCGGAACCGCGACATAGCGCCCGGCGTTGGGCCGCCGAGGGAAGTTCTTCCGAGGAAACATCACATGTCGAAAACCACGGCGATCACGGCCGCGATCCTGCTTGGCGCGACCGCGCTGGGCGCCTGCACGACCACCGATCCCTATACCGGCGAAACGGTGCGCAATAACACCGGCACCGGCGCGATCGCCGGCGCGGTCGGCGGGGCGCTGCTCGGCTACCTGACCAACACCAACAGCGGTGAACAGGGCCGCAAGAACGCCCTGATCGGCGCCGGCGTCGGCGCGCTCGGCGGCGCGGCGGTCGGCAACTACATGGACCGCCAGCAGGCGGAGCTGCGTCGCGAACTTGACGGCACCGGCGTCAGCGTCACCCGCCAGGGCGACAACCTGATCCTGAATATGCCCAGCGATGTCACCTTCGGCGTCGATCGCTCGGACATCCAGCCGCAGTTCATCCGCGTCCTCGAAGGGGTCGGCGTGATCCTCAACCGCTATCCGCAGACCCTGGTCGACGTCACCGGCCACGCCGACTCGACCGGCGACGACGCCCACAACCAGGCGCTGTCCGAGCGTCGGGCCAGTTCGGTCGCGGGATTCCTGATCAACGACGGCCGCCTGCTGCGCGACCGCTTCTACGTCCAGGGACGCGGCGAGACCCAGCCGATCGCCAGCAACGCCACGGCCGAGGGCCGCGCCCAGAACCGTCGCGTCGAGATCGTGCTGCGTCCGTTCCGCGGCTGATCCCTACTCGGGCTCCGGCGTGCCGTCGCGCTCCAGCGCGGCGGCATCGACGGCGGCGTCGGCCGCCACCTTGCGCGGCTTGAACAGCGGCGCGGGGACCGGGGCGTTTCCGTGCAGCAGGCCCACCCCGGCGTAGATGCCGCCTGTGATTTCGAGCGCGAAACGCTCCTCGTCCCGCTGACGGATGTCGGCGGAGGTCTCAAGGATCTCGTCGGCGCTGAGGCCAAGCTCCTCGAGCGCCCTGGCGCCGAACACCATCGCCGACTCGAAGGTCTCGCGGATCTGGTAGTCGACCTCGGCCTTGATCAGATCGAGCGCATGGCCGCGGTCGAAGGCGCGGACCATCAGGGTCGCCTGCGGGAACTCGGCCTTGGCGAGCTCGACGATCAGGTTGGCCGCCTTCACGTCCTCGATGCAGACGCAGATCACCTTGGCCTTGCCGGCGCCGGCCGCATGCAGGATCTCCGGCCGCGATCCGTCGCCATAGTAGACCTTGAACCCGAACGGCTCGGCGTTGCGGATCCGGCTGGCGTTGACATCGAGGATGCTGACGTCGATGCCGCGGGCCAGCAGCGACTGGCAGACCACCTGGCCAAAGCGGCCGAAGCCGACCACCAGCACGCTGCCTGACAGACCGTCCGGCTCCTCGACGCCGTCGGTGTCCTGCTTGTCCGGCGGCGTCAGGGCGCGCACGCCCATGACCACGAACGGCGTCAGGATCATCGACAGGATGACGGCGGCGGTGAACAGGGCGTTGTCCCGGCCATTGATCACCCCGGCCGTGGCCGCGGCGGAATAGAGGACGAAGGCGAACTCGCCGCCCTGGGCGAACAGCGCGGCGCGGTTGATCGCCTCGCTGTTCTTCGCCCGGAACAGCCGCGCGACGGCGTAGATGCCGAAGGCCTTCAGACCCATCAGCCCGAGCACGATGAGCAGCAGCACCTGCCACTCGTCGACGACGACGCGCAGGTCCAGCGACATGCCGACGGCGATGAAGAAGAGGCCCAGCAGCAGCCCGCGGAACGGCTCGACGTCGGCCTCGAGCTGGTGCCGATAGGCCGACTCCGACAGCAGCACCCCGGCCAGGAACGCCCCCATGGCCATCGACAGGCCGCTGATCTCCATGACCCAGGCCGCGCCGAGCACCACCGCCAGGGCGGCGGCGGTCATCACCTCGCGCGCCCGCGCGGCGGACAGCAGGCGGAACAGCGGGTTCAGCAGCCAGCGACCGGCCACGAACAGCCCGACCAGCGCCCCCGCCGCGATCAGCAGGTCGACGACCCAGGAGCCGTCCTCCATCGGCCGCGGCGACAGCAGCGCGACCACGCCCAGGAGCGGCACGATGGCCAGGTCCTCGAGCAGCAGGATCGAGATCGACCGTTGGCCCAGCGGGGTCGAGGTGTCGCCGCGCTCCTCGATCATCTGCATGATCACCGCGGTCGAGGAGAGCACGAAGCCGGCCGAGCCGATGAAGGCCACGGGCCACGGCAGACCCGCCCAGTGCGCGGCGACGGTCATGATCGCGCCGCAGCCGACCACCTGGGCCGCCCCCAGACCGAAGATGTCCCGCCGCATCCCCCAGAGCCGCGAAGGCCGCATCTCCAGCCCGATGATGAACAGGAACATGATCACGCCGAGCTCGGCGATGTGCAGGATGGTCTCGGGCTCCTCGAGCACGCCCAGCGCGAACGGACCGATGATGATGCCGGCGACGAGGTAGCCGAGGATCGAGCCGAACCCGAGGCGCTTGAAGATCGGTCCGGCGATTACGCCGGCGCCGAGCACCGCCACGACCTGGGCCAGATTCACGCCCGCCGATTCCGCCGCCATTCGCCCTGATCCCTTTCACGCCCGTCCGAAGTCGACCGTTCTTCTGGCATCGCCGACGCTCGGGGTCGATGGCTGATGGCGAGGCTGGCCGAGGTTTCCCCTACGGTGCTAGCGTCCGGGCGACGCCGCCTCAATATTCATCAAGGGTTGAATTTCTCGCCGGACTGGGTGAGATCGGCCCCGCGTTCCCTGCGGAGGATCCATGGTCGACAAGGTTCAGAAAAACGCCGCCGAGGCCCTCGACGGGCTTCTCTTCGACGGCATGACCATCATGGCCGGGGGCTTCGGCCTGTGCGGCATTCCCGAGAACCTGATCTCGGCGATCCGCGAGCACGGGGTCAAGGACCTGACGGTGATCTCCAACAACTGCGGGATCGACGGCTTCGGCCTCGGCATCCTGCTGGAGAGCGGGCAGATCCGGAAGATGATCAGCAGCTACGTCGGCGAGAACAAGCTGTTCGAGAAGCTCTATCTGTCCGGCGAGCTGGAGCTGGAGTTCAATCCCCAGGGCACCCTGGCCGAGCGCATCCGCGCCGGCGGCGCCGGCATCCCCGCCTTCTTCACAAAGACCGGCGTCGGCACCCTGGTGGCCGAGGGCAAGGAAGTGCGCGAGTTCGACGGCGAGCTCTATGTGATGGAGCGCGGGCTGACCGCCGACCTGTCCATCGTGAAGGCCCACACCGGCGACCACGAGGGCAATCTCGTGTTCCGCAAGACCGCCCGCAACTTCAATCCGATGATGGCCACGGCCGGCGCCAAGACCGTCGTCGAGGTCGAGGAGCTGGTCGATATCGGCACGCTCGACCGCGACAACATTCATACGCCGGGCATCTTCGTCGACCGCATCTTCAGAGGCGCGGTGTTCGAGAAGCGCATCGAGCGTGTCACCACCCGTCCGCGTGAAGAAAAGGCGACCGCGTAATGGCCTGGACCCGTGACGAAGTCGCCGCCCGCGCGGCCCGCGAGCTGCAGGACGGCTTCTATGTGAACCTCGGCATCGGCATCCCGACCCTGGTGGCGAACTACATCCCTGACGGCGTCAACGTCACCCTGCAGAGCGAGAACGGCATGCTCGGCATGGGCCCGTTCCCCTATGAGGGCGACGAGGACGCTGACCTGATCAACGCCGGCAAGCAGACCATCACCGAGCTCGACTCAAGCAGCTACTTCTCGAGCGCCGACAGCTTCGCGATGATCCGCGGCGGACACATCGCCCTGTCGATCCTGGGCGGCATGCAGGTGTCGGAAAAGGGCGACCTCGCCAACTGGATGGTGCCCGGCAAGATGGTCAAGGGCATGGGCGGGGCCATGGATCTGGTCGCGGGCGTCAAGCGCGTGGTCGTGGTCATGGACCACTGCGAGAAGTCGGGCGCCGCCAAGCTGCTGAAGCAGTGCAGTCTTCCGCTGACCGGCGCCGGCGTCGTCGATCTGCTGATCACCGAACTCGGCGTGTTCGAGATCAACCGCGGCAAGACGCCGGTGCGGCTGATCGAGCTCGCGCCTGGCGTGACGGTGGAAGAGGTCAAGAGCAAGACCGAGGCGGCGTTCGAGGTCGCGGTCTAGGCGCTCAAGAAGAGAGCTAGTCCCGCTTCACCGGCCGGAAATCCTCGCCGAGGATCAGCGCCACGCGGCGCCGGCAGCGGTGATCGAAGCGCTCGGGCTTCTCGTTCGGCTTCGCCCGGCACTTCGGGCTCAGCAGCACGCTGACGATCTCGATCCGCTCCGCCCTCGTGTAGTCGGCGATGATGCGGTCGGTGGCCTTGTCCTCGAGCGCCACGGCCAGCACCCGGCGGCCGTCCTTCACCGTCAGTGGCGCGGTCGCCTCGGCCTGGTTGCCGGCGTGGGTCTGGCGCAGCCAGATCACCAGCGGCGCCGCGTCGGGCCGCTTGAAGTAAGCGCGGCCGTAGTAGGAGATGGTGTTGAACAGGAAGCGGTCGTCGACGGCGATCGCGGTGATGCCACCGTTCACGGCCTCAAGCTCGGCCCGGCGGATCACCGCCTCGCTGATCTGCTCCCAGCCCCGCGCGCGCTTGATGTCGTTCGATCGGCCCATGGCGTCGGCGATCTGGGGATTGGCGGTCCAGGCCAGGAACAGCACCGCGATCGCGACCTGCACGACGAGACCGCCGACGATCCACCACTTCGCGCGCCAGCGCAGCAGCAAGGCGGCGACCAGCACCGACCCGGCGACATAGGCGCTGGCCGCCCAGTTGGCGTTGGCGCGCGACAGGAAGGCCTGGGCGGTGACCACCAGCAGCGGCGGCAGGGTCCAGCAGGCCAGCAGCAGGTCCTGCGGCTGCAGCTTTCTGCGCGCCGCCAGGACCAGGCCGCCTCCGACCAGAACCGCGAAGGGCAGGGGGCCGAAGACGCCGAACTGTTCGCCGAGGAAGGTCAGCATCTCGCCCGGGTTGAACAGCTTGCCGCCGAGGTTGGCGTTGGCGGCGGTGTGGCCGACGGTGGCGAAGCCGTGGTTGGCGTTCCAGATCAGGTTGGGGGCCAGCACCAACAGGAAGGTGACCACGGCGGCGGCGGCGGACCTGGCGGTCCAGGCCCGGCGCGCGTCGGCCGAAAGCGCCAGGTGCAGGCCGATGCCGATCACGGCGTAGAGAGCCGCGTACTTCGACAGCATCGCCAGCCCCAGCGCGGCGCCGAGGCCGACCGCATGTCGCAGGCGCCGGTCGTCACCCTGCAGGGCGACGTACGCGAGCAGGGCCAGCGCCAGGAAGCAGAGCAGCGGGGCGTCGGTCGAGATCACGCCCGACGACAGCTGGACCCCCGGCATCAGCGCATAGACGACGGCGCCGCCGAGCCCGGCCCAGGGGCCGTAGAGCCGCTTGCCGACCGCGAACAGGGCCAGGGTCGCCACCGCGTGGAACAGCGGCGCGGAGAGCCGGACGAAGGTCTCGGTGTCGCCGCCGAGATGGGTGGTCAGCCAGATCACCCAGGCGATCATCGGCGGCTTGGAGAAGTAGCCGAAGTCCAGCGTTCGCGACCACAGCCAGTACTGCGCCTCGTCGGGATACAGCTCCAGCGGCGTGATCATCAGGGCGGCGAGCCGCAACCCTGTGAGCACGAGGACAAGCCACAGGACGAACCGGGTGGCGCGGACCTCGTCAGCGCCGGGGGAGGGGTCAGACTTGATGTTCATGGTGTGGACGAATTAACCCCAGCCTAAATACATAACAGCGTTCTGTGCCCGCAAATGTCGCAAAACTGTGACATTGCGTCCCATAAATGCCGCAAACCCCGCCATGACCTTGCTTTGCGGACAGTGCAAGTTCAGTGAACCCTTCACACGGTGCGGTCACGTCCGAAACCGTCATCCAAGCTTTGTACTGGCGCGTTAGTGCGGGCCGATCAGCCCCGGATCCGGTCCTCGCAGACCGGCCGGAGGCGTTTGTGAGAGGGGATACTCATACCATGATGACCAGAAAGGTCGCCTTCGTCGCGACGACCGCACTGGCCGGCGGACTGCTGTTCTCGTCCGGCGCCTGGGCGCAATCCACCGGTACGGCCGAGGTCGAGGAAGTGGTCGTCACCGCTTCGAGCGGTCCGCGCAATATCCAGGGCGTGATCGTCGCCGAGCGCGCCACCAAGAGCCGCTCGTCGCTGACCGAGGACTACATCCAGACCCAGGCCGCCGGCCAGACGATCCTGCAGACCATCAACATTCTGCCGAGCGTCAACTTCACCAACAACGACGCCTACGGCAACAGCGGCGGCGACATCGTCATCCGCGGCTTCGACGCCCAGCGCATCTCGCTCAACGTCGACGGCATCCAGCTGAACGACACCGGCAACTACCAGATCTATTCCAACCAGCAGCTCGATCCGGAGATCATCTCCAAGGTCACGACGAACCTCGGCACCACCGACGTGGACAGCCCGACGGCGAGCGCGACGGGCGGCACCATCAACTACGTGACCCGTCGTCCCGACAAGGACTTCGGCATCATCCTGCAGCCGTCGGTCGGCGACGACAGCTACTACCGCATCTTCGGCATGATCGATTCGGGCGAGTTCGGCCCGTACGGCACCACCGCCTGGTTCTCCGCCTCCTACACCGAGTACGACAAGTTCCGCGGTCCGGGCGGCATGGAGAAGACCCAGTACAACGGCGGCCTCTACCAGCCGCTGGGCGACAACGGCGACTTCGTCGGCGTGTCGTTCAACTGGAACGAAAACCGCAACAACTTCTACCGTCGCATCAGCGTCGACCAGTTCAACGACGGCGTGGTCCAGGGCGACAACTTCGACGTCTGCACCCGTGACACGCCGACCGCCGGCGCGGTCGACAACGACGGCGCGGGCTCGAGCAACGACCCGCTCAACACGGCCGGCTGCAACAACTACTACAACCTGGCGATCAACCCGTCGGACACCGGCAACATCCGCGGCCAGTCGCGGTTCACGCTGACCGAAGGCCTGGTGCTGACGATCGATCCGACGTTCCAGTACACCCTGGCCAACGGCGGCGGCAGCACGGTGATGGCCGAGACCGACCCGCGCCTGCAGGGCTCGTTCTACGACATCGGCGCCCCGACGGCGACCGGCGTGGACCTGAACGGCGACGGCGATCTGCTCGACCGCGTCCGTCTCTACTCGCCGTCGAACACCAACACGCGCCGCTACAGCGTGACCTCGTCGCTGATCTGGGACCTCAACGAGAATAACCGCATCCGCGCCGCCTACACCTTCGACTACGGCCGTCACCGCCAGACCGGCGAGTACAGCTTCCTCGGCGCCAACGGCGACCCGCGCGATCCGTTCTCGGCCAAGGACGGCCACCTGAAGCCGATCCGCACCCTGGACGGTCAGGTCTTCCAGAAGCGCGACCGGTTCTCGCTGGCCATGCTCAACCAGATCGCCATCCAGTACGTCGGCGACTACTTCGACGACACGGTGACCCTGGATCTCGGCCTGCGCGCGCCGTTCTTCCAGCGTGAGCTCAACAACTACTGCTACCAGCTCAACACCTTCGACGCCTACTGCGGCAACCTGACCCCCGCCGAAGCCGACGTCGCCACCGGCTCGGCGCCTGCGCCCGGCGCTCCGACGAGCTTCAAGCGCAACTACGACAAGATCCTGCCGAACCTCGGCGCGACCTGGCGCTTCCTCCCGGGCCACTCGGTCTACGCCAACTACTCGGAAAACCTCTCGGCGCCCCGGACCGACGACCTCTACGACCGTCTGCCCGCCAGCCCGGATCCCGAAATCAGCAAGCAGATCGACGTCGGCTACCGCTACGCGATGGGCAGCTTGATCTTCACGGTGTCGGGCTTCAAGTCCGACTTCGAGAACTACATCATCCGCGCCCTGACCACGGTCGACGGCGAGGACATCTCCACCTCGATCAACGTCGGCGACGTGAAGCGCTGGGGTGTGGACGGTCAGATCGGCTTCAAGCTGTTCGACAGCCTGACCCTGTACGCCTCGGCCTCCTATCTCGGCAGCGAGTTCCAGGACAACGTCCCGGGTGTCGGCGGCGGTACGGTCCTCATCAAGGGCAACCAGCTGCCTGAGGTGCCGGAAACCCAGTACGCCGCGCGGGCCCAGTACGAGATTGCCGGCTTCACCGTCGGCGCCCAGGTCAAGTACGTCGGCGAGCGCTGGACCAACGCGGTCAACGACGAGAAGACCTCGGAGTACACCACGGTCGATCTGGACGCCCGCTACGACCTCGGCCGCTTCGGCTGGGACGGCTCGTGGATCCAGCTGAACATCGTCAACCTGTTCGACGAGGAATACCTCGCCGACATCTCGACGGACATCGTCGGCAACCGCACCGCCGGCCTCGGCGCCCCGCGGACGGCCCAGGTGACCCTGCGCACGAAGTTCTAGACGACCGCGCGATTGAACGACGGAGAGGGCGGCGCGAGCGATCGGGCCGCCCTTCTTCTTTTGCGATACCCTTGACGTAGCCCCTTCATTTCATCACTTCCCCCGGCCCATGAGCAGCACCCCGATCGTCCCCGCCGAATGGTCTCCGCACCGCGCCATGTGGCTGGGCTTCCCCAGCCACGCTGACCTCTGGCGCGAGGACCTCGCCACCGCCCAGGACGAGGTCGCGGCCCTGGCCCGCGCCATGGCCGGCCCGGGCGCCGAGCGGGTCCGCCTGATGGTCGCCGGCGACGAGGCCGAGGCCGCGGCTCGCGTGCGGCTCGACGGCGTCGCCAACATCGAGATCGTCCGCGCCGTGTTCGGCGACATCTGGATGCGCGACACCGGCCCGATCTTCCGCGACGACGGCCAGGCCGCCGGCTTCCGCTTCAACGGCTGGGGCGGCAAGTACGAGATGGAGGGTGACGACCAGGTCGCGGCCCAGATCGCCGCCGCCTCGGGCGCGCCGCTGCTCGGAAATGACTTCGTGCTCGAGGGCGGGGCCCTCGATCACGACGGGTACGGCACCATCCTCACGACCCGTCAGTGCCTGCTGAACCCAAACCGCAACCCGGGCTGGACGCAGGAGGCGGCCGAGGCCGACCTCGCCGTCGCCCTGGGCGCGAAGAAGGTGCTGTGGCTCGGCGACGGCCTGCGCAACGACCATACCGACGGCCATGTCGACAACCTGGCCCGTTTCGTCGCCCCCGGCGTCGTCGCCTGCCCGATCGCCTGGGGCAAGGGCGACCCCAACGCCGAGCTCTATGACGAGACCGCGCGGCTGCTGAGCCAGATGACCGACGCCCGCGGCGGGACCATCCAGGTGATGCGGATTCCGTCGCCGGGCTGGATCGACGGCGAGAGCAGCAGTCAGCCGGCCCCGGCCAGCCACATGAACTTCATCATCTGCAACGAGGCCGTGATCGTGCCGCTCTACGAGGACGAGCGCGCCGGCGCCTTCGCCGTCGACGCGGTGCAGAGCCTGTTCCCCGAGCGCAAGGCCATCGGCCTGCCCTCGAACGCGGTCCTGACCGGCGGCGGCTCGTTCCACTGCATCACGCAGCAGGAACCGGCCTAGGGCGGGCTGAGCCAAGTCTGCTTTACGCTCCGTGGACACCGGCGGTCGTGGCGCGCGACTTGTGTGAGGCGGGACGCAGGAACCGGGTTAGGGTGCAGTGACTTTAACGGACGCCAGGCCGTCACCTCACGGAGTGTCTCTTGTCCATAGCGGCGCACGACGCCGGCGCTGAACGTCTCGCCTCGCCGGCTTACCCCCTCGGCCGCTCTTGACCATCGCTCTGCGCGCCGATGAAGGCGAGCGGCTGGCCGCGCTGGCTCGCTACGATGTGCTCGACACGCCGCGCGAGAGCGACTTCGACGAGATTGCCGCCCTGGCGTCCGAGATCTGCGGCACGCCGATCGCGGTGGTCAATCTGATCGGCGAGGGCCGCCAGTTCTTCAAGGCGGAGGTCGGCCTGGGCGTGCGCGAGACACCGCTCGAGACCTCCTTCTGCGGCCATGCGATCCTGGCCGAGGACTTCATGATGGTGCCGGACGCCACCCAGGATGCGCGGTTCGATTGCAACCCGCTGGTGACCGGCGCGCCGGGGCTGAGGTTCTACGCTGGCGCCTTGCTGAAGGATCCCGCCGGCCTGCCGATCGGCACCCTTTGCGTGCTCGACACCGTGCCCGGCGTCCTCAGCGCGCGACAGCAGTTCGCCCTGCGCATCCTCGCGGGCCAGGTCATGGCCCAGCTCGAACTTCGGCGCGTCAATCGCCAGCTCGCGCAGCGGGTCGCCGAGGTCGAGGCGGAACGCGACCGCACCGCTATGCTCGGCCGGGAGATCGACCATCGGGTCATGAACAGCCTGCAGTTCGTCTCGGGGCTGCTGGCGATGCAGGCGAAGGCGGCGGGCGACACCGAGGCGTCCCGCCAGCTCGACATCGCCGCCAGCCGGGTCAACACCGTGGCCCGGGTGCACCGCCATTTCTATCTGGACGAGGCGGTCGAGACCACAACGGTGGTCGGGGATCCGACCCTGGTGCCCACCACCCTCGTGATGCCGCTCGGTCTGATCACCAACGAGCTGGTGACCAACGCCGCCAAACACGGCGCCGGGCGAATCGAGGTGCATGTCTCGGCCGCCGACAACGGCGTCAGGCTGACGGTCAGCGACGACGGCCCCGGCCTCCCGGCCGGCTTCGATCCTGCCGCCCGAACCGGGCTCGGCATGCGGATCA
>JAZJXN010000040.1:39883-42027 GCA_040390885.1 Pseudomonadota bacterium | reverse complement strand
AGAACACTCTTTCCCTACCGACGCTCTTCCGATCTCTTCACCATCACTTTGACCTAGGTCTCGCGCCGCCGCCCGCAACGATCTCCAGCAACAGCTTCGCCGCGACGCTCGCGCCGTCCGCGCGCATTGCCCTGGCCGCCGCCGCCGCCCGCTCACGGGTCTCGGGCGCCAGCGCGCTCGCCAGACCCGCCGACAGGCTCTCGACACTGGGCATCGGCCCCGCCTGCGCGGCGCCGATGCCCAGTGTCGCCACCCGCCCCGCCCAGTAAGGCTGGTCGGCGATCTGCGGCACGACCAGCTGCGGCGCCCCGGCCCTCGCCGCGGCGGTGGTGGTCCCCGCCCCGCCATGGTGGATGACCGCGGCGACCCGCCGGAACAGCGCCTGCTGGTTCACCTCGCCGATGACGAGGCAGTCGTCGCGGTCGTCGGCGGCGACCAGCTCGGCCCAGCCCTGGAGCAGGAGGACGCGCTGGCCTCGCGCGCGGATCGCCGCGATGGCGGCCTGGCCCGCGTCGCGGGCGGCGGCCATAGGCATGCTGCCAAAGCCGACATAGACCGGCGCCTCGCCCGCCGCGAGGAAGGCTTCCAGCCCGTCCGGCAGCGGACGGTCGTCCGGCAGGATCCAGGCGCCGGTCTGCACCACCTCGCGCAGATCGCTCGGCAGCCACGGGCTCAGCACCGCGTCCGACGCCAGCCATGGCCGCTGGGTCATCACCTGGTCGCGGACGTTGTCCACGGACGGCAGGCCGACCGAGGCGCGGAGGCTGCCCACCCCCCTGCCGAACAGCGCGTTCATCGTGTCGACATCGCGCGCCCACAACAGCCGGTTGTCGGTGATCTCGTCGGGCACGGGATGGCCCGGATAGGGGTGCGGGCGGTGATGTTCCGACGGCAGCCAGATCGGGCAGTAGGTGGCGTAGACGTAGGGAATGGCGCGGATCTCGGCCACCGCCCGCGCGGCCGCCGTCGACGGAAACAAACCGGTCGCCAGCACCGCGTCGCAGCCCTCGGCGGCGGCCGAGATGGCCTCGTACTGCGCGGCCGCGACATAGGCCGCCCGGGTCGGCAGGTCGATGCCCGTGGGGTTCGCCATCGCCTCCGTCACCCACGCCCGCACCGACGAGAAGGCCGGCGCCAGCGGGACGCCGGCGCGATCGAGCAGGGCCACGAACTCGTCGTCCGGCGGCGCGCAGACCACCGCCTCGACACCGAGCGCCTGCAGCGCAACGGCCAGCGCGGCCATCGGCTCGACGTCGCCGCGTGAGCCGTAGGTCGACAACAAGACGCGCATCTTCACCCTCCTTGGAAGCTGAGGGTTTCGGAGTCTGCGCATAATTCGTGGACCGCCAATTCTTGAACTGAGGTTTTTCGTCCCCAGTTTCCAATCAGGCCGGAGCGGTCTGGGTCGGGGACAGTTTAAGGTGTCCACCCCACCGCCGCCGCGAGCCTGGCCATGATCCCCATCGATGGAAGCTGTCACTGCGGCGCGGTCCGCTACGAGGCGGAGATTGATCCAGGCCGGGTGACCATCTGCCACTGCACCGACTGCCAGGCCCTGACCGGGACGGCGTTCCGCGTCTCCGTCCACACGGCGCGGGATCGGCTCAAGATCACCGGCGAGCCCAGGGTCTACATCAAGATCGCCGAGAACGGCCGCAAGCGCTTCCAGCTGTTCTGCCCGACCTGCGGCGCGCCGCTGTTCGCCCATGGCGAGGGTGAGAACGCCGACATCTGGGGCATCCGCTGGGGCGGCATCCGCCAGCGCGACCAGCTGATCCCGACCCGCCAGATCTGGCGCCGCTCCGCCCCCGCCTGGGTCTGCGCGTTCGAGGACGCGCCGGCGAAGCTGATGGAGTAACCATGCCGCTAAACGCGAAGTTGAGCTTTGCGTGGCTTGCTTCTCTCGGTGAAACGGGGCGTCGGGGTGTTCGTGAAGTCGGTTCGAGTTCTTTTCTGCCTGGCGGCCGCCGTCGTTGTCGCGGCCGGCGCATCCGCAACGCCGCCGGTTCGCCAGCCGGCGCCGCAAAAGGTCGTCGGCGATCTGCGCCAGCTTCCCGATGGCATGCCCGAGATCGCGCGCGCACTCGCGTCCGGCAAGGCGGATCCCGCCGAGGACGCCGTCCGGGCGGCGGCCAGGGGCGACT
>JAZJXN010000040.1:0-39873 GCA_040390885.1 Pseudomonadota bacterium | reverse complement strand
CTCGTTTACGAGGGCTACGTTCGCGGCGATCGCGACATCACGGTCGGGGTTGTCTGCCACACGCCGTACCAGGCCGGACCGGGCGGCCGCGCCGTCACCGAATGGGGCGATTCCATAAGCGCCGATGAGGGTGACTTCAGGCAGCGGTACAGGGCCTACGCCAAGACCTTCAACCGGACGATGGTCGATGATCCGGCCTTTCCCTACGCCGACATCTGCCGGCCGCTGCGGGACGATGACGGCGTCCGCCCGGAATGGTCAGGCAACTACACCCTGATCGGGGGTCCTGCGCGCGTACTGACCCGCAAGCCGCTGACCCTGCACGAGGCCGCCCGACGCGGGTCCGCCGCGCAGGTGCGCGCCTTCCTCCGCCGACAGAACGTCGACGACCTCGACGTCTTCGGCATGACCGCCCTGACCTGGGCCGTGGCCCATGGCCGCGACGAGATTGTCGCGGTTCTGCTGGCGGCCGGTGCGAGCCCGACGCCGGAACTTCCTGACTCGATCGCCCCCAATCCCGTCCTCGCGGCCGTCACTCAGAGCCGGGTCGCGCTGTTCAAGCGCCTGTCGCCGGAGCCGCTGAGCGCCCGCTTTGTCGACGAGGCAATCCGCAGCGCCGATCCGGCGATGGTGCGGGCGGTGTTCGCCATGCCTCACCAGGCTCCGCGCCTGGACTGGCTCGGCGAGCCATCGGCGGAGGTCGCCGCCATCGTCATAGACCATGAGGGCAAGCGTGCGGCGGACGCGTTCCTGGCGATTGGCGCAGACAAGAGCAGGTCGGACCTTGTCCAACTCGCGATCGCGCGCGGCGCCGACGTCAACATCCCCAACGGCGCGGGCGAGCTTCCCCTGGTGTCCGCGCTCGATCGCTACCGTCCAGAAACAGAGACGATCGTGGCGGCCCTGCTCGCCGCTGGCGCGGACCCCAACCGGCAGCCTCGGCCCGGCCACGGCGAGACGGCGCTCTGGCGCGCTTACGAGCACATGGACGAGCTGACCGGCGCACGGTCAGAACTCCTTCGCCTCATGCTCCGATCGGGGGGTGATGCGAGCGTTGACTGGTGGCCCGACGTCCCATCGGCCTGGGCGGTCGTTTTCCGGGTGCGCTGGGATCTGACGCAGCCCCGCCCGCCGTCCCTCGAGATCCTGCGGCTCCTGCACGCGGCCGGCATGGACCTGAACGCGCCCTACAAAGGCCAGTGCCTCCTCGACGCGCTCGAGATGGCGGTGGGGCGGGACGCCCAGGCCGTGCGCGACCTGAAGACCCTCGGCGCGAAGCGGCGAGCGGCGTCAGGCAAGTGTTCGCGCGCGGGCTGACATCCGCCTCCAGCCGGCCGGAAAGCGAGACTCCGGAGACAAATAATCGCGAGACAAAGCGAGACATTGCGAGACAATCGACCCCGCCGCCCCGACATCGGGACGGACCAGAAGCCCTCTGCTCACAGCTGAAGTCGGCTCGGTCCCTGACGGTCGCCGAGGATGCGCGACCGAGTCCCTGAGCGGCAAGCATCTGGAACAGCTCATGTTTTCGCCGCCGGTCCCCCGACATCGGCAGAGGTGTAGACTGGAGGCATGAACGCCGCCCCGATCCGACGCCGTCCCGTCGCCAAACGCCGCTATCAGCGGATTGTAGACACTCTGCCCGTGCCGACCACGCCGAGGGTCCTTGCCCTGCACCCGTGCGTTCCTGTTCCGGCGCGCCGACGGTCCTTGAGACGGCCCCGCCGAGAGCAGGAATAGGCATGACGGACGAGTTGGTTGAGCGGATCTACGAGGCCGCGTTCGTGCCGGAGGCCTGGCCGCTTCTGCTGCAGAGCCTGGCGGACCGCGTCGAGGCCACCGGCGCCGGGCTGATCCTCGACCGCGGCGCGCGCAGCCCGCTGACGGCCTCGACCGCCGCGCTCGAGGAAGCGCTGGCGGACTACTGCGACAGCGGCGCCTGGCAGTCGTCCGAACTGACCGCCTACGCGCGTCACGCCCCGCCCGCGACCTTCCTGCTCGACGAGGACTTCTTCCCGCGCGACGTCATGCGCCGCGAGGCCAACTCGGCGATGATCCCGCTCGGCGTCGGCGCCCTGCTCGGCACGGTGTTTCCGATGCCGAGCGGCGAGACGGCGGTCATTGTCCTGCAACGCGACCGTGACGCCAGCCTGCCGCACCAGGCGGCGCTCGGGGTCCTGAACGGCATGCGGCCGCACCTGGGACGCGCCGCGCTGATCGCGGGCCGCCTGCATCTCGAGCGGGCGACCAGCACCGTCCGGACGCTGTCGCAACTGGGGTTGCCCGCGGCCGTGATCACTGCCGGGGCGGTCGTCCTGGCGGCGAACGACCGGTTCCAGGCGCTGAGGGCGCCGTTCCGGATCGGCGCCTTCGACCGTCTCTCGCTCGCCGTCCCCGCCGCCCAGGCGCTGTTCGCCGCCGCGATCGAGGAGAACGACGCCGGCGCTTCGGCGGTGAAGTCGATCCCGGTGCCGGCCAGGGCCGACGACGCCGCGATGATCGTCCATGTCGCGCCGGTCGAGCGTGGCGCGCATGACGTCTTCGACCGGGCCGCCAGCGTCGTCATCGTCACGCCGCTCGACGCCGCCGGCGTTCCAGACGGCGCGATGCTGAACGGCCTGTTTGACCTGACGCCCGCCGAGGCGCGACTGGTGCAGAAGCTGGCCCAGGGTCTCACCATCAATGAGATCGCCGCCGACCTCGCCCTGTCCGTGCCGACCTTGCGGACCCAGCTTCGCGCGGTGTTCGCGAAGACCGGCACGACCCGACAGGCGGAGCTTGGGCGGCTGGTCGGGGCGATGGTCCGGGCGCCGACCCGGTCCTGACGCTACCAGGCAAAGCCGAAGCTGCCGCCGCTCATGACTTCGCCGCCGGTGAAGGAAATCCCGGCGCTGATCGCCGTGCGCCGGCTGATCTCCCGGCTGTAGCCGACGGACATGGCGGTCTCGTCACCGAAGGCGCCGATCCCCAGCACCAGTCGGTTGCGCGCCCCTGTTCCGGCCCCGGCGGTGTTGCCGGACATCGACGCGAACGCGGCGCCCATGGCGGCGACCTGGTCGAGGCGGTTGTCGACATCCCGGAAGCGGCTGTCGAAGGTCGTTTCAAGCCGGGCGACCTGCTGATCCGTGTAGCCGTTCGCCGATGCGAGCGTGCGGACATCGCCGGCGTCGGCGTAGGCGGTTGCTGTCGCCAGGGTTCGGGTGTCGCCTGCATCGGCGCGGGCGGTCGCGGTGGCGAGGGTCGCGGCGTCGCCGGCGTCCGAGTAAGCGCCGGCGGCGGCGAGCGTTTGGACATCGCCTGCATCGGCGTAGGCGTTGGCGTCCGTAAGGGTGCGCGCGTCGCCGGCGTCTGCGTAGCCGTTGGCGGCGGCCAGGGTGGCGGCGTCTCCGGCGTTCATCTGACCAACGGTGGAGGCGTCGCTGTCGTTGACGCCGTCGGCGACGTTGACGATGCGCCGCGAGATGTAGTCGCCGCCCAGGATCGGGTCGCCGCCGACCGAGACCGTGTAGGCCTCGTCGGCGACGGACCAGGCGCCGAGCGCCACGGAGTAGTCCGCCGTCGCCAGGCTGGCGCCGCCCAAGGCCGTGCCAGAGGGTCCCGTGGCCGTGCTCCCCTGTCCGCAGGCCAGCCTGATACCGGACTGGCCGCAGGGAACGGGGAACGTGCCGGGGCCCGCATCCTGGGCCCGGGCGGGGGCCCCGAGGGAGACGGCGACGAGGAGGGCGAGGCTCGGAAGCGCGGCGGACTTGAACGCGAGGCGGTGAAGCGATGACATCGGATGACCTTGGGGCGAGGACGAGGGGGCGCCCCGCTCACGCGCATCGGCTTGCGCGGGACCGGTCCGATAGGACTGGCTTCCTGGACGCTCCGCTTCATCCGTTTGGATGACGCCATGCGAGACTCTGGAGACAGATACTTTGGAGACAATGCGGGACATCGCGAGACAATCGACCCCGGCCGACTTGGCCTGGCGGCGGTAGGAAAGCTGCCCGGCAGCGCCGTCCAGCATCCGCGCTGTGGTTGGCCCCGGCGAGATCAGCCCGGATGGAGGCGTCACGAAACGCCTCGAATCCCACGCCTTTTTTCCATCAATCCCCCCGATCTCGCGTCGATGTAGACTGGTGGGATGAACCGGTCGTCCGCCAGACACTGCGCCGTCTCGAAAGCCGCCTACGGGCGGAATGAAGACACCCGCGCCTCGCGCGCGCCGGCCACGCCCTTTGCTTTCGGCCGGGCGTTCCTATATCGGCGCGCCACGCCCCTTCATTTCCAGGAGCCCGCCTGAATGGCCCGGACCCTCAGCCTCGCGGCGATCCAGACCAGCTACGGCCTGGATATGGACGCCAACATCAAGAAGACCGAGGCCTTCATCCGCGAGGCCGCGGCCGGCGGCGCCCAGGTGATCCTGCCGTCGGAGCTGTTCCAGGGGCCGTATTTCTGCGTCACCCAGGAGGAGCAGTGGTTCTCCTCCGCCTACGCCTGGCGCGAGCATCCGGCGGTGAAGGCCCTGGCCCCGCTGGCCGGCGAGCTGGGCGTGGTGATCCCGATCTCGATCTTCGAGAAGGAAGGCCCGCACTATTTCAACAGCCTGGTGATGGCCGACGCCGACGGCTCGTTGGCGGGCGTCTATCGCAAGAGCCACATCCCCGACGGTCCCGGCTACCAGGAGAAGTACTACTTCAAGCCGGGCGACACCGGCTTCAGGGTCTGGGACACGCGCCACGGCCGGATCGGCGTCGGCATCTGCTGGGACCAGTGGTACCCGGAAGCGGCCCGCGCCATGGCGCTTCTGGGCGCCGAGGCGCTGCTGTATCCGACCGCCATCGGCAGTGAACCGCATGACGCCAGCCTCGACACCGCCCTGCCGTGGCGCCGCGCGATGCAAGGGCACGCGGTCAGCAACGTGATCCCCGTCGTCGGCGCCAACCGCATCGGCTTCGAGCCTTGGGAGAACTATCCGGGCGGCGGCCAGCGCTTCTACGGTTCGTCCTTCATCGCCGACCACCGCGGCGACCTGGTCTCCGAACTCGGCGACGAGGAAGGCATCGTCGCCGCCTCGTTCGATCTCGACTTCCTCGAGACGCACCGCGCCGCCTGGGGCTTCTTCCGCGACCGCCGGCCCGATCTCTACGAAGCCCTGGCCAGCCCGCGCCCGGCCTGACGCCATGATCGAGACCGACCGCCTGATCATGAGAAACTGGCGGCCGTCGGATTTCGAACCGTGGGCGGCGCTCAACGCCGACCCGGACGTCATGGAGCATTTCCCCGCGACCCTCACCGCGCCCGAGAGCGCGGCGATGGCGCTGGCCAACCAGGCGCTGATCGCGCGCCAGGGCTGGGGCCTTTGGGCGGTCGAGCGGCGCGGCGACGGCGTCTTCCTCGGCTTCACCGGCCTCATGACGCTGCGGGACAGCAATCCGCTGGCGCCGGGCGTCGAGATCGGCTGGCGCTACGCCCGCCACGCCTGGGGCTCGGGCTATGCCTCCGAGGCCGCCCGCGCGGCGCTCGAGTATGGCTTCGCGAGGCTGGCCCTGCCCGAGATCGTGTCGTTCACCGCCACGTCGAACCTCAGGTCGCAGGCCGTGATGGACCGCATCGGCATGGCCCGCCGTGAGGACCTCGACTTCGACCACCCGGCCGTCGCCAGAGGCCACCGGCTCGAGCGCCATGTGGTGTGGCTGGCGGAGGCTTAGCGGCCCAGAGGGCAAGCACCCCGAAGGATGCAGGTCCTCCGCACCGAACGGCCTTGACGACATGATATGTTATTTCATAACACTTGGTCGCTCGCGTCTCTCCCGGTCCGGAAGCCCCTCATGCGCCATCGTTCCCTTCTGCTCGCCGCCGTCAGCGGCAGCGCCCTGTTCGCTACCGGCGCCGCCTTCGCCCAGGACGCGGAGGTCGAGCAGCTGGTGGTCACCGCCGCCCCGTTCGCCATCTCGCTCGACTCGGCGACGACCAGCATCGACGTGGTCGGCCGTGACGAGCTCGACCTCAAGGCCCCGGCGGGCCTGGGCGACATGCTCGCCGACCTGCCCGGCCTGCGCTCGACCTCGTTCGGTCCCGGCGCCAGCCGCCCGGTGGTGCGCGGCCTGGCCGGCCCGCGGGTTCTGGTGCTGAACAACGGCGTCGGCCTGATCGACGCCAGCGCCCTGTCGCCCGACCACCAGGTCGCCGCCGATCCGGGCGAGGCCTCGTCGGTCGAGGTGCTACGCGGTCCCGCCGCGCTGCTCTATGGCGGCTCGGCGATCGGGGGCGTGGTCAACGTCATCGACGACCGCATCGCCCGCAAGCTGCCCTCGCGGCCATTGTCGGGTCGGGTCAACGCCTCGGGCAGCTCGGTCGACGACGGGACCGCGATCTCGGGCTCGCTGACCGCGACGACCGGCCCCTGGGTGATCACCGTCGACGGCATCCACCGCGAGAGCGACGACTACCGTATCCCGGCGTACCCGGAGTCGCGGCGTCAGCTGGCCGAGGAGGGGGAGACCCCCGACCTGCCCGGCCCGAAGCGGATGGAGAACAGCGCCGTGAAGCTGGACGCCTACGGCGGCGGCGTCACCTGGGTCGGCGACGACGGCTACCTCGGCGTCGCCGTGCGGCGAACCGAGACCACCTACGGCGTGCCCGGACATGAGCACGAACACGACGAGGAAGACCCCGACCACGACCACGAGGAAGAGGGCGCCGTCACCATCGGCCTGGAGCAGACCCGCGTCGATCTGCGCGGCGAGTGGCGGGCCGACCTCGGCCCGTTCGAGACCCTGCGACTCTCAGGCGGCTGGGCGGACTACACCCACACCGAGTTTGAGGGCGACGAGGTCGGCACCCAGTTCTTCTCCGACGGTTGGGAAGGCCGGCTGGAGCTGGTCCAGGCCGAGCGCGGCGGCTGGAATGGCGCCGTGGGCGTCCAGGCCCTCAAGCGCAACTTCGACGCCAAGGGGGACGAGGCCTACGTGCCAGCCACCGAGATCGGCGAGCTGGGCATCTTCACCCTGCAGCGTGTCGACCTCGGCGCCTGGGGCTACGAAGGCGGGCTGCGCGTGGATCGCCGCGAGCTGCAGACCGACGCCGACACCCGCGAGTTCACCAACCTCTCCGCCTCGGCCGGCGTCTTCTACCGTCCCATGGCGCCGTGGTTCCTGGGCCTCAGCATCACCCGCTCGGAGCGCGCGCCGACCGAGGCGGAGCTGTTCGCCGACGGTCCGCACGTGGCCACGCGCGGCTACGAAATCGGGGATCCCACGCTCGACACCGAGGTCGCCACCTCGATCGAGGGCACCGTCCATTACGGGGGCGACCGGCTGTCGGCCGACCTGCACCTGTTCGGCGTGAGCTACGACGGCTTCATCGACGTGGTGCCCACGGGCGCCGAGATCGATGGCTTGGCCGTTTATCGCTACCTGCAGACCAACGCTGATTTCCACGGCTTCGAAGTCGAGGCCTCGTGGAAGGCCTGGCGGGACGGCGAGCGGACGTTGTCGATCGAGGGCGCGGCCGACTATGTCCGCGCCGCGTCGGATCTCGGCCCACCCTCCCGGATCCCGCCGGCCTCCGTAACCGGACGGTTGGTGTGGGAGGACGCGCAGTGGACCGGTCGCGTCGAGGTGCGCCGGGTGCTCGAGCAGGACCGGGTATCGGACTTCGAGCTGCCGACCGACGCCTACACCCTGATCAATGTCGGCGCGACCTGGAGCCCGCCGGCGCTGGACGGCGTCAAGCTGTTCGCCGAGGTGCGAAACGTCACCGACGAGGAAATCCGCGAGCACGCGTCCTATCTCAAGGACATTGCCCCGCAGCCGGGCCGCAACTACCGCGCGGGCGTCAGCTACCGGTTCTGAGGACCGGAGGGGACACGCACCCCGAAGCGTGCGTGTCCCCCTCAGCGCTATCCCAGCTGGGTCTTGCCGTTCTTGACCACGGTCACGCCGCGGGACTTCACCCGCGCCTCGAACGAGATCACGTCGCCGTCTTTCCACATGTCGACGGTGATGGTCTCGCCGGGGAACACCGGGCTCGAGAAGCGGACCTGGTGGCTCTTGATCTTCGAGGGGTCGTAGTCGGCGTAGGTCTGCAGCACCGCGCGGCAGGTGATGCCGTAGGTGCAGAGGCCGTGCAGGATCGGGCGCGGGAAGCCGGCGGCCTTGGCGATGCCGGGATCAGAGTGCAGCGGGTTGCGATCGCCGCTCAGCCGATAGATCAGCGCCTGGTCGGGCCTGGTCTGGATGTCGATGCTCTGGTCCGGCGCGCGGGTCGGGACCTCGTGCGCTTCCGGGGCGCCGTCGGCCGGCCCGCCGAAATTGCCATCGCCGCGGGCGAAGGTGGAGCCGGTCAAGGTGGCGATCTTCTCGCCCGTCTTGGCGTCCTTGAGGACCGTCTCGTTGTAGATGACCGCGCCCTTGTCGCCCTTGTCGTAGGCGCCGATCACACGGCTGTCGGCGGTGATGCTGGCCTCGGTCGGGAAGGTCTTGTGGAACTCGACCTTCTGCTCGCCGTGCACGACCAGCAGGAAGTTGATGCCCATCTTGCCCATACCGGGACCGGCGCCCCAGGCGACGGTCGTGGCCTGGGTCGGCACCGCCTTGAGCCCGCTCTCGTAGACAAACGGCAGCTCCTGCTCGTTCATCGGGTCGCCGCCCAGGCCGATGCCCAGGGCGTAGAGCATGCTTTCCTTTTCGGTCCAGGCGAACGCCTGGCCTTCGCTCGTGAGCGACAGGATCTCGGGGTAGGCGATAGGCATGGACGTCTCCCGGTTTTTTCTTGCCCTGATTGAAGCCCGTTGCCGCAGGGTTGCGCAAGACGGGTGCTCGCATTGCCGGGTTAGCCGGGATCGGCTAGAAGCGCCGGCTCAACCTATTCATGCGGCGGACGCCGCCCACGGCTTTTGCCCAAGAGTTTAGAATGGCCACCAAACAAGCCGCTCCGACCCAAAGCCCGATTTCTGGGAACTTGCTGTTCTACACCAAGCCCGAGCCGCTGAGCCGTGAGCTCCATGGGGGTCTGGCGGTGTTCAATCCCGAGAAGCCGTTCGCCTTCGCCGCCACCGGCCACATCGTGCCGCTGACCGTCGCCGAGTTCGGCTTCGCGGCGGTGAGCTACCCGATCATCTTCGGCGGCGACCAGAAGATGCCGCTGGCGGTCATGGGCGTGAACGCCGGCGAGAACATGTTCGTCAAGGACGGCATGTACACCGTCGGCGCCTACACCCCGGCCTACACCCGTCGCTATCCGTTCGTGCTGGCCGCGGATGAGAAGGAAAGCCGCCTGGTGGTCTGCATCGAGCGCACCGCCGACATCTTCGTCGACAAGAGCAAGGCCGGCAGCCAGCCGCTGTTCAACGACGACGGCGAGCCGTCGGAATACACCGCCAGCGCCATCAAGTTCTGCGAGGACTTCGAGACCGAGCGCCGGCGGACCGAGTCGTTCGTCCAGCTGCTGATCGACAACGACCTCTTCCACACCCGCGAAGCGATCTACAACCAGCCCAACCCTGACGGCACCACCACGCCGGTGAAGATGGCCGAGTACTTCGCCGTCTCCGAGGAGAAGCTGGCCGCCCTGACCCCCGCCAAGCTCGCCGAGCTGCGCGACAGCGGCGCCCTGGAAAAGATCTACAACCACCTGACCTCGCTGGTCGGCTGGGATCGCCTGATCGCAATCGCCACCGAACAGGCGCTGCATCGCCAGCAAGCCGTCGGCAAGGCGTAAGACGGGTTCGGCGAGGTAGGAAAACCTACCTCGCGAACACGCTCCTGGTCAGACAGGAGAAGACGAGGCGCCCGGCTTCGTCGAGCAGGTCATGCTGGGCGATGACGATGCCCTTGTCGTCGCCCACCGGGTCCTTACCCATCACCGTCATCCGGCCACGGAGCAGTTCTCCGGCCGGCGGATTGCGCGCCCAGCGCAGGGCGTCGACGCCGAGCCGCTTGGTCTGTGGCCAGTCGGCCGCCGCCTGGTCCTCGAGCCGGGACCAGAGGGCGAAGACCATGGCGTCGGGCGCCCCCCGGTCGGTCGGCCAGCCCGGGGCGAAGGCCTTGACGAAGGCCTCCAGGGCCTGGTCGTCCACCGCGGCCACGCCCAGGCTCACGACCTGGCCGATCTGGATTTCGTCAAAGCTTGCGGGCAAGGGGTCAGGGCTCCGGGGAAATACGGACGAGCAGCTTTCCGTCGTGATCGCCGGTGAACAGCCGCTGCACCGCATCGACCGCGTTCTCCAGGCCGTCGACGACGTGGGCCTTCCACTTGATCTGCCCCGACAGCACCATCGGCGCCAGCTCCGCGAATGCTTCTCCCGCCCGCGGCAGGTAATCGATCACGATGAAGCCCTTGATGAGCAGCCGGTGCATCAAAACCCGGCCGAAATCGGTCGGGCCCGAGGCGACGCCCTCGCTGTTGTAGCCGCTGATCATCCCGCACAGCGGCATGCGGCTGAAGTTGTTCATGCGGCTGACGACAGCGTCCATGATCTTGCCGCCGACGTTCTCGAAGTTGACGTCGATCCCGTTCGGGCAGAGCCGGTCGAGCGCGGCGCCGACATCCTCGTTCTTGTAGTCGATGGCCCCGTCAAACCCGAGCTCCTCGGTCAGCCAGGCGCACTTCTTCGGGCCCCCGGCGATGCCGATGACCCGCGCGCCGCGCTGCTTGGCGATCTGGCCGGCGACCGAGCCGACGGCCCCGGCGGCGGCGGAGACGACCACAGTCTCGCCGGGCTGCGGCTTGCCGATGTCGGTCATGCCGAACCAGGCGGTCAGGCCGGTGCCGCCGAGCACGCTCATGAAGGCGGTCAGCGGCACGCCCGGAATCGCGGGGACCGGGCTCAGGGTCGCTTCATGGGCGACGGTATGGCTCTGCCAGCCGGACAGCCCGGCATTGACCAGCGCCCCTTCGGGGAAGCGCGCAGAGCGACTGGCCTCGACCACGCCGATGGTGCCGCCGCGCATGACGTCGCCGAGTTCGACCGGGGGCAGGTACTGGTCCTGGTCGCTCATCCAGATGCGGTTCGTCGGATCCAGCGACAGGTAGATGTTGCGGACCACGACCTCGCCATCTTCCAGAGGCCGGATCGGGGTCTCGACAAAGTCGAGGTCTCCCGGTGCGATCTCGCCGACCGGGCGCTTCCGAAGGATCCACTGGCGATTCACGGGCATTGGCCTCTCCCTGTTTTGCCGACGATCATGGCGGCGCCCCGGCGTAAGTCGAGGGGCTTCAACATTCCGTCGCAACGGCATGGTCAGAGGGCTGACCGGTCTGGAGAGAAACCCGCATGCGCCGCCTCGCCATAGTCGCTAGCCTGCTGGCCATGATCGCCCAGCCCGTCCTCGCTCTCGAGCTCACGCCCCGCGGCGTCTTCCGTCACGGCGGCTTCGGCAAGAGCGCGGCCGAGATCGCCACCTATGACCCGGCGACGCAGCGGTTGTTCGTCGTCAACGGCGAGGCCCAGGCCATCGACGTGCTCGACATCAGCGACATCGACGCGCCGAGGAAGGTGCGGTCCTTCTCGCTCGCGCAGTACGGCGGCGCGCCGAACAGCGTCGCAGTCAAGAACGGCGTCGTCGCCGCGGCGCTCGACGGCAAGGACCGTCAGGGCCCGGGCCACATCGTCTTCTTCAAGGCCGCCGATCTTGTGTTGCTCGGCGCCGTCGAGGTCGGGCCGATGCCCGACATGGTGACCTTCACGCCGGACGGCCGCTATGTGCTCGCCGCCAACGAGGGCGAACCGGACCCGAACGACATGAGCCGCGACCCCGAGGGCGCGGTGGCGGTGATCGACGTCTCCAACGGCTTCGACAAGGCGACCGCGCGGCTGGCCGACTTCCGCGCCTTCAATGCCGCCCCGATCGCGGGCGCCAAGCCCGGCCGGCCCGGCGCTAGCTTCGCCCAGGCCGCCGAGCCCGAATACGTGGCCATCTCCGCGGACGGCAAGACCGCCTTCGTGACCCTTCAGGAGGTCAACGCCCTGGCGGTGGTCGATATTGGCGCCGCCAGGGTGACGGCCGTGACCGGCCTCGGCTTCAAGTCCTACCAGACCTGCCCGGCTGACCTGTCCGACAAGGATGGCGGCATCGAGATCAGGCCGCACGCGAAGGTGCTGGGCATGTACCAGCCCGACGCCCTCGCCCTGTTCCGGGCCGGCGGCCAGAGCTATCTGGTCACCGCCAACGAGGGCGACGCCCAGGGCTGGAAGGCCTTCAATGAGGAGAAGCGGGTCAAGGACCTGAAGCTGGACCCTGTCGCCTTCCCGGCCGGCAGCCAGGACGACGCCGCGCTTGGCCGGCTGAAGACCACGACCACGGCCGGCGATGCGGACGGTGATGGCGACCTCGACGTGATCTACAGCTTCGGGGCCCGCTCCATCAGCGTCTGGTCCACAGACGGCCGGCAGATCGCCGACAGCTGCGACCAGGTCGAACAGGCGATCGCCAGGCGCGGCGCGGCCGCCTTCAACCTCGGCCACGACGAACCCGGCGCCGACGGCCGGTCCGACGACAAGGGCCCCGAGCCCGAGGGCGTCACGGTCGGCGAGCTGGGCGGCAAGCCCTATGCCTTCGTCGGGCTCGAGCGCGACGGCGGCGTCATGGCCTTTGACCTGTCCGATCCGGCCAAGCCCGTGCTGGCCGCCTACGCCAGCACCCGCGATGTCGCGCTTGATCCGGCCGACCCGGCCTCCGGCGACCAGGGCCCCGAGGGCGTGCTGTTCATCCCCGCCGAGACCTCGCCGAACGGCAAGCCGCTGCTTGTGGTCTCCTACGAGATCAGTGGGACGACGCGGATCTGGGAAATCCAGTAGGACCCTTCCTCTTCGATGGAGGAAGGGGCGGGATGGTGGCGTAGCCGGCGAGTTTCCGGAAAGGGCGGGGGAGGCTCTGAGCCAGTCAGCGCCCGACGCCAACCTCAGCGGTCACACCGTCAGCCCTGTCCCTCTGCCATCGAGGCAGAGGGGTGGTGAATGCGAGCTCTGGTCCTGATGGCGGAGAAGACCATATAGACCCTCATGACCCGCCTCCTCGCCGCGCTCGCGGTCCTCTTCGCGCTGACCCTGCCGGGCGCCGCCTCGGCCAAGCCGGTGAACACCGGCCATCTCGAGGCCGAGCTGGTCTCGCAGGAGACCGCCGCCATCCCGGGCGGGACCGTCTACGTGGCGCTGCGCCAGAAGATCGACAAGGGCTGGCACACCTACTGGCGCAACCCGGGCGACAGCGGCGAGCCGACCAAAATCAAATGGACTCTGCCCGCGGGCTGGACGGCCGGCGACATCGTCTGGCCGACCCCGCACCGGATGCCGATCGGGCCGTTGCTCAACTACGGCTACACCGACGAGGTTCTGCTGCCGAGCCCGATCGCGGTCCCTGCGACGGCGAAGCCGGGCGAGACGGTCACGATCAAGGCCGATGTGGTGTTCCTGGTCTGCGAGGAGATCTGCGTCCCCGAAGAGGCGACGCTTACCCTCGCGCTGCCCGTCGCAGCGGAAGCCCGGCATGATCCGTCCTGGGGCGAGAAGATCGCCCGGACGCTGGCCGAGGCGCCCAAGCCCGCCGGCCTGACCGCGGCCTTCCAGCCGACCGGCGAGACGGTGAAGCTGGCCGTCACCGGCGCGCCGCTGACGGGCGCGGACTTCGCCGACGCCTATTTCTTCCCGTTCGACGGCACGGTCATCGACCATGCCAAGCCGCAGGCCATTGAGCGCGGGCCCGACGGCGTCACCCTGACCCTGCCGGCCGGCTATGCCTTCACCCAGGGCGAGGCCCCGGCGAAGCTCGACGGCGTTCTGGCGCTAAACGGGAAGGCCTGGGAGATCAGCGCGACGGCCGGCGCGCTTCCGGCCGGCGCTTCGGGTCTCGGCGCCCCCGCCACATCCGGCGGCGGCAAGCCCGGCCTGGGCGTTCCGCTGGCGCTGCTGTTCGCCTTTCTCGGCGGGCTGATCCTCAACCTGATGCCGTGCGTGTTCCCGGTGTTGTCAATGAAGGCGGCAGCCTTGGCGGCGCACGCCCATGCGCCGCGCGAGGCGCGGTTGCAGGGGCTGGCCTATCTCGTCGGCGTGCTCGTCACCTTCCTCGCCCTGGCCGGGGCGCTGATCGCGCTGAAGGCCGGCGGGGCGGCGATTGGCTGGGGCTTCCAGCTGCAGTCCCCCGTCGCCGTGGCCGCGCTGGCCGTCGTCATGTTGCTGGTGGCGCTGAACCTGTCGGGCGTGTTCGAGGCGGGGACCTCGCTGCAGAACACCGGCAGCGGCCTGGCCGCCAAGCCCGGCCTGACCGGCAGCGTCCTTACCGGCGTGCTGGCCGTGGTCGTGGCCGCCCCCTGCACGGCGCCGTTCATGGCCTCGGCCATGGGCTATGCGCTCACGCAAGGCGCGGTCGTGTCGCTGCTGATCTTCGCGGCGCTCGGCCTGGGGCTGGCCGCGCCGTTCGTGCTGCTGTCGTTCGCGCCGGCGTTGCTGCGCCGGATGCCCCGCCCGGGGCCTTGGATGGAGACCCTCCGCCATGTGCTCGCCTTCCCGATGTATGGAGCGGTGGCGTGGCTGATCTGGGTGCTGGCCCAGCAGACCGGACCGATCGGCCTCGCCAACGCGCTCGGGGCCGGGGTGCTGATCGCCTTCGCCGCCTGGCTGTTCGGCCTCGCCCAGCGCCGGCCGCCGGCCCCGATCGTGCGGGGCCTGGCCGCTCTCGCCGCCGTCGGGGCGATCGCCCTGATCGCGCTTCTTGCCTTCGAAAAGCCCGCCGTCGCCGCGCCGGGCGCCGCCGCGAGCGAGACCGCCGAGGTTCCCTACGAGGCCTGGACGGCCGACCGCGTCGCCGCGCTCCAGGCCGAAGGCCGGCCGGTGTTCGTCAACTTCACCGCCGCCTGGTGCGTGACCTGCCAGGTGAACGAGAAGACATCTCTGGGGACGAAGACCGTCGCCGAAGCGCTGAAGCGCAACAACGCCGTCTACCTCAAGGGCGACTGGACCAACCGCGACGCCGCCATCGCCGCGGCCCTGGCCGAGCACGGTCGGGCCGGGGTGCCGCTCTATCTCGTGTATGGCGCCAAGGGCGGGGAGCCGGTCATACTGCCGCAGCTGCTCACCGAAGGGCTGGTGGCCGAAGCGCTCGACAAGGCCGCCGCTCGGTAGCGCCTGGCGCGCCGCGTCTCGAACCCGGCAGGGCTAGGCCCCGCTCGTCCCCGAGGTCGCCGTCGGCGGGGTGGTGATCACCTCGACGTTGTCACGCAGCAGCCAGCCCATCTCGCGCAGGGCGTTGTCGCGGGCCTTGGCGTCGGCGGCGGTCTCGACGTCCTTGAGCCGCACCGGCAGGTCCTGGCTGATGCCGCGCAGGATGCATTTCAGGTCGCCGTCAGTGCCGCGCGCCGCGAGCAGCTTGTGCCCCTGCAGGTCGAGCTCGGCTAGTTCCCCGAGTTTGCCCTTGAACGCGTCGAAGCCGGGCAGGTCGCCGGTCACGCCCTTCCAGGCCTCGACCTGGCTCTTCAGCACGCCGGCGCGGACGACGATGTCCGCGAACAGCGGCTCCTGGGCCACGCTGGTCGGCGCCGAAGCTACCGCGGGCGTCGGCGGCGGCGCGGCTTCGGGCGAGGCGGAGGCCAGCCAGAGCATGGCCGAAAGGGCGATGGCGTCGCAGGACATGGGTCACGCCTTGTGTAAGATATGGACCTCTACCTAGGCCAATCAGGGTAAACGGCGTCCTACCGCCGGGAGTTTGCATGACCGACACGACCTCTGCCTGGACCGCCCTCGAAGCCGCCGCCAAGGCTGATGCGAAGACCCGCATCGTCGACCTTTTCAAAGCCGAGCCGGACCGGCTGACCCGGCTCAGCGTCGAGGTCGCGGGTCTCTCGCTGGATCTCAGCAAGCAGCCCTGGAGCCAGGCCGGGCTCGACGCCGCCCTGGCGCTCGCCAGCGCGGCCGGCGTCGAGGCCCGACGCGAGCGGTTGTTCGCCGGCGAGGCGGTCAACGTCACCGAGTCGCGCGCGGCCCTGCATATGGCGTTGCGCGCGCCGGACGGGGCCCGCTTCGAGGCCCTCGGCAAGCCGGCGTCCCAGGGCGTCGAGTCGGTGCGCAGGGCGATGAAGACCTTCGTCGGCGACGTCCGCACCGGCATCTTCCGCGGCGCGACCGGCAAGGCCTTCACGGACGTGGTCCACATCGGCATCGGCGGCTCGGACCTCGGCCCGCGAATGGTCTGGCGGGCGCTGCGGCCGCTGGAGCGCAAGATCGACCTGCGTTTCGTCGGCAACGTCGATCCGGCCGACATCGCCCAGGCCCTGACAGGGCTGGACGCCGAGACCACCCTGGTGGTGATCGTCTCGAAGACCTTCACCACCCAGGAGACGATGGCCAATGCGGGCGCCGCCAAGGCCTGGCTGCGCGACGCTCTCGGCGAGGCCGGCGACGGCCACCTGGTCGCCTGTTCGACCAACGTGGAGGGCTGCGCCGCTTTCGGGATCCCGGAAGAGCGTGTGTTCGGCTTCGAGGACTGGGTCGGCGGCCGCTACTCGACCTGGTCGTCTGTCGGCCTCAGCTGCGCCATCGGTCTGGGCTGGGAGGCGTTCGCGCAACTGCTGGCCGGCGCCGCGGCGATGGACGATCATTTCCGCAGCGCGCCGCTGGACCGCAACGCGCCGGTGCTGCTGGCGCTCGCTCACATCTTCAACCGCAACGGCCTAGGTCGTCCGGCCCGCGTGGTCGAGCCCTACGCCGAACGCCTCGGCCTGCTCCCCAGCTATCTGCAGCAGTTGGAGATGGAGTCGAACGGCAAGCGGGTCACCGAGACCGGACAGCCGGTCGCGCATGCCACCGCGACCGCGGTGTTCGGCAATTCCGGCACCAACGACCAGCACGCCTTCTTCCAGATGCTGCACCTGGGCACGGATGTGATTCCGGTCGACTTCGTGGCCGTGGCCAAGGGCGACGAGGGGCCGCCCCGCCAGCATGTCATCCTGCTCGCGAACGCCATCGCCCAGGCCGAGGCCCTGATGGTCGGCAGCGCCAATGCCGCCGAGCCTCACCGCCACTTCCCCGGCGACCGGCCGTCGAGCTTCATCCTGCTCCAGGCTCTCAATCCCGCGACGCTCGGGGCCCTGATCGCCCTCTACGAGCACAAGGTCTTCGTCGAGGGCACGCTGTGGGACATCGACAGCTTCGACCAGTGGGGCGTGGAGCTGGGCAAGACCCTGGCGACCAGGGTTCTGTCGGAGCTCGAAGACGGTGTGCCGGGTGAGCACGATCCGTCGACGGCGGCGCTCATCGCGAGACTGAAACCCTAAAGGAAGAACCCCGCGCCGATCACGCAGGCCATGGCGGCCAGGAAGCAGAGCACCATCGCCAAAGCCGGGATGCGGACGTTCGCGCCGTTGGCGTCGAACACCTTCTGCTGCGCCGGGGTCATGTCGAGCCCGGCGTTGCGGCGGTCCACCGCGGTCAGGGTTCCGGTCACCGCCAATAGTGTCACCAGGCCGAAGAAGAGCGACAGACCAAAGCCGATCCAGGCCGCCTTCAGCACCACCGGCGGCGGTCCCTTGGCGATCTTTTCCAGGAAGGTGATGGTCAGGGCGGTGACGCCCGTCGACAGGGTGATGATCTGTTTGGCGGTGTCCGAGGCGGCCTTTAGGCCTTCGACCTTGAGCTCCGCCATCAGCAGAATGGCCACAGTGGGCAGAGCTTGCCCATGGCGTGGGTGAAGGTGACCTCGCCGATGGTCCCGGGTTGCGCGGCTCTGTAGCCCTCGATCGTCTCGGCGCCTTCGATCATGGTCGCGATCATCGTGGCGAACGACCGGCGAGCGTGCTCGAGCATGGCCCCTGCCGCTTCCTCGGAACCGGCGGCCTCGATCTGCGCGGCGGCCTGATCGGCGGCGTAGCGGAACTGGTGTTCGGCCCCGTCGCCGAGCCGATAGCCGGCGGCTCGCGCCTGTTCGAACGCCGCCAGGAACAGCGTGTCGGCGATCGGTGTCGGGGCGGCGAGGCCTGGCATGCGCCGAGCCTACGCCTGGCGCCGGAAGCCGTCCAGCGTAACGCTGTTCGCCGTCTTCGCTTCCTTGCGGGGCCGGGTTTGCTGGGCTATAGGCCGCCGCGATGACCCGCGTTTCGCACCATCACGGCCAGCACCACCAAGCCTTCCCTCGCGGGACGGATCGGGTTCGCGCGGCCTAAGGCCAGACGCAAATCCTCCGGCCCCGCCCGCCAGCGGATGGGGCCCCGAAAAGGCTCCATCCGGCCCGCCATGACCAGATGTAGAGCCTGCCAGATGACCGACCAGACCTTCCGACCCGAAGCCCGCGCGCCTCGCGGATTCGCCGACAAGCGCGCCGGGACCCTGCGCGCCGAGCGGCGGATCGTCGAGGCGGTGTCGAAGGTCTACGAGCAGTGGGGCTTCGAGCCGCTCGACACCGGCGCCTTCGAGTATGCCGATGCGCTCGGCAAGTTCCTGCCCGACAGCGACCGCCCCAACGAGGGCGTATTCGCGCTGCAGGACGACGACGAGCAGTGGATGGCCCTGCGCTACGACCTGACCGCGCCGCTGGCCCGGTTCGCGGCCCAGAACTGGGAGACACTGGCCAAGCCCTACCGCCGCTACGCGTTCGGGCCGGTCTGGCGCAACGAGAAGCCGGGACCGGGCCGGTTCCGCGAATTCATCCAGTGTGACGCCGACACGGTGGGCTCGGCCCGTCCCGAGGCCGACGCCGAGATCATCGCCCTGGCCGTGGCCGGACTCGAGGCCGCCGGCCTGCCCAAGGGCTCGGCGGTGCTGAAGTTCTCCAACCGCAAGATCCTCGACGGCGTGCTTGAGGTGGCGGGCGTCGCCGACGGTCGCCAGAAGCTGATCGTTCTGCGGGCGCTGGACAAGCTCGACCGCCTCGGCGTCGATGGCGTCCGCGACCTGCTCGGCAAGGGCCGGCTGGACGAGTCGGGCGCCTTCACCCCCGGCGCGGAGCTGGGCGGCGAGGCGATCACCACGGTGATGACCTTCCTCGACCTGGCCACGAAGCGTACGCCGCTCGACCAGCTCGCGGACGCCCTGTTCGCGGGCTCGGCGATCGCCCAGGAGGGCATCGAGGAGCTGTCAAAGATCAGCGCCGCGCTGAAGGGCCTCGGCGTTGACGACAGCCAGGCCTTCTTCGATCCGGCGATCGTGCGCGGGCTGGAATACTACACCGGCGCCGTGTTCGAGGCCGACCTGCTGTTGGAGACGCCCGACGAGAAGGGCAATCCGATCCGCTTCGGCTCGATCGGCGGCGGCGGTCGCTACGACGACCTCGTGGCCCGCTTCACCGGCGAGCGCACGCCCGCCACCGGCTTCAGTTTCGGCGTCTCGCGCCTGGCCGCGGCGCTCAAGGCGGCGGGCCTGGACCGCGCCGGCGAGAACCGCGGGCCGGTGGTGGTCATCGCCTTCGACCAGAACCGCATGGCCGACTACTTCGCCGTCGCCTCCGAACTGCGCGCCGGCGGCATCGCCGCCGAGGTCTATCTCGGCACGTCCGGGATGCGGCCGCAGATGAAGTACGCCGACCGTCGCCTGGCCCCGGCCGCGGTCATCATCGGCGAGGACGAGTTCGCGGCCGGAACCGCGACGGTCAAGGACCTCGACCTCGGTCGCGACCTCTCCAAGGACATGACCGACAACGCCGCCTGGAAGGCCGAGCGTCCGGGACAGCAGACCGTGGCCCGCGCCGACCTTGTCGCCGTCGTCCGCAAGATCGTCGAGGCCTCGAAATGAGGCTGGAGCCGCCTATCCCCCTGGCGGCGCTGGCCGCCATCCGGGCGCCGTTCGCCGACGCCGGCGCCGCTCCGGTCGAGGTGCCGGTGCTGCAGCCGCTGGCCCTGCTGCTCGACCTTTCGGGCGAAGCCATGCGGCCGCGCCTGTTCCTGGTCCAGGCAGAGGGCGGCGACGAACTGGCCATGCGGCCGGACTTCACCATCCCCGTGGCTCGCGCCCACATCGACAGCGGCGCCGCGCAGGGCCGCTATGCCTACGAGGGCAAGGCCTTCCGCGCGGCGCCGCTGGGCTCGTCCCGGGCGGAGGAGTTCCTGCAGATCGGCGTCGAGATCTTTGGCAACGGTGATCCGGCCGAATCGGACGCCGAGGTTGCGGCCCTCGCCTGGCGCTCCGCCTCGGCCGGGGGACGTGACGACCTGGCCATCACCTTCGGCGACATCGCCCTGTTCGGCGCCTTCGTCGACAGCCTCGCCCTGGCCCCGTCGCTGGCGACGCGGCTCAAGCGTCTGTTCACCCGGCCCCGGCTGCTCGCCGCAGAACTCGATCGCGCTGACGCCCTTTCCGAAGAAGGGGGCGAGGCCGCCCGGCCCGAGCGCTTCATCAATCCGCTGGAAGGCGTGCCCGAGGGTCACGGACCCGGCGCCCTGCGCCAGCTGTGGGCCATCGCGGGCATAGAGCCGGTCGGCTCGCGTCCCCCCGAAGAGATCGTCCGCCGCCTGGCCGACCGGGCCGAGGCGTCGCGCACGCCCAGCCTGTCGACCGCCGAGGCCGCCGCCGTACGTGGCTTCCTGGCTGTGTCGGACGCACCTCGGGCCGCACTGGCCGCCGTCCGCAAGCTGGCCGGTCCGTCGACGGACTCGCTGGACGCGGCGCTGGCCGGCTGGGATCGCCGCCTCGTCGATCTGGTCGCGCGCGGCGTGCCGGAGGCTCGCATGACCTTCGCCGCCGCCTTCGGCCGCGCATTCGGCTACTACGACGGCGTTCTGTTCGAAATTCGCAGCCCGGCGCTGGGGGCCGAGCGCCCCGTGGCGGCCGGTGGTCGCTATGACGGGCTTCCGGCCCGGCTCGGCGCGCCGTCGGCCCTCGGCGCCGTCGGCTGCATGGTTCGCCCCGCGCGGGCTTTCGCGGGAGGCGTGGAATGACCGGCCCATTGATCCTGGCCATCCCGTCGAAGGGACGCCTGAAGGAGCAGGTCGAGGAATGGCTGGCCGACGCCGGCCTGCCGCTGTCGGCCCCGTCCGGCGGTCGCGGCTACACCGCCCGTATCGATGCGCTGCCACAGGTCGAGGTGCGGCTGCTGTCGGCGTCCGACATCGCCGGCGCGCTGGAGAGCGGCGAGGTGCACCTTGGCGTCACCGGCGAGGATCTGCTGCGCGAGCGGATTGCTGATCTCGACGCGCGGGTGATGCTGCTTCGCGCGCTGGGCGTCGGCCGCGCCGACCTGATTGTCGCCGTGCCGCGCGGCTGGCTCGACGTCGACACCATGGCCGACCTCGAGGAGGTCGCGCACCTGCATCTGGTCCGCACCGGCCGCCGCCTGCGAGTGGCGACCAAGTACATTGCCCAGACCCGGACCTTCTTCGCCGGTCATGGCATCGCCGACTATCGCATCGTCGAGTCCGGCGGCGCCACCGAGGGGGCCCCGGCCTCCGGCGCCGCGGAGATCATCGTCGATATCACCACCACCGGCGCCACCCTGTCGGCCAACCACCTGAAGATCGTGTCCGACGGAGTCATCCTGAAAAGCCAGGCGCGTCTGGCCGCCTCCCTGTCAGCCGACTGGGACGACAGTCGCCTGTCGGTGGTCCGGCAGATGCTCGGCCTCGTCGAGGCCCGCGCCCGGGCCAAGGGCTCGGTCATGCTGGTCTGGCCGGCAGAGCGGGACGAGGCGGCCCGGACGGCGCTGGCGGAACTGGTCGCCCGGGGCGCCCGACCTCGCGCCAACGGTCTGCTGCTGGCTGAGGGCGACCTGCTTGCCGCCCAGGCGCTGCTCTCCGCGGCCGGTATCGGCCCGGTGGCGGCGACTCGCCCGGAACACCTGTTCGAGCCCCGATCCGAGGCCGCCGAAGGCCTGGCGTCGCGCGTGACAGTGTAAAATTGACCACCACGTCAAAAAATGTCCCGTTTAGGCCCTTCTTTTGACGGCCGAGTCCAAGAAACGCCCCTTTTCCGCCGCTGAAGCGAAAATTCTTGCTCAGAACCCCCTCCGGGTTGCTTGACAGCGAAAGGGTAATGCCGTCTTTTGATGGTGCGCGAGACACAAGAACCCCAGAGAGTTCTGGTCTCACGGCGTTTCGGGGAGGAAACGCCCGCTTGGATCGAGTGATCGAGGATAAAGCTGAGCCCGCCGCGATTATCCCCCGCGGCGGGCTCAGTCCTTTCAGGCTCTCCCGCTAGAATCTGACTCCTCCGTCAAAACGTCGGTGCGTCCTTCGGGACGCTCCCCTGAGGCGGTCGCGCCTTCACAAAGTCAGTCATGGTGAGGAGCGCGCCGCGTCCCGACCCACGCACGCCCTCGAACCCGAGGATGCCCTATGGAAGCGGCCTACAACCCCGCCCTCGCCGAGACCGCGACCGACCGCTTCGTGGTCATCACCGGCTGCTCAGGCGGCGGCAAGTCGACCCTGCTCGCCGAACTGGCGCGGCGCGGGTTCGCCGTCTTCCCCGAAGCCGGCCGGCAGATCGTCAAGGAGCAGGACTGGACCGGCGGCGACGCCTTGCCGTGGACGCAGCCGGTGAAGTTCGCCGAACTCGCGGTGTCGCGGGCGGTTCACGGCCTGGTGCTCGCGGCGGCCTCGCCGGGACGCGCCTTCTTCGACCGAAGCCCGGTCGACCAGCTGGCCGGACTCGAGCGGCTCGGCCTGCCGGTCCCCGCGTCGGTCAGCGGCGCGGCGACGCGTTGCCGCTACAACCCCGTCGTCTTCGTCGCACCGCCTTGGCCGGAGATCTTCACGACAGACGTCGAGCGACGGCACGGGCTGGGGGCCGCGATCGACGAGTACGGGCCGTTGCTGGCGACCTATGAACGCGTCGGCTATCGGCTGGTGGAGCTGCCGAAGGTTGGCGTGGCCGAGCGTGCGAACTTCGTCGTGGCGACCCTGGGATAGACCACGAAAAAGGGCGGACCTTGCGATCCGCCCCCGTTCGTCTCGATGACGCTGCGTCCTACCAGATGCGGACGCGATCTTCGGGCTTCACGTACATCGCGTCGCCGGGCTTCACACCCCAGGCGTCGTACCAGGCGTCGACGTTGCGCACCGTGCCGTAGCCGCGGAAGTAGGCGGGCGAGTGCGGGTCGGAGACGACCTGCTGTCGCACGGCGTCGTCGCGGTACTTGGAGCGCCAGATCTGGGCAAAGCCGAGGAAGAAGCGCTGGTCGCCGGTCAGGCCGTCGATGATCGGCGCCGGCTTGCCGCCCAGCGACAGATGGTAGGCATCGAGCGCCACCAGGATGCCGCCGAGGTCGCCGATGTTCTCGCCCATGGTCAGACCGCCGTTAACGTGGACGCCAGGCAGCGGTTCGAAGGCCGAGTACATGTCGCCGAGGCGCTTGGTCTGGGCCGCGAACTTGGTCGAGTCTGCCGGCTGCCACCAGTCGCGCAGGCTGCCGTCGGCGTCGTACTTGCTGCCCTGGTCGTCGAAGCCGTGGCTGATCTCGTGCCCGATCACCGCGCCGATGCCGCCGTAGTTGACGGCCGGGTCGGCGTCCGGATCGAAGAACGGCGGCTGCAGGATCGCGGCCGGGAACACAATCTCGTTCATGGTCGGGTTGTAGTAGGCGTTCACCGTCTGCGGGAACATGCCCCACTCGGCGCGATCGACCGGCTTGCCGAGCTTGTCGGTCTCGAACGCCCAGTTGAAGGCGTTGACCCGCTCGACGTTGCCGTAGAGGTCGTCAGCCTTGACGGTCAGGGCGCTGTAGTCGCGCCATTTGTCCGGGTAGGCGATCTTGACGACGAAGGTCGAGAGCTTGTTCAGCGCCTTGGCCTTGGTCTCGGGGCTCATCCAGTCGAGCTTCTCGATCCGGCCCTTCATCGCCACCAGCAGGTCGCTGACCAGCTTCTCGGCCTTGGCCTTGGACTCGGCCGGGAAGTAGGCGTCGACATAGAGCTTGCCGACCGCCTCGCCGAGGGAGTCGCCGACGACGCTGACGCCGCGCTTCCAGCGCACGCGCTGCTCCGGCTGGCCGGACAGCGTCTTGCCGTTGAACTGGAAGCTGGCGTCGACGAAGCGCTTGGACAGATAGGGCGCCGCCTGGTTGGCGGTGTGGAAGGCCTGCCACGCCTGGAGGGTCTCAACCGGGGTCTTGGCATAGATGGCCGCGATCCGGGTGAAGGCGGTCGGCTCGCCGACGATCAGCTTGTCAGCCTTGGTCAGGTTCGCGCCCTTGGCCCAGGCCGCCCAGGGGAAGCCGGGCGCCAGGGTCTCAAGTTCGGCCAGGGTCTTGGGGTTGTAGGTCTTTTCGGCGTCGCGCTGCTCGACCTTGGTCCAGCTGGCCTGGGCGATCTCGGTCTCAAGGGCGACGATGGCGTCGGCGGCCTTCTCGGCGTTCGGCCAGCCGGCCATGGTCAGCATCTGGGCGACATAGGCGCGGTAGGCTGTCTTCTTCTCGGCGAACTTGGCGTCGAGGTAGTAGTCGCGGTCCGGCAGGCCGAGCCCGGCCTGGGAGACGTACGGCGCGTACTGCGTCGGGGCCTTGGCGTCCTGCCAGATGTAGGCCCCGAAGAAGCTGCCGCCGAAGCGGCCCTGGCTGGCGCCCATCAGCTCGGCGATCTGGTCGCGGCTGGTGGCGGCCTTGATGCGCGCGAGGTCGCCGGCCAGCGGCTTGGCGTCGCGAGCCTCGACGGCCGCCTCGTCCATGAAGCTCTTGTAGAGGCCGCCGATCTGCTGGGCCTCGCCAGCCTGGTTCGGGTTGGCGGCGGCGCCCTCGATGATCGCCTTGGTGCGGGCGTCGGAAAGCTCGCGCAGCGAGGCGAAGGCGCCCCAGTTGGTGCGGTCGGCCGGGATCACCAGCTGGTCAAGATACTTGCCGCCGGCGAAGCGGACGAAGTCGGTCCCGGGCTTCACCGAGCGGTCCATGCCCGCGGAGTCGAAGCCCCAGGGACCCATGCGGGTGGCCTTGGTGACATCAGCGGCGGCGGCCGAGGCCGGCGCGGCGGCGGTTTCAGCGGCGTTGGCCAAGGCGAAGCAGCCGGCGGCGGCAGTGAGGGCCAGCGCGGCGGCAGCGGAAAGCAGGACGCGTTTCATGAAGGGGCGTTTTCCAGGCAGTGAAGCGATTGGCGCGAACCATGCTCCTGGTACCGCCACAGCGCCTCTTACAAAAAGTTCATGGAGTGATTGTGGCCGTTCTTCCTCCCCAGAAAGGGGAGGGAGAGGGTCACGCTTTCACGCCCAGCGCTTCCAGCGCCTGCGTCCGGACCGCCTTGTAGTCGACCTTGCCGTTGGCGGCGCGGACCACCGGGGCGAGGACCAGGGAGCGGGGGGTCTTGTAGTCCGCCAGCCTGCCCTTCACGTGGGCGGCGAGGTCGGCCAGCGTCGGGGCCTCGGCGTCGCCGACGTCGACCACGGCGCAGACCCGTTCGCCGAAGCGGCTGTCAGGCACCCCGACCACCACCGCGTCCCGGACCCGCGGATGGGTCTTGAGCGCCTCTTCGACTTCCTCGGGGAAGACCTTTTCCCCGCCGGTGTTCACGACCTGCGAGCCGCGGCCAAGCAGCTTGATGGTGCCGTCCTCGTTGACCTCGGCGAAATCGCCGGGCACCGACCAGCGCCGGCCTTCGAACATCCGGAAGGTCTTGGCGCTCTTCTCGGGGTCCTTGTAGTAGCCCGTCGGGATGAAGCCGCCGACCGCGACCAGGCCGCGCTCGCCGCTGCCCGCCTCGACGCGGCTTCCGTCTTCCTTGAACACCGCTGAGTTGGGGCCGACCAGGAACTGGGCGGTGGTCGCCTCGGCCCCCGCCACGGACGTCGAGCCGCCGAGGCCCACGGCCTCCGACGAGCCGAGGCTGTCCATCAGCATGGCGCCGGCGGGCAGATGGGTCAGCAAGGCCTGCTTGTTGTCATGGCTCCAGACCGTGCCTGACGAGCCGATGCGGGTTACGCAGCTGAGGTCCCAGCGCCCAGGGTTGGCTTCGAGCACCTCGAGCATGGGCGTGGCGAAGGCCAGGCCAACGATCGAGATGCTGTTGGCCCGCAGGCGGTCGACCTCGCTCCACAGCTCGGCGGCGTCGAATTTGCGGGAGGGCAGCGAAATGATGGCGCCGCCGGTGGTCAGCACGCCGAAACTGCCGAACTGGGCGGTGCCGTGCATCAGCGGGCAAGCGGCGACCAGGCTGCTCGGCGGCGGCAGGACGATGTCGCCGGCCTTGCCGGTCGCCACCCGGACGGCGGCTTCGGCTGCGCTCGCTAGCGGCGGGATCTCGAGCAATGCGTTACCGCCGGCGCCGAGCACCTGGAACAGGTCGTCCTGACGCCACATCACGCCCTTGGGCATGCCGGTGGTGCCGCCCGTATAGAGAAGAAGCAGGTCGTCGCCCGAACGGCCCCAAGGCGCGACGAAATGCGCGGCGCCCGGACCGGCGACACTTTCATACGCGGTCGCCCAGTCGGGGATCGGCGCGCCCTCGTCCCCGACGGCCAGCCAGACCTTGACCTTGGTCAAGCGATCGCGAATGGCCTCGAGCTTGGGCGCGAAGCCGGCGTGAAAGACGATGGCCTCGGCGTCGGCGTTGTCGAACAGGTAGAAGAGTTCTTCCGGCTCGTAGCGGTAGTTTGTGTTGACCGGCGACAGCCCGGCCTTGAAGGCCGCGAAGTAGGCTTCGAGGTATTCGGGCGCATTGTAGAGATAGGCGGCGACCTTGCCGCCCCGACCGATGCCGGCCTGGACGAGGTGGCGAGCGACCGCATTCGCGCGACGGTCGAAGTCACGCCAGCTGACGACGCGGTCGCCCTGAATCTGGGCAGGCCGCTCCGGCGTCGCGGCGGCGATTTCTTCCCAGACGTCGGCGAAATTCCAGCCTGACATGCGCACGCTCCCTGTCCCTTCGGTCTCTGCGGACCGTGGGACAAGTTAGCGGCGGTCAGTCCGGTCGAGTCAACGCGGACGCGACGTCATTTCCTCTAGGGCGCGGTGGTCTGGACCGTGAACTGCACCGGCACCTTGCCCGCCTTCTGGAAAGTCAGGGTTGCGGGGAAGGTCTCGCCGGCCTTCAGCGGCTTCTTCAGGCCGAGGAACATCAGGTGCCAGCTGCCCGGCTTCAGCTCGGCCTTGCCGCCGGCCGGGACCGCCAGGCCGCCCGGACGCGGATGCATCATCGCCTCGCCGCTCATGACCATCGACTCGTGGATCTCGACGCGGCCGGCGACGGGGCTGCTGACCGAGACCAGCTTGTCGGCGGCCTTGCCGGTGTTGGTCACGGTCAGGAAGCCCGCGCCGTTGCCGCCCTGGGCGGCCGGGCGGCTCCAGACCTTGGTGATCGACAGGCCGGCGACCTTGACGTCGGCGGCGGAGGCGGCGCCGGCCACGGTTGCGGCGGCGAGGGCGAGGAGGGCGATACGACGGTTCATCGGGAATATCCGTTGGGGGTCACAGGAACAGCTTAAGCTTCAACGCGCGAGGCGTCAGGCGGTCGATGATCAGGGCTGCGAGGATCGACAGCCCAAGCAGCGGAAACAAGGCGCCGATCGCCAAGGCGACGACGGCGAAGGCGGAGATCCAGCGCTTGCGGGGCGGCGCGGGCGGCGCGCCGAGCCGGCCTGCGGGCCGTCGCTTCCACCACATCACCGCGCCGGTGACGCTGAGCGCGACGATGCCGATGCAGCCGGTCAACAGGATCAGCTGGTTGGCGAGGCCGTACTGCCGGCCCATGTGCACGGCGATGCCCCACTCGGTGGCCTTGGCGACCGGCCCGTAGTCGCCGTAGCCGACGTCGGCCAGGACCTTGCCGCTGTACTGGTCGAGGTGCACGACCCGTTGGCGGGTGGCGTCGTCCGGATAGCTTTGCAGGGTGTAGACCCCGTCCGCCCCGGCCGGCAGCCGCACGACGTAGCCGGGCGGCAGGCGCAGGGCCCGGGCCTTGTCGACGGCGAAGGCGATCGGCAACGGCGCGCCGGCGGCGACCGTGGTCGGCGCCGCAGAGCGGTCGAGGGTCCAGGACCCCGGCGCGATGGCGCCCAGCGACTGCGAGGCGAAGGCGGCGGGGGACACGGCCGCGGGCGTGCCCAGCCCGATGCTGTCGACCAGCTGGCCCATGCGCTGACCCCAGAAGCCCGACCACGGCATGCCGCTGACCGCCAGGAACAGCAGCACCGCGCAGACGAACAGGCCGGTGACCGCGTGGACGTCGCGCCACCAGACCCGCCGCGCGGGCGAACCACGCACGGTGACGACCCCGCCCTTGCGGCCGCGCGGCCACCACAGGAACACCCCCGACAGCACCAGCAGGATGGCCCAACCGCCGACCACCTCGATGATCAGGTTCGGGCCACCCCCCAGAATGACCAGACTATGGATGTGGCTGATCGTCGGCATCAGCCGCGACGCCTCCGGGACATGGCCGAGCACAAGACCGGTGGCGGGATCGAGGAAGACGGAGATCAGCTGCTCGGCGCTGTCGCGGACCATCACCTGGGCCGAGCGGCCGGTGGCCGGCGGCGGGGTGAAGCTGGCCGCCTCGCCCGGCGCGGCCTCGAGCGCCCGCGCCACCAGCGTCTCGGCGGGAAGGGCGCGCGCGCCGACGGATTGTTCGACGACCAGCAGGTGGTGCTCGAACACCAGGTTCAGCTCATTGCGAAACAGATAGAGCGCGCCCGTCGTCGCCAGCAGCACGAAGAACGGCAGGCAGATCAGGCCGGCATAGAAATGCCAGCGCCAGATCGTGCGGTAGAGCGCGCCCGAGTGATCGGGGGCTGTGTCGGCCGTTTCGGTCATGCCTCCCCCTCCCATCAGAACGCCACCGTCACGCCGCCGAAGAGGGCGCGGCCATCGCCGGGCCAGAACACCGCCGACGACGCCGGCGTGGTCGCGGGCGCGGTCGGCGCCGGAACCCAGACCGTCGCCGCCTGCACATTGGAGACATAGGCCTTGTCGGTCAGGTTCCGCGCGTCAAGGAAGACAGCGACCTTGTCGTTCACGGTCCAGCCGAGGTTGACGTTCAGGATCGCGTAGGACGGCGCGGCCTTGGTGTTGGCGTAGTCCACCCAGATGTCCGACGCCGACCACTCCAGCGACGGAGCCACGAACCAGCCGCGCGGATCGTCGTAGCGCAGCTCGGCGCGATAGAAGTGCTCCGGCACGATCGGCAGGCGGTTGTCGCCGTACTGGACGTCGTCGTCGAAGCGGAAGTCGGACCAGGTCCAGGTCTGCCGCAGACGCCAGGCCTTGGCGAACCGCCAGTCGAGGGCCGCTTCGAGGCCCTGGTGGACCGTCTTGTCGGCGTTGAAGGTCGAGGCGGGGATATCCGGCCCGACCGTGTACTGCAGCATCTCGCCGTCGAGGCGGGCGCGGTAGAGCGTGACGTCCCAGGTGAACGGGCCGCGGCGCCCCCGCGCGCCGATCTCAGCCGTCCAGGCTTCCTGCGCTTCCACCGGCGTAAAGCCGGTCCCGGTCGGCGACATCGCGCCGAAGTTCGGCGGCTCGACCGACCTCGTCACGTTGGCGAAGACCTGGGCTCCGCTCTCGGATTCCCAGAGCAGTCCGAGGCGCGGGGCGAACCAGTCGTAGTCTCTGGACGCGGTCAGGTCGAAGGTCCCGGCCGCGCCGGGGACGGCGAAGCTCTCGTAGTCGCGGCCGGCCGTTCCCCAGCTGCCGCCAGCGACCAGGGCAAGGCGGTCGGTGACGAACAGCCGTCCCTCGCCGAAGACATCGGTCGCGTCCGCGTTCTGCAGCGTCCGCGAGGTCGGGGCCCCGCGCGCCGTGCCCAGGTTCACATAGAAATTGGAGTCGAGGTCGCCTGTGCGAAGCCAGACGCCGCCGTAAGCGTCGGCGCGCAGCCCGGCGATCTCGCCCTCCCAGTCGAGGCGGGCGAAGGCGCCGTAGTTGCGGCTCTGCTGGTCGATGACCTGGAAGATCGGGTGGTCGAGGTCCTTCCAGATCGCATAGACGCCGCCCTCGAACACCAGGCTGTCGCTCAGCCGCCAGGTGGTGCGCAGCGAGCCGCGCAGGCCCCGCTGATTGCGCTGGGAATCGTTGGCGTAGTTGCCGGGCGCGACCATCCGCGGGTCGTCGGCGAACTGGGCCGCGGTCAGGGCGCCGGGAATCTCCTGGTTGATGTTCGATCCGCTCAGGATGAGCCGCACCTCGCGGTCCTCGCCGAAGCGGCGGCCGACGTTCAGGGAGCCGAACTGGAGGTTCTGCTGGCTCTGGGAGCGCCAGCCCTGCCCCGTCTGGTTGGTGACGGCGGCAAAGACGTCCCAGTCGCCGGCCTCCCGCGCGAGGGCGAGGTGCTGTCGCAGCAGGCCGAAGCTGCCGCCGTCGATGCGGACCTGGCCCGCGAACCCGGCGTCCGCGCCGGTGGGGGTGACCATGTTGATCGCCCCGCCGAGCAAGGCGCCGCCGAAGCGCAGGGCGTTGCCGCCGCGATAGACTTCCGTGAAGCGTGCGATCAGCGGATCGACGGCCTGGCTGTCGCCATAGCCGTCGGCTTCGTTCAGCGGCAGGCCGTCCTGGGCCAGGAGGAGGCCGCGGTTGTGGTTGGCGTTGCCGATCCCCGAGCCGCGGATCGAGATGCGGACATCGCCGCCCCACTTGCGCTGGGCATACACGCCGGGCGCGTCGCGCAGGACGTCGTCGAGGGCGAGGGCGGCGCGGCTCTCATAGGACTCGGCCGAGATCACCGACACGCCGCCGGGGGTCTCCGACAGGCGCCGGCGGGCCTCGGCGACGATGGCGGGGTCTTCCGGATCGGGCCGGGCGGTGACGATGACGCTGTCGACCGTCGGCGTGGCGGCCGCCTCTTCAGCGAGAGCGGGCAGGGCGAAGGCGGCGCTGGCGGCGCCGAGCAACAGGGCGCGCAGCGGCGCGCGCGGGAAGGCTGACATGGACTGGATGTTCCCAAACGTGACGGAGCGGACGCGCGTCTGCGCGTCCGGCGGAGGTCAGGCGGTTTGGGTGACAGGTGGCGCGGTGGACGGCGGCCGGGGCGGCGCGCGGCTGCGGGTCTGGGGACGGTCCTGTCCCGGCGCGGCGATGGCGATGCGGACGGCGTAGCGGATCGGCGTCGACAGAGGCGCATCGGCCCCGACGGCGGCGACCGAGGCCATGACGCAGTCGTGGCACTTGAGCCCGCCAAAGCTCTTGCCGTGATCGGGCTGGTCCGCCGAGGACACGGCGACCGGGCCGTCGGCGGTGCACATGACGATCAGCGGCCCGCGGCCGACCCGGGCCTCGTAGGCCATCGAAGCGGCGGGGATCAGCAGCTGCACGACCAGAGCGAGCACGGCGAGCAGCGCGGGCAGCGCGCCCGTACTCTTGTCCCGTCGATTTTCGCGGCCGATGCGCATGGGGGAGCCGCTTATTCCCGACCGCGGGGTTCCGCAAGCCGCCTCCAGCCGTTCATACTAGGGAACAGGTGATTTGGAGACTGCATGGCGGGCGACGTTCAACCGGGCGAATACAAGGACGTGGTTCTGTTCCTGGCGACCGCGGGGGTCGTTGTCCCGCTGTTCCGCCGCTGGAAGATCAGCCCCATCCTCGGTTTCCTCGGCGCCGGCGTGCTGCTCGGACCGTTCGGCCTCGGAGCCCTGTCCGACTCGGTGCCGTGGCTCTCGGCGGTCACCATCGACAATCCCGGAGACGTGGCCCAGCTGGCCGAGTTCGGGGTTGTCTTCCTTCTCTTCATGATCGGGCTGGAGCTCAGCTGGGAGCGACTGCGGCTGATGCGCCGGCTCGTCTTCGGCATGGGCGCGCTGCAGGTCGGGCTGAGCACCGTCGCCATCGCCGCCGTGGCCATGGCGCTCGGCCAGTCGCTGCTCTCGGCTGCGGCCATCGGCGCGGCGCTGTCGCTGTCCTCGACCGCCATCGTCATGCCGCTGCTGGCGGAGTCCAAGCGCCAGCACAGCCAGGCCGGGCGCGCGACCTTCTCGGTGCTGCTGTTCCAGGATCTGGCCGTGGCCCCGATCCTCATCACCCTGGCCGTCATCGGCCGTGGCGAGGCCGACGCCTTCTCGCCGCGTCTGCTGCTGACCTTCGCGCCGGCCGCGCTCGGCCTGCTGGCGCTGGTGGTGATCGGCCGCCTCGCGCTGCGGCCGATGATGCGCTCCGTGGCGAAGGCCAAAAGCGAGGAGCTGGTCATGGCCGCCTCGCTGCTGATCGTCATCGGCGCCGGGCTGATCGCCTCGGCCGCCGGGCTGTCCATGGCGCTCGGCGCCTTCATCGCCGGTCTGCTGCTGGCCGAGACCGAGTACCGGCACGAGGTCGAAGTCACCATCGAGCCGTTCAAGGGGCTGCTGCTGGGGCTCTTCTTCGTCTCCATCGGCATCGGCCTGGACCTCAGCCTCCTGGCGCAGAAGCCGCTGATCATCGTAGGCATCGCCGTCGGCCTGCTGGCCACCATAGGCGGCATCGTTTTCGTGCTCGGCGTCCTGTTCGGGCTGAGGTGGCGCAAGGCCATGGAGACGGCGCTGCTGCTCGCGGCGGGGGGCGAGTTCGCGTTCGTCATTCTGGACAGCGCCATGGGGATCGGCATCGTGCCACGCGGCACGGGCCAGACCATCCTGGTCGCGTCCACCCTGACCATGTTCTGCATTCCGTTCCTGGCGCTGGCCGGGGCCAAGCTGGGCGGGCGGCCGATGGCCAACCCGGCGGCCAACACGCCGATCGCGCCGGTCACTGCGGCCGAGCCCGGGCCCGGTGACGAGCTGCCGGTGGTGCTGGTCGTCGGCTACGGCCGGGTCGGCAAGCTGGTCGGCGACATGCTCGGACGCCACGACATCCGCTGGGTCGCCGCCGAGCGCGATCCGCGTCTGGTCGAGATCGGCCGCCGCGCCGGCCATGCGGTGTTCTTCGGGGACGCCTCACGGGCAGAGTTCCTGCGCCGCTGCGGCCTCGACACCGCCAAGGCGCTGGTCGTCACCATGGACAGTCCCGAGGGCGCCGAGGCGGTGGTCGCCACGGCCCGAGAGCTGCGCCCGACCCTGACCATCGTCGCTCGCGCGCGAGACGCGCGCCACGCCAAGCGACTCTATGACCTGGGCGCCACCGACGCGGTGCCCGAGACCATCGAGGCCTCGCTGCAGCTGTCCGAGGCGGCGCTGGTCGAGATCGGCATCCCGATGGGCCTGGTTATCGCCTCGATCCACGAACGCCGCGACGAGTTCCGAAAGGAGCTGAACCGACCCGACGCCCTGGGCGGCCGCCGCCGGATGCGGGACGCCGGCAAGAGTTAGCGAGGGCGCCTTCCGCTCCATGCAAGGGGAGGGGCGCAGCGGCATATGGCTCTGTCAGGGCCGGGTCGCGATTCCTGTGGCCGTGATCCCGATCGTTGTCTCGCGCGGCCATCGCCGGCCCCGGACAAGGCGGGCCGAAGGAAACCCGCCGTTCATGGTTAGCGCCGATAGGATTACCGGCTTGCTGTGTCCCGAGCGACACTGCGCGGCGCGAGGATGTTGATATAACAGGCATTCAGCGGCGAAAAGCCGCATGGGCAGGAGAGGGCTCACACATATGAAACTCAAGCTTCTGGCTGGAGCGGCTCTTGCCGCCACCCTGGTCGCCTCTGGCGCTTCGGCGCAGGACAGCACCTGGTACGGCGCGCTGGACCTCGGCTATCACTGGTCCGACGAGACCACGTTCGAGAGCGATCTCGGCAGCTTCGACGCCGACCAGGACGACTCCTGGATGGGCGCCGCCCGTCTCGGCTACCGGCTGTCGCCGAACTGGCGCGTTGAAATCGAAGGCGCCTACCGTCCCGGCGAATACCCGCTGAGCTCGCCGGACACCGGCCAGCTCGAGGTCTTCTCGGCGATGGGCAATGTCATCTTCGACTTCCTGCCCGACAGCAAGATCCAGCCGTTCATCGGCGCCGGCGCGGGTATCGCCTACGCCGTGACCGACGCCACCGTGGTCCCGGAACTGCTCGTCGACGACAGCGACACCGTCTGGGCCTGGCAGGTCCTGGCCGGTCTCTCGGCCAAGGCCACCGATCGGCTCAACGTCGACCTGACCTACCGCTACTTCCAGACCGGCGATTTCGACTTCAGCAACGGCGGCACCGCCGGCCCGATCAGCGGCGACTACACCGACCAGTCGGTGACGCTCGGCATCCGTTACGCTTTCGGCGTGACGCCGCCGCCGCCCCCGCCGCCTCCCCCGCCGCCGCCGCCGCCGCCTCCCCCGCCGCCTCCCCCGCCGCCTCCGCCGCCCCCGGCGCAGTACGAAGCGCGCGAGTTCATCGTCTACTTCCCGTTCGATCAGTACGTGCTGACGCCGGAAGCCCAGACCGTGGTTTCGGAAGCGGCCCAGTACGCCACGGGCGGCGGCGCGACCAAGGTCGTCGTCGTCGGCCACACCGACACCTCCGGCTCGCCCGCCTACAACGTCCGCCTGTCGGAACGTCGTGCGAAGGCTGTCGCCGACGCCCTGGTCGGCTCCGGCGTCAACGCCGGCGCCCTGCAGGTCGACTGGCGCGGTGAAACCGAACCCGCGGTCGCCACCGGCGACGGCGTGAAGGAACCGCTGAACCGCCGCTCGACGATCGCGATCAACTTCTGATCCTGATCCAAGGCTGAAACTCGCGAAGCCCCGGTCGAAAGGCCGGGGCTTTTGCTTTTGGAGGCCTGCCGCAGCGTCACCAGGCGGTCCTGGAGGGGTCCGTTTCGCGACATTCCGGACGACTGAGTCGCGGGCGGCGGTGGGCGGGTCAAAAGGCCATAAGATTCAGTATCTTGTCGCGTGTCCGGCTAACCTTGACGCACCGCAGCGCGATCTATAGGTTCCGCCGCGATCAAGCCGGGCCCGAAGGGTTAGCCCTTTGAGCCAATCACGGACCTGACTGCTCCCATGCCCAAGGCAGTAGACCCGCGCGAAGAGGCGCTCCGCAGCCTCGACGAGCGTGCCAAGGCGCTCAAGGCCCGGACGGACCGTCCCGTCTCTCCCGCTGGAGAGATGAACGCGTCCAGCCAGGCCTACAAGATCCTGGCCGAGTTGCTGGGTGGGGTGCTGGTGGGTCTGGCGGCCGGGGCTGTCCTGGATCGGTTCGCAGGAACCGCTCCTTGGGGTTTGATCGGTGGGGTCCTTGCGGGCTTCGCCCTGTCGTTATTCATGGCGCGTCGCACAGCCAACCGGCTGATGGCGCAGGCGAAGGCGGAAGAGGCGGCGCGTATCGCGGCCTCCAACGCCACGGAAGACTAAGGGAGCGATAGGCCCGATGGCCGATCCGATTCATCAGTTCCAGATCGTCAAGGTCGTCGACCTTGGCGACATCACGCTCCCGTTCGTCGGTACGGTCGATCTCGCGATCACCAACTCCCACATCGCCATGACCATCGCTTTTGCGATGGTCGTGCTGTTCCTGACGCTTGTCACCTCGAAGGCGCAGGTCGTCCCGGGTCGGCTGCAGACGGTGGGCGAGGGCCTGTTCGGCCTGATCGACAACCTCACCGAGTCGATCATCGGCCACGATGGCCGCAAGTATTTCCCGTTCGTGTTCACGCTGTTCATCCTCATCCTCGCGATGAACCTGCTCGGCATGGCCCTGACCTTCACCGTGACCTCGCAGCTGGCGATCACGGCGACGTTCGCGGTCCTGACCTTCGGCCTGGTGCTGATCATCGGCTTCGCCAAGAACGGCATCGGCTTCTTCAAGCTGTTCTGGCCGACCGGCGCGCCGCTGGTGATGCGCCCCGTGGTCGGCCTCATCGAGTTCTTCTCGTTCATGCTGCGCCCGGTCACCCTGGCCCTTCGTCTGTTCGGCAACATGCTCGGCGGCCACGTCGCCCTGAAGGTGTTCGCCGGCTTCGTGGTCACCCTGGGCGCGATGGCGGCCGGCGGCGGCCTCGGCCTGCTCGGCATCCCCGGCGCGGCGCTGTCGATGACCATGGTCATCGGCCTGACCGCCCTCGAGTTCCTCGTGGCCTTCCTTCAGGCCTTCGTTTTCGCCGTTCTGACCTGCATCTACCTCAACGATGTGGTCAACCTGGACCACGCCCACTAGCCGGGCTCCAGGCCAATCCCTACCAACCCTGACCAACACTAGGATCTGATATCATGGAAGTTGAAGCGGCTAAGGCCATCGGCGCGGGCCTCGCGACCCTCGGCATGATCGGCGCCGGCATCGGCGTCGGCACCATCTTCGGCCAATTCCTGTCGGGCGCCCTGCGCAACCCGTCGGCCGCCGCCAGCCAGATCGGCAACCTGTTCGTGGGCGCCGCCCTCGCCGAAGCCCTGGGCATCCTGGCCTTCGTGCTCGGCGTGCTGATCTTCTTCGGCTGATCTCACAAACGTCCAGCGGCGGCGCGTTCCCGCGCCGCCGTCTCTCTTAATTCGACGGATATGTGATGGCTCCCTCCGAAGGCCACGACGCTCACGCGGCCACGACAGAAACGACCGAGGCCGAACACGGCTCGGGCGGCCTGCCGCAGTTCCAGTTCCAGCACTGGGGCGGCCAGATCGCCTACCTGCTGATCCTGTTCGTGATCCTCTACGTGCTGATCGCGCGTGTCTTCGCGCCGCGCATGCGTGGCGTGATCGACCAACGCGCGGCCACCATCGCCGAGGCGCTCGAGACCGCGCGTCAGGTGCAGGCCGAAGCCGGCGACCAGGCGAAAGCCGCGTCGGCCGAAGTGGCCGAAGCGCGCGCCCAGTCGCAACGGCTTGCCGCCGACGCCCGCGCCAAGGCCAACGCCGCGGCTGCCGAACGCTCGGCGGCCGAGGAAGCCAAGGTCGCCGCCCACGTCGCCCAGGCGGAAGCCCGGATCGCGACGATGCGCGAGGCCGCCATGACCCACGTCGCCGCTATCGCCGCCGACACCACGGTCGTGATCGTCGAGAAGCTGACGGGCAAGGCCCCGTCCGCCGCCGACGTCAAGGCCGCCGTCGCCAGCGGAGGAGCTGCCTGATGCCCGTTTTCTTCAGCGCCGAGTTCTGGAGCCTCTCCAACCCGGAACTGTGGGTCGGCGTCGGCCTGCTGCTGTTCTTCGGCGTCGTCATCGCCGCCGGCGTTCCCAAGCTCATCGCCGGCATGCTCGACGCCAAGGCCGCCACCATCCAGGCCAACCTGGATGAGGCCGCCCGTCTGCGGGCTGAGGCCGAGGCGATGCTGGCCGACATCCGCGCCCAGCGGGAAACCGCCGAGCGTCAGGCCGCCGAGATGCTGAAAGCCGCCGAGGAAGACGCCAAGCGTCTCGCCATCGAGGCCGAGGCGAAGCTGGAAGACCAGATCGCGCGCCGCGCCGCCCTGGCCGAACGCAAGATCGCCTCCGCCGAGGCCCAGGCCGCGGCCGACGTGAAGGCCGCCGCCGCCGAACTGGCCGCCGACGCCGCCGAGAAGATCCTGGCCGCGCGCCTCGCGATCGCCAAGACCGACCCGCTCGTCGACGACGCCATCAAGGGCATCGCAACGCGACTGCAATAGTCTCTGGCGGCGACCGACAAGACAAAGGCCCCGCCGGGCGACCGGCGGGGCCTTTTTCATGCATTGAGCCCCCCTAACCGGGGTGGGCTTCACCGGTCACCGACCGCTACAGCGCCTCATCTCGCGGAGGTGTGATGGTCGGCAAGACGGCAATGGTTTGGGGTCTGGCGGTCGCCTTCGCCGCGATGGCGGCAGGGCCTGTCTCGGCGATGGAGGCCGCGTGCCTTTGGGGGCATACGACGCCGGCCGATCGGACGGCGCTCGAAGAGGCGATCGCGGCGGGGCCCACCGCCGTGGCTGACTACGAAATGGACCGCGTCAATGGCCGGGCCTGGCGTCGCGCCTGCGGGGTGACGACCGCCACGCAGTCCCAGGCGGTGATCCTGCTGACCGCCTTCGCACTCGAGGAATCGGCGCTGTCGGGCCTGGGCGCCGCCGTCCCCGGCTCTGCCGAGACGCTGCGCGCCGCCTGGGCCGGCTGGAATGCGGCGGACCGCGAAAGGATCGCGCGGCTCGGGGCGATGCTGGTCCGCAGGCAGACGCCGCCTCAGGCCGACTGGGAAACGATCCGCCCGCTGGTCACCAGGGTGTCGCAACAGCTCGGCCTGACCGGCAAGGCGCAGATGGAACTGCTGCTGACCTTCATCACCGGACGCGCGATGCGGGCGTCGCTGGAAGGCGCCTAGCCGCGGAAGGCCTGGCGCCTCGCCTTGCGGAAGCGCTTGCGAAGCTTCTTGAAGAACCGCCGGTTCTTGCCGAGGGCGACCCGCTCCATCCGCAGGATGCCCTGCCAGAAGACCGGCAGGATCTCCGGCTCCCGACGCAGCAGCCGGCGGATCGGGAACACGGTGCGCGGATGCGCCCGCTGGAAGCGGACGAACTGGCGTTTGGCCCAGAAGCTGTTGCGCAGCACGATCATCAGCCCGACGACGATGACCGGCAGGCCGCCAGGTCCCGGCAGCGGCGCGATCAGCACGCCGAGCGCCACGATCGAAACGCCGAGCGTCATCAGCGACCAACGCGCGATGCGGCCCAGCAGAATGCGGGCTGCGTCGTCGGCGGGCGTGAAGGCGCGGGGCATCGTCAGGACGAGAGACATCTGTGGGACCAGGGACACGGGGCGAAAGAGCGTCGCCTCCAAGTCAGGTCGCGTCGCTGCACTACGGATATGTGCAGCGACTAGCGTCCCGTAAAGGGCGCCCGTTCCTCTGTGACACAGACTTAATCGATCCTCCGCAGGTTCTGCATCCCGCCGTTGCCGATATGTCTCAGGTGCGACCTGCCGGTCACCTTTCGCTAACCTCAATCATGGGTTGCCGTCCGGTGCTGTCCGCCCGACACTCGCCTCTGGGGCAGAGGGGATTGAGACGATGTCGCTCGCATATGGAACACCCGTCGGCACGCCGGCGGGGCCCAGAGCCATTGAGACTCTGGTGATCGGCGACGCAGTCCTGGCGTCCGGCGAGGCGCTGGGCTGGAAGGCCTGGGCGGTCAGGTTCAGTGAGGGGCTCGGGCCGTCCGGCTCGGGGGCCTCGATGATGATCTTCGTGAGCTGGGACGACGGCGAGATCATCGCCTCACCCGATCATGTCTTCGTCCGAGCCGATCTGAGCATGGTCCAGGCGCAGATGCTGGTCCCCGGGATCCAACTGCTCGGCGCCGATGGCGGCCCCGTCACCGTCCAGGACGTGATGATGGGACAGTGGACCCGCGGCATCCACGCGATCGGCACGGGCGCGCCCTGGCCCGCGGCCCAGCTCGCCGGACACCTGCTGAGCACCCAGGGCGTGGTGACCGGCGACTTCTTCGTCGAGCAGAACTTCCACCAGGACTTGCCCGGCGCGCTCACCGAACTTCCGGTGATCGGGACGACCGCCTACGGCCTGCCGCCGGCGACCCGTCAGACCTTCGACGACTAGGCTTCCGGCCTCCAGCGGAGCTTCGGCTTCCGCGCCGCGAGGGTCTCGTCGAGCCGGCGCAGCGGGGCGTGGAACGGGGCGCCCTTGAAGCGATCGACCTCGCCGGCCTTGGCCGCATCGGCCAGCAGCCGCAGCGCGTTGATGAAGCGATCCAGCTCCTGCCGGCTCTCGGTCTCGGTCGGCTCGATCAGCATCGCCCCGTGCACGACCAGCGGGAAGTACATGGTCATCGGGTGGAAGCCCTCGTCGATCATCGCCTTGGCGAAGTCGAGCGTGGTCACGCCGGTGCCTTCCAGCCAGCTGTCGTCGAACAGGGCCTCGTGCATGCAGGGACCGTCCGGGAAGGCCGGGCTCATCAGGTCGCTCAGGCGGGCCTTGATGTAGTTGGCGTTCAGCACCGCGTCCTCGGCGACCTGGCGCAAGCCGTCCGAGCCGTGGCTCATCATGTAGGTGAGCGCGCGCACGTACATGCCCATCTGACCGTGGAAGGCGTTCATGCGGCCGAAGGACCGGGCCGCATCGTCCTCCTCGAACTCGACCAGCTTGAAGCCGTCCTCGTGGCTGACTACCCAGGGCAGTGGGGCGAAGGGCGCCAGCGCCTCGGACAGCACCACCGGACCCGCGCCCGGACCGCCGCCGCCGTGCGGCGTGGAGAAGGTCTTGTGCAGGTTGATGTGCATGGCGTCGA
>JAZJXN010000039.1:2921-5145 GCA_040390885.1 Pseudomonadota bacterium | reverse complement strand
CATGTCCCAACCGAACAAACCGAACAACCTCAACACCGGCCTGATCCTCGAGACCGACAATCCCAACCAGCTCAAGGGCGTCATCGCCCACGAGACCGGCCACATCGCCGGCGCCCATCCGCTGCGCTCCGACGAACTGATGAAGGCCGGCCTGCGGCCGATGCTGCTCACCATGGGCCTGGGCGTGCTCGCGATCCTCGCCGGCGCCCCCGACGCCGGAGCCATGCTGATCGGCAGCTCGGGCCAGTTCGGCACGCTGGGCGCGCTCGGCTACAGCCGCACCCAGGAAGGCCGCGCCGACCAGGCCGCCGTCACCTACCTGGAAAAGACCGGCCAGTCGGCCGAGGGGCTGGTCGAGTTCTTCGACAAGTTCCGCTACCAGGAGGTCTTCACCGAAGCCCGCCGCTTCCCCTATTTCCGCAGCCACCCGCTCTCGTCCGAGCGGATCGAGATGCTGCGCACCCGCGTCGCCGCCCAGTCCAACTACAACGTCAAGGACCAGCCGGACTCGATTGCCGAGTTCGAGATCATGAAGGCCAAGATCGACGCCTTCCTGAACCCGCAGCTGTCGCTGACCAAGTACAAGGAATCGGCGACCGACTATCCGTCCCGCTATGCTCGGGTGATCGGCTACTACCAGACGAAGGAGCCGGACAAGGCGCTGAAGCTGCTCGAGACGCTGCTCGTCGAACAGCCGACCAATCCCTATCTGTGGGAGCTCAAGGGCCAGATCCTGTTCGAGTTCAACCGCGCCGCCGAGGCCGAGGCCCCGCAGCGCAAGTCGGTCGAACTGAAGCCGGACGCGCCGTTGCTGCGCACCAACCTCGGCCAGACCCTGATCAACCTCGACGACCCCAAGAAACGCGACGAGGGCATCGACGAGCTCAAGAAGGTGGTCCGCATCGAGGACGACAACGCCGAGGCCTGGCGACTGCTGGCCATGGCCTATGACCGCCGCGGCGACGAGGGTCTGGCCCGGCTCGCCACAGCCGAGCGCTACTTCGCCTATGGCGCCTTCACCGAGTCGCGCACCTTCGCCATTCGCGCCCGCGAGCTGCTGACGCGGTCGAGCACCGACTGGGTGCGCGCCACCGACATCGTCATGGCCTCGAACCCGTCCGACCAGGACCTGCGCGAGCTGGCCCGCGACGACAGCCCTTCCCGCCGCCGCTAGACCTCCGACAGACGACCATGACCCAGGACTTCCGTATGCATCCGATGCTGATCATTTCGCTCGCCGCCGTGCTGACGGCCTGCAGCCCGCCAGCGACCAAGGTCGACCCGGCGTTCGGCGCGCAGGTGCGCGCCTATCTGCTCGAGCACCCCGAGCTGCTGATGGAGATGTCGGAGAAGCTGCAGGCCAAGCAGCAGCTGGCGGCGCAACAGAAGGCCCAGGTCGGCATCAGCCAGAACCGCGCCAAGCTCGAGCGCGACAGCCGCGACCACGTCCTCAACCCGGATGGCCGCGTCACCGTGGTCCAGTTCTTCGACTACAACTGCGGCTACTGCAAGGTCATCGCCCCGCAGGTGCTGGAGATGGCCCGCCAGCAGCCGGACGTGCGATTCGTGTTCAAGGACATGGTCATCTTCGGGGAAACCAGCGAGTACGCCGCCGCCGCCGCGTCGCTGGCCAGTTCGCCGGCCCAGTACGCAACGATCCACAACGCCTTCATGACCACCAAGCCGCTGAACGACGCGGCCGTGGACCGCATCCTCAAGGCCAACGGCATCGACCCGGCCGCCGCCCGCAAGCAGCAGACCGACGGCGCCCGCCGGGCCTACATCCGCGATGTCCACACCATCGCCAGCCAGCTCGGCATCGAGGGCACCCCGGCCTTCATCATCGGCGACACCATGGTCCCCGGGGCCGATCCGGACGCGCTGAAGGCGGCTATCGACAAGGCCCTGAAGGGCAAGCCGGCGGGGTCCAGCGCGACCTGAGTTTACAGGACCCGGGGTCCCGGAGAACGCCGGGACCACGGGTCCTGCGAGCGACCTCGGGGCCTGTCCAAGGTTCCGCGCCCCCGACTGGGCCCCGGGGTTAGATGGCGCCGAGACCGACCGCGCTCAGATCCGCCCCGTCCCAGCCGGCCTTCGCCTTCCGGGAGGCTTCCTGCGCCAGCGCCGACCTCCCCAGCGCCCGCTCCGCGCGGGCGACGACCAGCAAGGCCATGGGGTCGTTAGGCCATTTATCCAGCACCAGCCTGGCCTGTTCCAGCGCCGG
>JAZJXN010000039.1:0-2911 GCA_040390885.1 Pseudomonadota bacterium | reverse complement strand
GCGCCGGCGCGGGCTGCCCCCTGGCCAGTAGCGCGGCCGCGAGACTGCGGCGGGCGGGATACCACCAGGGCGGCGGGTCCCGGTAATCGCCGAGCGTCTTTTCCTGAATCTCGGCGGCCTTGCGGAAGACTTTCGCCGCCTCGCCGTATCGGCCTTCGATCATGGCCGCGCGGCCGAGCAGGGTCAGCCGGGCGATGTCCGCCTGGGCCTGCAGCAGCTTGCCGCCGCGCCCGTAGGCCTTGCGCTCTACCGCCCCGAACCGCAGGGCGATCGCCTCGGCGCGGACGCCCGCTGCGTCGCCCTTGCGCGCCAGGGCCTCGCCCCGGCCGTAGCGCCACATCGCCGTCAGGAACGGATGCCCGGCGGCGGGCGGCGGCATCGCCAGGACCCTGTCTGGCTCGGCGAAGCGACCGTACGCGTACCAGGACGAGCCGATGCCCATCTCCCGCCAGGCGCTGCGATCGCCGGCCAGAGACTGGCTCGCGAAGTGGTCGGCGATCTTCAGGCCCGCGGCGGCATCGCCAGCCATCAGCGCCCCGCCCATCGCGAAGCGGACGTTGTGGCCGTAGTAGCCGAGGTCCCAGCCCGGCTTGGTCCAGCCGGTGGTCTTGATCCAGGCCTCGTCGACCTTCATGGCCTCGAGGTTGGCCCGGGCCGCGTCGCGATAGCGGCCGATCTGGTACCAGGTGTGCGAGGGCATGTGGATCAGGTGGCTGGCGCCCGGCGCCAGGCCCTGCAGCATGTCGGCGTAGTGCTCGGCCTTGCCCGGCTCGCCGACCCATTCGCTCGCGTGGATATAAAAGTGGATGGCCCCGGTATGGGTCGGGTTGCGGGCGAGAATGCTCTCCAGAAGCGGCATGGCGGCGGTCGGCCTTGCGCTGCGGTCCGTGGCGATCATGATCGCGTCGGCGGCCAGCAATACGATCTCGTCGTCCTCGGGCCTGCGCGCGGCCAGGGTCTTCATGGCCGTGGCGTAGGCCGCGTCACCGCCCTTGGCCGCATAGCGACGGACCAGGGCGGCGGTTAGCGCCTTCTCCTTCTCTGTGCCTTTTGCCTGGGCCATGGTCTGGGCCCGCATGGCCAGCAGTCCGGCGGCGGTTCGCTCCCCGGCGTCGACGCCGTAGTTGATGGTCGGGCCATCCATCCACGCCTGGCCCCACAGGCACATGGCGCAGGCCGGGTCGAGCCGCACGGCCTCGGCGAAGGCGGCCTTCGCCTCGTCATGGGCGAAGGCGCGGGCCAGCCGCAGGCCCTGGTCGAACCAGCGCTGGGCGTCGGGATTCCCGGTGTCGACCTTGAAGCCGCCGTTGCCGTAGCCAGGCAGCATTTTCGGCGGCGTCTTGTCCGCGGGCGCGGCGGCCGCGGCAGCCTGGGATTCGCCGGTGCACATCGCGGAGACCGCGAGCGGGTCGAAGGCCTCATCGGCCGTCAGCGACGGCGTGGCGGCTGACAGGGCCAGGCCCGCGAAGGCGACGCCGATGAACAGTGCTGACCGCATGCGGACTACCCCTTCCCTATGAATTCAGGCTAGCGCGGAAGACAGCTGGAGCGCCATGCCCGGCATGTGCGCGAATTGACTTCCAGGCGTGTGCGATACAATTTTAGATTGATCTATGGCCAGGGCTTCGCCCACCAGCGTTTGACAAAACTACGGCTAAGCAGTAGCCATGCGCGATGACTCCTTTGAATGGGATGATGACAAAGCCGCCGCCAACCTGGCGCGACATGGCGTGCCGTTCGAGGCCGCCCGCGCCTTGTTCGACGACCCTCTTCTCCTTGACTGGCATGATGATCGTTTCGAGTGCGACGAAGAACGGTTCGTCGCGATCGGCATGGCATACGGACGACTGCTGGCCGTCGTGTACGTCATGCGGGACGACCGCATCCGGATTGTTTCCTTGCGCGGGGCCGAACCTGCGGAAGGACGTGCCTACCATCGGGATTGAAGCGCCATGACGATCGATTGGAGCCGGTTCGATGCGATGACGGACGAGGAGCGCACCGCCGCCGCACTCGCCGATCCCGACGCTCCCCCGCTCACCGAGGAAGACATCAAACGCATGCGCCCGACGCCGCGCGTACGGATCGTCCGACGGGCGCTGAGGCTGTCCCAGGAAGCCTTCGCGGCGCGGTTTCGCATTCCACTAGGGACGCTCCGGGATTGGGAGCAAGGCCGCAAAGCGCCCGACGCCGCCACGCGGGCTTATCTGACCGTGATCGCCCGCAATCCCGGCGCGGTGGCCGAAGCGCTGGATCCGCGGCCTGATCCGGCATGACTGATTACAGAGTCCGCATAGCGGCCAAGATTCAGGCGATCCTGTCCGGCAGGGAAGACGCCCCTCCCGCCGTTAAGGCCTTGCAGGACTATATCTGGGAAACGGTCGACGTGAGCAGCCCGTCGATCGCCGACGAGCGTCTCCGTGAACTCGCCCACGACCTCGACTTCTTCCAGCCCGACAGCGCCAAACGGCTGGGCGAGCCCTCCTTGTACGGACAGAATGAACTGATCCCGCACCTCGAAGCCGCCTTGGCGGATCTCACGGCGCTCAGCTAGGCGAAGGCGACAGATACTATCGCCCTGCCGTGGTTCAGATCAGCCCCGCCAGCGGCGAGCTCGGGTCGGCGTACATGCGCTTGGACATGCGGCCGGCGAGGTAGGCTTGGCGGCCGGCGATGACGGCGTGCTTCATGGCGCTGGCCATCAGGATCGGATCCCTCGCCTCGGCGATGGCCGTGTTCATCAGGATGCCGTCGCAGCCCAGCTCCATGCCGATGGCGGCGTCCGACGCGGTGCCGACCCCGGCGTCGACCAGCACCGGCACCTTCGACTGCTCGACGATCAGGCGGATGTTGATGCGGTTCTGGATGCCCAGGCCCGAGCCGATCGGCGCGCCCAGCGGCATGATGGCGG
>JAZJXN010000038.1:2808-3572 GCA_040390885.1 Pseudomonadota bacterium | reverse complement strand
TCGTCGACTTCCCGATGTTCGAGTGGAGCGAGGAGGAGAAGAAGGTCGACTTCTCGCACAACCCGTTCTCGATGCCGCAGGGCGAGATGGAGGCCCTGCAGGGCAAGGATCCGCTCGATATCCTCGCCTACCAGTACGACATCGTCTGCAACGGCTACGAACTGTGCTCGGGCGCGATCCGGAACCACAAGGCCGAGATCATGCTCAAGGCCTTCGAGATCGCCGGCTATGACCAGTCGGTCGTCGAGGAGCAGTTCGGCGGCATGCTGAACGCGTTCCGCTATGGCGCCCCGCCGCACGGCGGCCTCGCGCCCGGCATCGACCGCATCGTCATGCTGCTGGCCGGCCAGACCGCGATCCGCGAGGTCATCGCCTTCCCGCTGAACCAGCAGGGCCAGGACCTGTTGATGAACGCCCCGGCCGAGGTCGAGGAGCGCCAGCTGAAGGAACTGCACATCCGTCTGGCGCCGCAGATCAAGTAGATCGCTCGCTCAGACGAGATCGGATGAGGGCGCGGCTTCGGCTGCGCCCTTTTTCGTTGGGCTAGTGCCGGTCGGCCGCGACCACCATGCGCGGCGACGGCGCGGGCTCCTTGGGCGGCTTCGGCGGCCTGGGCGGCGCTGGCGGATGCGGCGGGCGGGCGATGATCACCCGGGACAGGATATCCTGAGCGTGCTCGAAAAGCCGATTCCCCCGGGCACCAACCCGGAGGAGCTCTTTCTCCGGGCGGACGAGGGGCTGATCTCGTCCGCCGCGTGGAACCA
>JAZJXN010000038.1:0-2798 GCA_040390885.1 Pseudomonadota bacterium | reverse complement strand
TTGAGATTGACCGGAAGCCGGGTGCGATCGTCGCCGCAGGCGTCGTCGAGCTGGTCCTGGGTCAGGTTGCGGGCGGTCGACAGGTCGGCGCCGATCAGGTTGGTGCGCTCGAAGCTGGCGCCCCGGAAGTCCGCGCCCTTGAAGCTGGATCCGCTCAGCACCGCGCTGTCGAGCTCGGCCCCGCGGAAGGAGGCCTTGTCGAAGCGGCTGGCGCTCAGCTGGGCGCCGGTCAGGTCGGCGTTGTTGAAGCTGGCGTTGCGGGCGTCGACCTGGATCATTCTCACGGCCGGCATGTCGGCGCCGGTGAAGTTGGAATTGCTGAGGTTGGCGAAGGCCAGGTTGGCGCCCGGCAGTTCCGCGCCCCGGGCCGACACATTGACCATGATCGCGCGAATGAAGCTGGCGCCCGGCGCCTCGATGCCATCCATGGCCGCGTCGGTGAAGTTCGCCGAGCTGAAGTCGGTCCCCATCATCTCGGCGCCGCGCAGGTCGGCGTCCATCAGCTTGGCGCCCTGGAACTGCGAGCCCATGAAGCTGGCGCCGCGCAGATCGCTGTTGGCGAGATTGGCGTTGGCGAAGTTGGCCCCGGCGAAGCGGGCGTTCTGCAGCCGGCGTCCGGAGAGGTCGCACTTGCTGCAGGCCCCGCCGAAGGAGACCATCCGCGGGACGTCCTTGTCGCCGATCGCAGCCTGGACATGGCCCGCGAGGGCGAGGCTCGACAGCACGAACGCGGACAGGGCGGCGGCGAAACGGGGCATCAGAAGCGGGGCGCTCCGAGACGGTGAAAGGTCGTGGTTATCGTTTCGCCCAGACGTTTCGGGAAGACCACTTAAATCGCGGTAATGCCTTGTATTTAGCGGCACGCCGGTATGCGAAGCCCTCGCGGAAGGACGGTGGCGACGTCGCCGCAGGCGCGGTCCAGCTGGCCCTGCGACAGGCCCGAGGCGCGGCCCATCTCGGCGCCGCTGAAGTTGGCCCCGGTCAGGTTGGCGCCCCGGAAGTTGGCCCCCTCGAGGAAGGCGCCGACGAAGGTGGCGTTGGTCAGGTCGGCGCCGGCGAAGCTGGCCCCGCCGAATACGCCGCCGAAGGCGTTGACGTCGCGAAGGTCGGCGCCGGCGAAGCTGGCCCGGTTCATCACCGCCAGACTGAGGTCGGCCTGGCGCAGGCGCGAGCGGCTGAGGTTGATCCCGCCGAGTTCGCGGCCCGTGAGTTCGGCCTGGAAGAGGTTGCAGCCGGGGCAGCTGGCGCCCCGCGCGACCTGGGCGATCTGGCCTCGGTTCTGGGCCATCGCTGGCGTGGCGAGGAGGGCGGCGGCAAGGCCGGCAAGGACGAGTCGTTTCATGGCGGCACGGTTTCCCGACGAAATTCCGGTGGTGAGCCATAGCGATGCAAGCTTAAGGCCAGCTTTCCGCGCCGGACATGCTCGCCGCTGCGACGTGTCCCTCCGTGCTAATCTCCCGTCGACCCGCAGGCGCCGCACACGCCGCCCATCACCGCCAGGTCGCCGCAGGCCGGGCAGACGCCGGCGCCACGCTGCATCAGCTCATCGGAGCTCTCGGCCTTGCGACCGCCGAACGGCAGGAACACTAGGTTGTCGGGCGCCGCGCCCCTCGCGAAGCCCTTGGAGATGAACCGCGAGGCCAGCTGCTGCAGGTTGGCCAGGGCAGGGACATCGCCGCCCGCGCCGCTGTCGTCGTCCGCCGCGCCGTTGCCGAGGCCATCGGCGTTCAGCGCTCCCGGGTCGGCGTTGGCGAGGTCGTCGCGGCCCAGGTAGCTGACGCCCAGTTCCCGGAACACATAGTCGAGGATCGAGGTCGCTGATTTCACCGAGTCGTTGCCGGTCACCGGTCCCGCCGGCTCGAACCGGGTGAACACGAAGGCGTCGACGAATTCGTCCAGTGGGACCCCGTACTGCAGTCCGATCGAGATCGAGATGGCGAAGTTGTTCATCAGGCTGCGGAAGGCGGCGCCTTCCTTGTGCATGTCGATGAAGATCTCGCCGAGCTCGCCGTCGTCGTATTCGCCGGTGTGCAGGTAGACCTTGTGGCCACCGACCGACGCCTTCTGGATGTAGCCCTTGCGACGGTCGGGCAGCTTGCGGCGGCTCCGCTCGCGCTCGACCACCTTCTCGACGATGCGCTCGGTGACGGTCGGCTCGATGTACGGCGCGCGCGGGGCCTCGGGCTCGGGCAGGTCCAGCACGAAGCTGGCCGGGGCGGACTCGCGGACGATGCGGAAGGCGCCGACGCCCGACTCCGCGGCCTGGGTCTGGGCGGCCAGCGCCTGGGCCGGCGAGGCCTGGAAGGGCAGGGCGACCTCGGTTACGGCGGGCAGGTCGCAGACCGCCTCCACCGCCGCGGCCATGGCCAGGCGGTCGGCGAGGTTGGCGTCCTCGAACACGGCCTGCTGGGCTTCGGTCAGGAATGGCGCATCCACCAGCGTCCCGGCGCCCAGGGCGTGGAGCCCGGCGGCCTGGACCTCGGCCTTGGTGAAGCCGGCCAGGGCAAGGGTGTCGAAGGCGGGGTTGCCGATCACGTCCGAAGGCGCGCCGAGCACGTCAGCCACGAACCCCACGCCGATGACGCCTGGCGCGAAGGCTTGCGACAGCGTGCGGACGAGCGGCAGCTGCTGCTCGGCGGCGGAAATCTCGTACTCGGTGAAGCCGCGGGACTGCAGATCGACATGGCCGACGCCGGGCGCGTCGTGCAGCGAGCCGTAGCCGATGGCGTGGCCGCGTGCGGCGTCGAGGTCCGCGTCCAGAGCCCGAAGGCCGCGCAGGACGGCCTCGGGCAGGGCGC
>JAZJXN010000037.1:11595-17603 GCA_040390885.1 Pseudomonadota bacterium | reverse complement strand
CAGACCCTGCACGTGAACGGCGGCATGGCGATGATCTAGGAGACGCCCCTGTCCGTCGGCTGGCCGCTGGTCACCCCGAAAGGAACATGGTAGGCGGAGCGCGATTTCCCGTGTCCAGCTACGGCTGGCTCGGCCACGACTATACCAAAGAGGACCCTAACGAATGTCCGACATTCTCGAGCGTGTGCGTAAGATCGTCATCGAGCATCTCGACGCCGATCCCGAAAAGGTCACCGAGAAGGCCAGCTTCATCGACGACCTCGGCGCCGACAGCCTCGACAACGTCGAGCTGGTGATGGCCTTCGAAGAAGAATTCGATATCGAAATCCCCGACGACGCCGCCGAACATATCCAGACGGTCGGCGACGCCGTGAAGTTCATCACGGAGAAGGTCGGCGGTTGATCCGCTGACCTCTTCCGGTCGATTTGCCGCCGCGCAGTAACGGGAATCCCGGTATTGCGCGGCGGTCTTCGTTTGAGCTGTCCCGTTAGCGAAACGGGGAAGGAGTAGTCTCCATGCGTCGCGTCGTCGTCACGGGCCTCGGCCTCCTGACCCCCCTCGGCTACGGAGTCGACATCACCTGGCAGGCGATCCTGGCGGGCAAGTCCGGCGCCGGACGGATCACCACCTTCGACCCCGAGGAATACGGCTGCCAGGTCGCCTGCGAGATCCCGCGGGTCGACGGTCGCGGCGGCGGCGGACCGGACGTCCCCGGCTCGTTCGACCCGAACCAGACCATGGCGCCGAAGGACCAGCGCAAGGTCGACGATTTCATCCTCTACGCCATGGCCGCCGCCGACGAAGCCGTCCGCGACGCCGGTCTGACCGAGATCGACGAGGAAACCGCCTTCCGCACCGGGACCATCATCGGCTCGGGCATCGGCGGTCTGAACACCATCGCCGAGACGGCCCTGGAACTGCGCGACAAGGGTCCGCGCCGCATCAGCCCCTTCTTCATTCCGTCGGCCCTGATCAACCTCGCATCGGGCCAGGTCTCGATCCGGTACGGCTTCAAGGGCCCGAACCACTCGGTGGTGACCGCCTGCGCGACCGGCGCGCACGCCATCGGCGACGCCGCCCGGCTGATCAAGTACGGCGATGCCGACATCATGATCGCCGGTGGGGCCGAGGCCTCCATCTGCCCGATCGGCGTCGCGGGCTTCGTCGCCTGCCGCGCCATGGCCACCGACTTCAACGACAAGCCCGAGCAGGCCTCGCGTCCCTACGACAAGGACCGCGGCGGCTTTGTCATGGGCGAGGGCGCCGGCATCCTGGTGCTCGAAGAGTACGAGCACGCCAAGGCCCGCGGCGCGAAGATCTATGCCGAGGTCGTCGGCTATGGCCTGTCGGGCGACGCCTACCACATCACAGCCCCGTCCGAGGACGGCGACGGCGGCTTCCGGGCCATGGCGGCGGCCCTGAAGGACTCCGGCCTCGACGTGTCGGAGATCACTTACGTCAACGCGCACGGCACCTCGACCATGGCCGACGGCCTCGAGCTGCGCGCCGTCGAACGCCTGCTGGGCGACCACGCCAAGAACGTGTCGATGTCCTCGACCAAGTCGATGACCGGCCACCTGCTGGGCGCCGCCGGGGCGGTGGAGTCGATCTTCGCCATCCTCGCCATGCGCGACCAGATCGCGCCGCCGACCATCAACCTCGACAATCCCGAGTTCGAAACGCCGATCGACCTCGTCCCGCACAAGGCGAAGCCGATGGCGATCGGGGCGGCGATGTCCAACAGCTTCGGATTCGGCGGCACCAACGCCTGCGTGATCTTCAAGAAGGCCCCGTGAGCCGAAAGCCGAAGAAACCCCAAGGCCTGACCGTCATGCGCCGCCTGTCGATCGCGGCCATGAGCGGGTTCGCCACCGTGGCGGCGGCCCTGATCCTGTTCACGGCCTGGGCGCTCTGGAGCTACAACGGACCGGGTCCGGCCGCGAAGGCCTCGAGCGGAATCACCAACGTCATGCTGCGCCGGGGCGCGGGGCTGAACGAGATCGCCTCGTCGCTGGAGCGGGCCGGGGCGATCCATTCGGGCGCGATCTTCATCGCCGCCGCCCAGGTCACCGGCGCCGCCCGTGAGCTGAAGGCCGGGGAGTATGACTTTCCCTCGCGCGCCTCGATGGCCCAGGTCCTCGAAGACATCCGCGAAGGCCGCATCGTCCGCCACCAGGTGACCATCCCCGAGGGCGTCACCTCCGAGATGGCCATGGAGATTCTGGCCCGGGAAACGGCGCTGGTCGGGGTCGCGCCGACGCCGCCGGAAGGCTCGATCCTGCCCGAGACCTACGACTTCCAGCGTGGCGAGGACCGGGCGGCGGTGCTGCAGCGGATGATGGACGCGCGCGACAAGCTGGTCGCCCAGCTCTGGGCCCAGCGCCAGACCGGTCTTCCCTACACGACGCTTGAGGAGGCCATCATCCTGGCTTCGGTGGTCGAGAAGGAAACCGGCGTCGCCAGCGAGCGGCCGCAGGTCGCCTCGGTGTTCGTGAACCGGCTGCGCAAGGGCATGCGGCTGGAGAGCGACCCGACGATCATCTACGGCATCAGCAAGGGCCGGCCGCTCGGGCGCAAGATCCTGCTCTCGGAACTGACCAACGCGTCGAACACCTACAACACCTACATCATCGACGGCCTGCCGCCGACGCCGATCGCCAACCCCGGTCGCGCCGCCCTGGCCGCCGTGATGGATCCGCCCAGGAGCGACTATCTGTTCTTCGTCGCCGACGGCACCGGCGGCCACGCCTTCGCCGTGACCTACGAAGACCACCAGCGCAACGTCGAGAAGTGGCGCGCCTATCGCGCCCGAACAGGCAAGTAGATGGCTCTGTCAGGGATGACCGGCTTCGGCCGGGCCGAAGGCGCCGCCGGCGACTGGAGTTGGGCGGTCGAGGCGCGGTCCGTGAACGGCCGCAACCTCGAAGTCCGCTTCAAGGCGCCGCCGGGGTTCGACGCCTTGGAGCGCCCCATCCGCGACGGCGCCCAGGCCCGCTTCCAGCGCGGCCAGGTCAATGTCAGCGTCCAGGCCCGCCGCAGCGAGAGCGGCGGCGCGGTCGGCGTCAACCTGGCCCAGCTGGAGCGCTACCTCGAAGCGGTCGAGCCCTACATCGCATCCGGCCGCATTCATCGTCCCGCCGCCGACGGCTTGCTGGCCCTGCGCGGGGTCGTGGAGGCGTCCGAGGCCGAGGATGACGCCGATGCGCGCGCGGCCCTGGAACTGGCTCTGGCGGGCTCCATCGCCGTCGCGCTGGATGGTCTGAAGGCAGCGCGGCTGGAAGAGGGCGCGGCCCTGACCCCGGTGCTGGCCGGACTGGTCGAACGAATCGAGGTCCTGGTCGCCGCCGCCGAGGCGGAATCGGCCGGCCATCCCGTGGTCATCAAGGAACGTTTCGCCCAGCGCATGACCGAACTGCTCGACGGTTCGGTCAGCGAGGAGCGCATCGCCCAGGAAGCTGCCGTCATGGCCGTGAAGGCCGATGTCCGTGAAGAGCTGGACCGGCTCGTCGGCCATGTCGCCGCCGCGCGCAGCCTGATCGCGGGCGAGGGCGCCTCCGGCCGCCGGCTCGACTTCCTGACCCAGGAATTCATGCGCGAGGCCAACACCCTCTGTTCAAAATCGGCGACCCCGGCCTTGACCGCCATCGGTCTAGACCTCAAGGCGGTGATCGAGCAGTTCCGGGAACAGGTGCAGAATGTCGAGTGAGGAGGCCCGGCCGACACGGGGCCTGATGCTGATGGTCGTGGCGCCGTCCGGGGTCGGCAAGACCTCGCTGACGCGCCGGCTGGTCGCCGACCATTCGGACCTTCACCTGTCGATCTCCGCGACGACCCGTTCGCCGCGTCCGGGCGAGTACGAGGGCCGCGACTACCACTTCGTCAACCGGCCGGAGTTCGACGCCATGGTCGAGCGCGGTGAGTTCCTGGAATGGGCCGAGGTCTACGGCAACTGCTACGGCAGCCCCAAGATCCCGATCATGGAAGCGCTGTCCAAGGGCCAGAGCACCCTGTTCGACATCGACTACCAGGGGGCGATGAAGATCCACGCCCAGGCGCCGCGCGACTCGGTGCTGGTCTACATCATGCCGCCGTCGCTGGCGGAGATGAGCCGCCGCCTCCACGCCCGCTCGCAGGACAGCGAAGAGGTCATCCGCGAGCGCATCGCCCGGGCCAAGGACGAGGTCGCGCTGTGGAAGACGTTCGACTACGTGGTCATGAACGACGACTTCGACCGCGCCTACGCGGAGCTGGCCCACATCTACCACGCCGAGCGCCGCAAGGCCTCGCGCAACCTCTGGATCGAGCCGCTGGTCGAGGAGCTTCTCGCCGAGGAGATCCCTGAAGGCGGCGACGGGGCCTGAGGTCCCTCAGCCCGCCTTGGCGGGCGTCCAGTGGACCTGTGCGCCCGGTCCGAGCGGCAGGTCGAGCAGCACCCAGCCCACGGTCATCGCGATCCCCACCGCCATGAAGCAGAGGGCGTAGGGCAGCATCAGCGCCAGCAGCGACCCCACCCCCATGGTCCCGTCCCAGCGACGGCTGAAGGCCAGGATCAGCGGGAAGTAGCTCATCAGCGGGGTCATGATGTTGGTGTAGCTGTCGCCCATCCGGTAGGCGGCGGTGGTCATCTCCGGACTGATGCCCAGCAGCATGAACATCGGCACCACGACCGGCGACAGGGCGCTCCATTTGGCCGAGGCCGAGCCGATGAAGAGGTCGAGGAACGACGACAGCAGCAGGACGCAGACCAGCAGCATGGCGGCGGGCATGCCCACGGTCTGCAGGGCCTCGGCGCCGTTGATGGCGATGATCGGACCGATCCCGGACCAGTTGAACATGGCCACGAAGTGGGCGGCGAAGAACACGAAGACGAGGTAGGGGGCCATGGTGCGCACGCCGTGCTGCATCATCTCGACAATGTCGCCGGCGGATTTGACCGCACCCGTGGCCCGTCCGAACACCGCGCCCGTGGCGAGGAACAGCAGGAAGAAGCCCGCGATCAGCGAGGCGTAGAGCGGCTGCAGCCGGGCGGGGCCCTCCGCCTCCTCGTTGATGAACGGTGTGTACCCGGGCCACAGGGCCAGGGCCGCGAAGCCCGCCACCAGCAGCAGCATGACCAGGCCAGCATGGCGAAGGCCCTTGCGTTCCTCGGCGGTGACGTCGGCCTTGTCGAGGTCGGCGCGCAGTTCGTCGTCGACGACGCCGCCCCAGGCTCCGAGCCGGGGCTCGACCACGCGGTCGGTGATGAACCAGACGACCGGCGTGAACAGCAGGACGATGGCGACGATGTAGTACCAGTTGCCCAGAGGGTTCATCGTCCAGGCCGGATCGACGATGCGCGCCGCCTCCTGGGTGAAGCCCAGCAGCAGCACGTCGATCTGTCCCGGCAGCAGGTTGCCGGCGTAACCGCCGGAGACCGCCGCGAAGGCCGCCGCAAGGCCCGCGAGCGGATGTCGCCCGGCGACCGCGAAGATGATCGCCGCGAGCGGAATGAACACCACATAGGCCGCGTCGGAGGCGTGGTGCGAGACCATGCCGATGACGGCGATGATCGGCGTCAGCAGGCCCTTGCTGGCATTCCGCAGCGAGGCGCGGATGAGGGCCGAGAACAGCCCCGACCGCTCCGCCACCGCGGCGCCCATCATGATGGTCAGCACCAGGCCGAGGGGCGCGAAGCTGGCGAAGGTTCGCGGCATCTCGCTGAACAGGCGCGAGACGTTCTCCTCCGAGAACAGGCTCGACGCCCGGTAGGTCAGGACCCCGTTCGCCAGCTCGGCATGGGCGGGCGGGGTGTCGCCCGAATAGGGAAGCGACGCCTCCCAGCCCAGTCCCGCGCCCAGCGCCGACAGCAGCATCAGGGCGAAGATCAGGTAGAGGAAGATGATCGTCGGGTCCGGCAACAGGTTGCCGGCCCGCTCGACGAAGCCCAGGAAGCCGCGCTGCCGGTCGGATTGCACGTCATCGGTCATGGAAGGCTCTCGCTCACGCGCTGTCGGGGCCACGCCGCGAA